>DAIMFL010000023.1:17431-31433 GCA_036724615.1 Alphaproteobacteria bacterium | reverse complement strand
CGTGAGGACCGACCCGGCGGAGGCCGTGACGGTGGTCCTCATCGCGGCGCCGTTGGTGACCTCCTGCTGGGACTCGCTGACGACGTGGAAATCGTCGAACGCCTTCGGCGCCACCGCGACCTCCTGGTCGGCGAAACGCAGCGCTTCGACGTCGTAGGCGACGAAGTCCGTTCCGTCGTTCGCCCCGTCGCGCAGGTCGGTGACGTAGAAGCCGCCTTCGCCGCCGGTGATCTGGTAGTCGTCGCGGTTGCCGCCGAATACCGCCACGTCGTCGCCGTCGCCGCCGACGATCGTGTCGTTGCCGCCGCCGCCGGTGAGCTCGTCGTCGCCGGCGCCGCCTTCGAGCCGGTTCGCGGCCCCGTCGCCGGTGATGAAGTCGCTGCCGCCGCCGCCGATCACGTTCTCCACGTCGACCAGCGTGTCGCTGCCGATCGCCGGGTCGCCGGAGGCGACGCCTGTCTCGAGATTGACCGTGATCGACTGCGTGGCGCTGGAATACTTGACCGTGTCGATGCCGGCGCCGCCGTCGTAATGGTCGTTGCCTTCGCCCGATCCGCCGATGATGGTGTCGTTGCCGCCGCCGCCGAACACCTGGTCGTTGCCGGCGCCCGCATCCAGCGTGTCGTCGCCGTCGCCGCCTTGCAGGATGTCGTCCTGGGAGCTGCCGACCAGCGTATCGTTGCCGCCGAGTCCGATGATGTTCGCGGCGCCGATGTCGCTCGCGTCGAGCAGGTCGTCGCCCTCGCCCCCGGTGAGGACGAAGAGCCCGGAGCCCGGGGGAGGGGAGTCGGTCGTGACCGGGTCGCTGCCGGTCGGCCGGTCGGGATCCGAAGGTCCGGCCGGTGGTTCATTGTCCTCGTTGCCGAGGCCGCCGCCCGGCGTGAATCCGCCGAGCGGTCCGCCCTGGTCGTCACCGCCGAGCCCTTGCTGGTCCGACAGGCTGAACAGCGTGGTCAGCTCGTCGAGCGATCGGGTCTCGCCCCGGGGCGTGTTGACGCCGCCGGTATTCGGGCTGCCCGGCAGAATGTCGCCGCGCTGCTGCGGGCCGGCCTCCGGGGTCTGCTGATCTTCGAGGCTCTCGAAGTTCTGGACCTCTTCCAGGATGTCCTCGAGGTTCTCCACCGCGAGGCCGAGCAGGTCGAGCACCTGCTCGCGGGTCAGCACCACCGGCTCGCCGGGGGCGAGGCCCAGGCTGGAGATGTCCATCGCCTCCAGCGGCTGGTCGAGGATGACCGAGCGGCCGTTGACGTCGGTCAGCACGATCCGCCCGAAGCGCCCGCCCTCCTCGGGCAGCAGCACGAGGGTGTAGTCGGTCGGGTCCGGCGTCGTCCCGTCGGGGCCGCCGCCGACGGCGGTGCCGCGGATGCCGATGGTGCCGACCGGAAGATTGACCTCCATGCCTTCGCCGGGCGCGCCGGCGATGGCGCCGGTCACGAAGGTGAAGGCGCCCTGCACGACCGAGAGATCGAGCTCGTTGTCGCCGCCGCCGGGATCGTAGACCAGCTGGTCGAGCGTCATCTGCCCGTCCTGGCCGAGCGAGAAGCGCGTTCCGTCGACGAAGGTGATCTCGACCGAGCTGCCGGACGCCGTCGCCACGGTGTCGTTGAGGAAGACCGGATCGCCTGCGGCGGCGGTGCTGGTGCTGCCGTCGGCGCGGGTCAGCGTGACCGTCCCGGTCAGCTCCTCGACGCTGCCGATCGGCTCGGCGGGGGCCTGCGCCAGCTGGACGGGCTTTCCGCCATTGACGGGATCCGCTGCCGGCCCGTCGGCCGGTGCGCCGCTCACATCCTCGAACATCGCCGCTCCTGTCGCTCGGCTGAAACGCCCGTCTCGAAAGATCCCGCTCCCGGAATCACTCTGAAGAGACGGCGGCCGAGCTGGTCCCAATACTTGCGAAGGTCCGTCCCATACCCGTGCGGCAAGTCCCGAGGGTGCCCCATGGTTAACGGAAGTATCGGAATTATCTTATGGATTCGGTTCGACGGTCAAGATGTCGCAGGCTGGAGGCAGGGTTAATCTTCCGTCACGTCCCGGATATTTGGAGGTCGGTTTTCCTGCATTGACCGGCGTCCGATCCTGCGGACGAGAGGGCCGACGGCCTTGCGCCGGTGCCGCCGACGTGGTCGAGTCCCGGCGGCCCAGCCCCCTGCGCCGCACCGCCAACCAGACCAGGATACGAGCGACCATGCCGGACGACGCCCAGATCGGCGCGACCTACACCCCCCTGTTCCCTCTCGGCGACGACAAGACCGAGTATCGCCGGCTGACGGTGGATCATGTGACCGTCGACCGGTTCGACGGGGAGGAGGTGCTGAAGGTCGCGCCCGAAGCGCTGCGGATGCTCGCCGAGCAGGCTTTCATCGACATCAACCACCTGCTGCGCCCCGGCCATCTCCAGCAGCTCCGCACCATCCTCGACGATCCGGAGGCCTCGGCGAACGACCGCTTCGTCGCCTTCGACCTGCTCAAGAACGCGAACATCTCCGCCGGCGGGGTTCTGCCCATGTGCCAGGACACCGGCACCGCCCTCGTCATGGGCAAGAAGGGGCGCCGGGTGTGGACCCGGGGCGGCGACGAGCCGGCGATCGCGGCCGGCGTGGCCGATGCCTATCTCAAGCGCAATCTGCGCTACAGCCAGCTCGCGCCGGTCACGACCTTCGAGGAGCGCAACACGCGGACCAACCTGCCGGCGCAGATCGAGATTTTCGAGGACGGCGAGGACGCCTATAAATTCCTGTTCGTCGCCAAGGGCGGCGGATCGGCCAACAAGTCCTTCCTGTTCCAGGCCGTCCCCTCGACGCTCACCCGCGACCGGCTGCTGCCGTTCCTGGAGGAGAAGATCCGGACCCTCGGCACCGCCGCCTGTCCGCCCTATCACCTGGCGGTGGTGATCGGCGGGACCAGCGCCGAGCTCACGCTGAAGACGGTGAAGCTCGCCAGCTGCCGCTATCTCGATGCCCTGCCGACGCAAGGATCGGAAGCCGGCCATGCCTTCCGCGATCTCGAGCTCGAGGCGGCGATCCACGAGATGACGCGGCGCATGGGAATCGGCGCCCAGTTCGGCGGCAAGTACTTCGTCCACGACGTGCGGGTGGTGCGGCTGCCGCGCCATGCGGCCAGCCTGCCGATCGGGATCGGCGTATCCTGCTCGGCCGACCGCCAGGCGCTCGGCAAGATCACCCGCGACGGCGTCTTCCTGGAGAAGCTGGAGACCAACCCGGCGCGCTTCCTCCCCGACGTGACCGCGGACTCGCTCGGCGGCGAAGTGGTGAAGATCGACCTGACCCGGCCGATGAGCGAGATTTTGGCGACCCTCTCGCGCCACTCGATCCGCACGCGCCTGTCGCTGACCGGGCCGGTGATCGTCGCGCGCGACGCCGCCCATGCGCGCCTGCGGGAGCGGTTGGAGGCCGGTCAGCCCTTGCCCGACTATTTCAAGAACCACCCGATCTATTACGCCGGGCCCGCCAAGACGCCGGCGGGCTATGCCTCGGGCTCCTTCGGCCCGACGACCGCGGGCCGCATGGACGGCTTCGTCGACCAGTTCCAGGCGGCGGGCGGGTCGATGGTCATGCTGGCCAAGGGCAACCGCAGCCCGCAGGTGCGCGAGGCCTGCGCCAGGCACGGCGGCTTCTATCTGGGCTCGATCGGCGGTCCCGCGGCGCGCCTCGCCCAGGACTGCATCAAGAAGGTCGAGTGCATCGACTTCGCCGATCTCGGCATGGAGGCGATCTGGCGCATCGAGGTGGAGGACTTCCCGGCCTTCATCGTCGTCGACGACAAGGGCAACGACTTCTTCCAGGAGCTCCGGCTGGGATGAGCCTGGATCCCTGCCGGAGCTGCGGCGCCTGCTGCGCCTTCTCGCCCGACTGGCCGCGCTTCACCACGGAAGACGACGCCGTGCTCGCCCGCATCCCGGAGGAGCTGGTCGCGCGCGACGGCAGCGGCATGCGCTGCCTCGGCGACCGCTGCAGCGCGCTGCGGGGCGAGGTCGGCATGGCGACCTCCTGCGCCGTCTACGAGATGCGGCCCGAGGTCTGCCGCGCCTGCGAGCCGGGCGATGACGCCTGCCTGATGGCGCGGGAACGCTTCGGGCTTCCCCCGATCGTCTCGCCGGCGGCGTGAGCAGCGCCGGCAGGGGCCTCAGAACGGAAGCCGCTTCTCGATCCCGAGCGGCGCGTCGGCGATCTTGTCGGCGATGAGTCGCCCGGCGCTTCCGTCGCCATAGATCGTGTCGGCGGGCAGGCGGCCGCGCGCGGCCTGGCGGCGGATCGCCGCGAGGATCGCGTGCCGGTCATAGTCGACGTCGGCCACGTTGGCGCCGCGGTCGCGGCCGGCCTGGCGCGTGCCGATATTGACCGCCGGCACGCCGAGATAGGCGCATTCCCGGATGGCGACGCTGGAATTGCCGACGATGCAGCGGCTTCCGTACAGCAGCCGGATGAAGTCCTCCGGCGGGAAGTTCTTGAAGAAATGCACGTTCTTCAGCGGGTGCAGCTCCCGGAAGGTGCGGATACCGCGCGAGGTCTCGTCCGAGCCCGCGTCGACGTTCGGCCAGAACCACAGGGCGGGGATGCCGCTCTCCGCCACGGCATGGAGCGTTTCGTCCACATGGCGGCGGGCTTCGCCGAACTCCGTCGTCACCGGGTGCTGGAGCACCACGATATAGCCCTTCGACAGGTCGAGCTGTGCGCCGACCCCGCCGTAGCGCTCGAAGATGTCGAAGCCGAGCTCGGGGCTCTCGATCGCCTGCCGCGCCACGTCGATCGACGGGCAGCCGGTGACGAAGACGCGGTCCGGGCGCTCGCCCATGCGGATGACGCGCTCTGCCGCCTTGTCGGATGCGACCAGATGGATGTCGGCGAGCTTGGTCACCGCGTGGCGCACCTTCTCGTCGATCGATCCGGTGATCTCGCCGCCCTGGACATGGACCAGCGGCAGGTTCATGTAGGCCGCGGCCACCGCGGTCGCCATGGTCTCGAACCGGTCGGCCACGGTCACCACCAGGTCGGGCTGCAGGTCGTCGAAGGCCGTCGCCATTTCGGACAGGCCGAAGCCCGTCGACTTGGCCGAGGTCACCAGGTTCTCGCCCTCGACGATCATGTAGACCTTGCGATCGACGCGGAATCCTTCGCCCTCGATCACCCGGATGGCGTTGCCGTAGCGGTCGAGCAGGGCGGAGGCGGCGACGACGAGCTGCAGCTCGAGATCCGGATGATCGCGGATCGCGGTCAGGGCGGATCGGATCCGCGAATAGCTCGGCCGCGCCGTGATGGCGACACAGACTTTGCGTTTCATCGGGAAAGCTCCCAGGAGCGACGTCACCGCAGCGGCGGGTCCAGGTCGTCGACGGCGATGAGGTCGTCGCGGCCGACGGCCCGGCGCAGGCGGCGGCCGACGAGCTTCGGCAGCTCGGCGGCGGGAATGCCCGTGCCGGGCTTCTTGGCCGCCAGATGCTCCTGTGCGAGCACGGTTCCGGCCGGGATGTCGGTGCGCGCCACCACGCTCTTCATGAACACCTGGCGGAGGGCGGCGCGGTCGTCGGGCAAGGTCGTCTTGTCGACGGGGCTCGCCTTCATCCGTTCGATGAAGCGCACGCCGGCGACCAGCTGGGCGAGCTCGGCAGTGGTCAGGGAGGCGACCACGTCCGGGCCGAACATCTCGCGGCTGAGCGTGACATGCACCTCGATGAGCTCCACGCCCATCGTCGCCGCGGCGAGCCCCGGGAAGATCGTGGCCGAGTGATCGGAGAGGCCGACGGCCGTGCCGTAACGCTCGCGGAAGACGGACAGCACGTTGAGGCCGACATCCTCCGGCGGGCAGGGATAGCGCGTGGCGCATTGCATCACGGCGACCGGCGCGCCGGCCTTGCGGACCAGCTCCACGGCGCCGTCGATCTCGGCGAGGCCGCTCATGCCGCTCGACAGCATCACCGGCTGGCCGGTATCCGCCATGGCCTGCAGCATCGGCGCGTTGGTGACCTCGCCCGAGGCGACCTTCCAGCCGGCGACGCCCACCCGCTTCAGGAGGTCGACCGCCTCGAGCGAGAAGGGCGAGCTCAGGAACAGGAGCCCGCGTTTCGTCGCGTGGCGCTTCAGGCCGTGCCACTGCTCTTCGGTGAACTCCATCCGCTTCCAGTAGTCGTAGCGGCTGGCGTCCTGCCGGCTGAAGCGGGTGCGCCAGGGCTCGGACGGGGTGCTCTCCGCCGCGGCGATATGGGTCTGGAACTTGACGGCGTCGGCCCCGGAAGCGGCGATCGCGTCGATGAAGGCATGGGCCATGCCGAGGCTGCCGTCATGGGCCTGAGCCACTTCGCCGATGATGGTGCAGGGCCGTCCCGGCAGCGGGTCCTTGAGCCAGGTCACGAGGGGAATTTGCTCCGTCCGGACGTGGGCCGCCGCGCCGGGCGGCCGATCTCGGGGGATTTATAGCCGCTCCGGCCGTCCCGCAACAGCGGATCAGCCGGGCCGGCGATCGGCGAGGAGCCGCGCGATCTCCAGCTCGATCGGCTCGTCGATATTGGCGACGTAGCCCTCGATTTCCACCCCGACGCAGTCCTCCTCGATGATGTGGCCGCGCTCGAGGAGCGTCTCCCGGGTGACGGCGTAGCACAGCCCGTTGCGGTACCAGTACGGCGGGATCTGCTGGCGGGCCACCACCTTGGCGCCGTCCGGCAGGTAGTGCCCCAGCCGTCCCGCATCATCCATCGTGAGGATCTTGTGCGGCGTGAAATGGCCGGGCACCCGGCTGACAGTGGCGGCCGCCTTGTGGCCGCCCTCGACCAGGGCGCGTACCGTGCGCTCCACGTCCTCTGGCGTCCGGAAGGGGCTGGTCGGCTGCAGCCAGACCGACAGATCGAACCGGCAGGAGTAATGCTCCTCCGCGGCGCGCCAGGCGTGCTGCCAGGCGGCCGCGGCGGCGGCCTTGTCGTCCGCCAGCTCGGCGGGGCGCAGGAAGGGCACGTCGAGGCCGTGCCGCCGCCCTTCCTCGGCGATCTCCGGGTCGTCGGTCGACAGGATCGCCCGGTCGATCCAGGCCAGCGATTTCGCAACGCGTGCGGCGCGAGCCACCAGCGAGAGCCCGCCGACCGCCTGCAGGTTCTTGCGCGGGATGCCCTTGCTGCCGCCCCGGGCCGGGACGACGGCCAGGACGGATATGCCGTTCCAGCTCAACGTCTTGTCTCCTCCGGTTCGAACAGAGTCTGAATTCGGGCAATAGTACGTGCGAGACCGTCCTGGGGAGCACTCGCCGGGGTCGCGGAGCCCTCCGTCATCGGCGCCGCCAGGCCGTGCCGATAGAGCTCTTCGTGGAAGGCGCTCATGTCCCTGACCGAGGTGACGAGGCCGAGATCGACCAGCCGGTCGTACCAGGCGGCGACCAGCGGATTCTGCTTTGCCAGCCTTTGGAATGCCCGCACGCCGCGAAGCCGGAGGTCCGGCCGTTCCGGCAGCGGGAAGATCCGGACCGGACGGCCGGTCGCGCAGGCCTCCGCCAGCATCGAGGCGCTGTCGCCGGTGACCACGAGCCGGTCGGCCAGGGCGAGAAAGGCCGGGTAGGGATTGTCGGCGCCGGGCGCCCAGCGATGCAGGTGATGGGGCGCCTCGAGATTGGCCTGCAGCGCGTCGGCCGCATCCGCCGGCGTGCGCGGGCTGGTCGAGACCAGCAGGCTGCCGCCGGCGGCCCGGGCCATCTGGCTCGCCTCCCGCCCGAGCCGGCCGGCCGCCGCGGCGTCGAGACGGTAGGGGCGGGCCTCGCCGCCGACGAGCACGGCGATCCAGGGACGCGGCAAGGTGGCGAGCCGCGGCGCCCAGCGCGCTGCCGCCTCGTCCAGCCGCGCGCGATCGAGCGGGCTCACCGGCAGGGCGTTGCGCAGCACGTTCGGCCGCTCCGGCAGGCCGTACTGGGCCGTGGTCACGACGAGGTCGAACCAGCGGACCGGGGCCCAAGGGCGTCCGATATGGACCAGCTTGGCGCGGCCCCGGGCCTGGCGCCGGATCCACAGGGCGGCCGGCACGCTGCGGCGTCCCGCGGCGATCACCAGCTCGGGCCAGGGTGGCGTCAGGGCAGCCGAAGCCTGCCGGTCCATGCTGACCAGGGACGCACCGAGCAGCAGGTTGGGGATCCGGAACAGCCCGTTGGCGACGATGCGCTTCGGCTCGCAGCTCCAGCCGAGCGCGGCGAGGGCCGCCCCGACCGCCTCCACCTGGGCGCGGTCGCCGGCACGCTGCCCCAGAAGCAGCCAGGCCCGCAGCGCAGCCTGTTGGGCCTGGGCCGCCGCCGGCGCCGGGCTCTCGGACATGGCTCCCTCCGGCATGCCGCCCTCGCACAGGACCGCCGGAACTCTCCCGGATTCGCCGGCAGGGGGCAAGGTCAGGGCCGGCTCCGACGGCGCCGCGCTCGAGCCGGGCGGAACGGCAGAGCCGCTCAGCCCTGCCAGAGACCTTCGCGCACCAGGTCGTCCATCACCGCCTCGATCGCCTCGCGCAGGATGGCGGCCGCCTCGTCGATCTGCGCCTCGGAGATGACGAGCGGCGGCGACAGCACCACCAGATGTCCCATCGGCCGGACGAGGAGGCCGCGCGGCATGGTGTGCTTGATGATGCGGTTGCCCACGTCCCATTCCGCCGGCATCGGCTCCTTGGTCTTCTTGTCCTTCACGCATTCGACGCAGACCATGAGCTGCATGCCGCGCACGTCGCCGACCACCGGCAGGTCGATCAGCTCGCCGAACTTGCTCTGGAAATGCGGGCCGATGCGCTTCACATGGCCGCACAGGTCCTCGCGCTCGATGATGTCGAGGCTCGCCAGCGCGGCGGCGCAGGCGACCGGATGCGCGGAATAGGTGAAGCCGTTGGTGAAGTACTTGCCGGACGAGCCTTCGCCGGTGAGCCTGTCGTAGAGCCGGTCGGAGACGAAGAAGGCGCCGAGCGGGACATAGCCCGAGGTCAGCCCCTTCGCGCTGGTGATGATGTCCGGCACGATGTCGAAGACCGGCTCCGACGCGAAGATCTCGCCGAGGCGGCCGAAGCCGGTCACCACCTCGTCGGAAATGTAGAGCACGTCGTACTTGCGGCAGACCTCGAGGGTGCGCCGGTGATAGCCCTTTGGCGGCACGATCACGCCACCCGAGGCGAGGATCGGCTCGCCGATGAAGCAGGCGACGTTCTCCGGCCCCAGCTCGAGGATCTTGCTCTCGAGATCGGCCACCTTCTGGTCCAGGAACTCCGCCTCCGTCATCCCGTCCGGGCGCCGATACGGGTTGGGCGCCGGCAGGTGATGGATGGTGTCGGTGATGAAGTCCAGATTGCCGCGGTCGCCCGGCTTGCCCGAGACGGAAGCCGAAAGATAGGTGCTGCCGTGATAGGCGTATTCGCGGGTGATGATGTGCTTCTTCTTCGGCTGGCCGATGAAATTGAAATAGAACTGGACGAAGCGCAGCGCCGAATCGACGGCGGTCGACCCGCCCGTCGTGAAGAACACGTGGTTGAGATCGCCCGGCGTATAGGTCGACAGCCGCTCTCCGAGCTCGATGGACGGCGGCGTGGAGATCAGGCCGAAGGGGGAGAAATAGGCCATGCGCATCGCCTGGTCGGCGATCGCATCGGCCATCTCGCGCCGGCCGTAGCCGACCTGGACGCACCACATGCCGCCGATGCCGTCGATCATGCGCTGGCCGTCGGTGTTGACGATGTGGACGCCCTCCGCCTCGGCGACGATGAGCGGCTCCCGGGTGCGCGCGGTGCCCAGATCGATCCAGGGATGGATGATGTGGTCGCGGTCCTTCGACCACAGCGCCTGGGTGTCGTACTTGAGATTTCGCTTCGTTGTCATCGGATCTTCCGGGTCACATGAGTGGAGTCGCCTGCGGACACGAACCGCGCCGCTCCGGTGCAGGGGCACCGGGGCGGCGCGGGCGCGAGCCGGGACGGCGTCGGGATCAGAGTCCGGCCTTCACGGCCTCGAACATCCGGGTGATCTCGTCCTGCCTCGTGTTGTCGCTGCTGAAGACGCCCGCGGAAAGCAGATCTGTCGGATCGCGCGTCAGGCCGAGACTCGCCAAGGTCTCGTCATCGACCGCATCGAAGGCCTTCTTGTTCGAGTGGCCGTAGCCCCATTCGGTAATGAAGTACTGGCCGGCTTCCGGGCTGATCATCGCGTCGATCAGCTCGTACGCCTTGTCGGGCTGCGGCGCGTCCTTGGCCAGCACCAGGCCGCAGCACCACACCAGGGCACCTTCCTTCGGCTTCATGTATCCGACCGGAATGCCCTGCCGTTGCAGCGCGAGCACCGAGCTGTTCCACGCCGAAGCCGCGACGATCTCGCCGGTGGCCAGGCCTTGCTCCAGGATCGTGTTGTCGGCCCAGTAGAAGCGCAGCAGCGGCTTCTGCTTCTGCAGCAGCGCCTTGACTTCAGCCAGCTCCTCGTCGGTCATGTCGTACGGGTTCGCCACGCCGGCGACCAGCGCGGCGATGATCGCGGTGTCGGTGACGTCCTCCCCCATGGACAGCTTGCCGGCATATCGCTCGTCCCACAGGATCGTCCAGGACTCTTCTTCCACCTCGACCAGGTCCGTGCGGTAGAGCACCGAGGTGTTGCCCCATTCGACCGGGATGAACCACTGGCCGTCGACATCGGCGCCGTTGAGCGTCTTGAGCTTCGGGAAGAGGTCGCCGAAATTGGACAGCCGCGAGGTGTCGATCGGCTGCACGATGCCGGCTCTGCGCCAGCGCTGGATGCGGCCGCTGCACGGATGCGAGACGTCGACCTGGAAGCCGGCGCGCATCTTGGTCAAGGCTTCCTCTTCGTCCGCGAAGATCGGCCAGTTCGGGGTGCCGCCGGTCTTCTCGACGTAGCCCGGGATGATTTCCGGAACGTCGTACCCCGCCCAGGTGAAATAGGTCGCCTGATCGTCGGCCCGGACGGCGCGCCCGCCGACCGGCGTGACGACCGCCATCAGCCCTGCTGCGGCCAGCGTCTTGTGGAAGTCGCGGCGGCTCAGGCGCCCGTCGGCGATCCGGTCGAGGAACTCATTCTTCTCCACTGTCGTCTCTCCCTTGTATATGCGAGTCAACCGCTGCAATGGCTGCAGAAAGCCCGCCGACCTGCCATGAGAGCGGCCATCGCCGCCGATCGAGCGCCACGGGTGCGACTAAGGTCATATTCCGGCCTTCACGGCCTCGAACATCCGGGTGATCTCGTCCTGCCGCTTGTTGTCGCTGCTGAAGACACCGGAGGAGAGCAGCGTGGTCGGGTCGCGCGGCAGCCCGACGGCGGCGAGCGTCTCGTCATCGACCAGCTCGAAGGACTTCTGGTTGCCGTGGCCGTAGCCGAACTCCGTGATGAAGTACTGCCCGGCCTCGGGGCTGATCATCGCATCGATCAGCTCGTGCGCCTTGTCGACCTGCGGCGCGTCCTTGATCATGACCAGGCCGCAGCACCACGTCAGGATGCCTTCCTTCGGGTTCATGTAGGCGACCGGAATGCCCTGGTTGCGCAGCGCGAGCACGGAGCTGTTCCAGGCCGACGAGGCGACCACCTCGCCGGTCGCCATGGCCTGTTCGAGGGCCGTCGTATCGGCCCAGTAGAAGCGGAGCAGCGGCTTCTGCTTGACGAGGAGCTCCTTGACCGCGGCCAGCTCCTCGTCGGTCATGTCGTAGGGATCCTTGGCGCCCACCAGGAGGGCGGCGATGATCGCGGTGTCGGTCACGTCCTCGCCCATGGAGAGCCGGCCGGCATAACGCTCGTCCCAGAGCAGGGTCCAGGAGTCCTCCTCGACCTCGACGAGATCGGTCCGATAGAGGACGGAGGTGTTGCCCCAGTCCACGGCGGCGAACCACTGCTTCCCGTCGTCGTTGGCGCCGTTGATCGACTTCAGCGCCGGGAAGATGTCGTTGAAATGCTCCAGGCGCGAGGTGTCGATCGGCTGCAGAAGCCCGGCATCGCGCCAGCGGCTGATTCGGCCGCTGCAGGGATGGGCGACGTCCGCCTGGAACCCGGCCCGCAGCTTGGTGAGGGCCTCTTCCTCCTCGGCGAAGATCGGCATGTTCGGCGTGCCGCCGTAGCCGGGCATGACCTCGGGAATGTCGTAGCCCGCCCAGGTGAAATAGGTCACCTCGTCAACGGCCCGCGCGGCGCGCCCGCCGACCGGCACCGCGACCGCCATCAGCCCCACGGCCGCCAGCGCCTTGTGGAAATCGCGGCGGCTCAGCCGCCCTTCGGCGATCCGGTCTAGGAATTCGTTCCGTTCCATTCTCGGTCTCCCTGTTGACGACGCCCGTCCTGCAATGGGACGGCGCTCAAGTGTTTCTGTCTCCGCGCTGGGCCTTTCCCTGTGACCTCCGGCGTCTCGAACCTGACGACCGGCCGTGGCCGGTCCTCAACCTGCGGTGTTGAATGGCTGTTCAAACCGGCCGCCGGATCCGAAGCAACGAGGGCAAAAAAGTTTATTCTTTTCAGCGCGTGAGATGTGTTAAACGAGTAATCGACTTGCCGCGGAAACTGTATCAACCGGCCCAAAGCAGCGCAAGGGGCAGGGGCTGGACGGGGAAGGCGGAACGTGGCAGGTCGAGGGGGAAAAGGATAATCTCGGCTTTCGGGAAGGCGGGTAGAGTGGGCAAGCCGCCCGTTGCGTAGGGCGGCCGCACCACCGGCAAGGGAGACGATTCGACGATGACCGGACCTCGCTCGGGGGCTGCCCGGCACCATGGTTAGCGCTGCCGAGAGAGCGGCGGGGGCGCCGTCCCGCCCGACATTCGTGACGTCCCTGCGGCGATGGTATCTGCGCTCGGAGGCGGTCCGGGGATATCTGCTGCTCTCCCCGACGCTCCTCGTGATGCTGTCGATGATGATCGTCCCGCTCGGCTGGCTGGTGCTGCTGAGCTTCGCGACCCAGGACTATTTCGAGATCGACTACAGCTTCACGCTGAACAACTACGCGACGTTCTTCGATTTCGTCGAGTCGCCGATCTACATCGTCCTGCTGATGCGCTCGATCCGCATGTCGCTCACGGCGACGATCGCGGTCGTGCTGCTCGCCTATCCGATGGCCTATTTCCTGGCGTTCCGGGTCACCAAGCACAAGCTGGTCTGGCTCATCCTGATCACGGTGCCGTTCTGGACCAGCTACCTGCTGCGCGTCTTCGCCTGGAAGATCATCCTGGGGTACCAGGGCGTCATCAACTCGGGGCTGATGAATCTCGGCATCATCTCCCAGCCGCTCGAGTTCCTGCTGTACAACCCGGCCGCGGTCACCATCACGCTCGCCCACGCCTGGGCCGCCTTCGCGATCCTGCCGATCTACGTCTCGCTGGAGAAGATCGACCGGTCTCTCCTCGAGGCCGCGACGGATCTCGGCGACAACAAGGTGCAGCGCTTCTTCCGGGTGACCCTGCCGCTGTCCATGCCGGGCACGATCGCCGCGACCCTTCTCGTCTTCATCCCGACGGTGGGCGACTACGTCACGCCGAGCCTCGTCGGCGGCACCTCCGGCATCATGATCGGCAACGTCATCCAGTCGCTCTTCGGCAAGGCGAACAACCAGCCGCTGGGCTCCGCCGTCTCGGTCATGTCCATGATCATCATCACGCTTCTCGTCTGCGCCTTCCTCTGGCTGGTGGGCTACGGGCGCATGCGGCGTCGGGGAGCCTGAGGAATGTCGCGCCTCTTCCGCTTCGATTTCCTGCTGCTCTACGCCTGCGCGTACATGGTCTTCATCTACGCGCCGGTGCTCCTGCTTCCCGTCTTCTCGCTCAACGACTCCATCTACGTGGCGTTCCCGCTGAAGAGCCTGACCTTCCGCTGGTACGAGGAGATGGCGAACAACGCCGGCCTGCTGGCGGCGCTGGAGAACAGCGTGAAGATCGGGATCGTGGTGGCGATCGTCAGCACCGTGCTCGGCCTGCTGGGCGCAAAGGCGCTCACCCGCTACGACCTGCCCTGGAAGGGGCCGGTCACCGGCCTCATCATGCTGGTGAAGGACAAGACCGGCGACATCGCGGTGCTG
>DAIMFL010000023.1:12070-17389 GCA_036724615.1 Alphaproteobacteria bacterium | reverse complement strand
TCATCCTCGGGATCGCACTGCTCGCCTTCCTGCGCAAGGTGCTGGACGTCGAGCTCTCCCTCATCACGATCGGTCTTTCCCACGTGATGATCTGCGTGCCGTTCTCGATGCTGGTGCTGATCTCCCGCATGGAGGGGTTCGACAAGAACCTGGAGGAGGCGTCGCTCGATCTCGGCGAGAGCGCCTGGATGACGTTCTGGCGGGTGACGTTCCCGCTGGCGCTGCCCGGCGTGGTGGCGAGCCTGCTGCTGAGCTTCACCACCTCCTTCGACGAATTCCTTCTCGCCTTCTTCCTGGCAGGGAACGAGAGCACCCTGCCGATCTTCATCTACAGCCAGCTGCGCTTCCCCAACCGGCTGCCGAGCACGCTCGCGCTGGGCACCTGCATCCTGGTGGTGTCCTTCATCGTGGTCACATTCTCCGAGTGGCTGCGCCGCCGCGGCGTGCAAGGGAAGTCCGTGGGGATCTGAGGGCCGACGATATGACCGCGACCGACAGCATCATTTCCATCCGCAACGTCTCGAAGCATTTCGGCTCGGTCAGGGCCGTCGACGATCTGTCCTTCGACATCCAGCGCGGCGAGTTCTTCTCGCTCCTCGGGCCGTCGGGCTGCGGCAAGACCACGCTGCTGCGCATGCTGGCCGGTTTCGAGGTGCCGACCTCGGGCGAGATCTTCATCGACGGCCAGCCCATGTCGGCGGTCGCGCCGAACGAGCGGCCGACCAACATGGTGTTCCAGAGCTACGCGATCTTCCCGCATCTGAACGTGCGGCAGAACATCGCCTATGGCCTGCGGCGGAAGAAGCTCGACAAGCGAGAGGTCGACAAGGTCGTCGACGAGGCGCTGGCGATGATCAAGCTGCCCGGCTACGGCGAGCGGCAGGCGCATCAGCTCTCCGGCGGCCAGCGCCAGCGTGTAGCGCTCGCCCGCGCGCTGGTCTGCCGTCCGAAGGTGCTGCTGCTCGACGAGCCGCTTGGCGCCCTCGACAAGAAGCTGCGCGAGGAAATGCAGCTCGAGCTCCGCCAGATCCAGCGCTCGGTCGGCATCACCTTCGTGTTCGTGACGCACGACCAGGAGGAAGCGCTGACCATGTCCGACCGCATCGCGGTGATGTTCCGGGGCAAGGCGCTGCAGATCGACAATGCGACGCAGCTCTACGAGGCCCCGAACTGCCGCGAGGTGGCGGATTTCATCGGCTCGATGAATTTCCTGGAGGGCGTTCTCGCCGGCGAGGAGAGCGGCCACGCCGTGGTGCAGGCGGACGGGGTGGGGACCATTCGCACCGTCAAGGGCGATTTTCCGCTGCGGCCGCAGATGCCGGTCACCGTCGCGATCCGGCCGGAGAAGGTGCAGCTCGCCTGGGACCGGCCGGCCAACACGGCCAACGTCATCGAGGGCGTCGTCGGGAACGAGGCCTATCTCGGCGACCGCAGCCACTACTACGTGTCGGTGAAGGGAACCGATCGCCGGATCGCCGTCGCCTATCAGAACATGACGCGCAGCCTGGACAATTCCGACGTGCGCGGCCGCACGGTGTGGCTCAGCTGGCCGGTGGACTCGGCGGTGCTGCTGCCGTCCGAGCCGCGGGTCTGAGTTCACTTCGCCGTCTGAACTTCGGTGTCATCCTCGGCCAAGCGAGCGTCAGCGAGCGCGAGCCGAGGATCCATCGATGCGCCAGGCGCGAACGGCGCCATGGATCCCCGGGTCTGCGGGGCTTCGCCCCTTCGCCCGGGGATGACAATCGAGAGATCTCAGACGGGTCTTCACCCCTTCTTGTGCGGCGGGTCGTAGAAGGGCCGCGGCACGACCTTGGCCGGCCGCATCGTCTTCTCGATCTTGAGCTCCTTCGTCGTCCAGATGTCGGCCTGGAGCTCGGTGCCGAGCGCGTCGTAGCCCGCAAGCACCGTGGCGATGGCGATGTTGCGCTTGCAGGTCGGCGACCAGAAGGCGGAGGTCACCCGCCCCACCTCCTTCCGGCCGCTATAGAGGAAGGAATCGACGGCCGGCTTGTTGCCGGCGATGTCGAGCCCGACCGTGCGCCACCTGGGGCCGCCCGACTCCGTCTCCTTCAGCAGCGCACGCTTGCCTACGAAGAACGGCTTCTTCAGGTCGACCAGCCAATCCAGGCCGAGCTCGAAAGGCGAGCGGCGCTGGGACGGGCGCAGCGTGTTCTCCGCACCGATGAAGTCGGCGTTGACCTGGAGAAAGCCCGCTTCGATCCGCGCATAGTTGAGCGCGTGGGAGCCGATCGGCACCAGCCGGGAGGCGAGCTGGGTGTCCCAGATCCGGTCCCAGAAGGCCTCGGCATGGCGCGGCGGCAGGGCCACCTCGTAGCCGAGATCGCCGGTGAACCCGGTGCGCGAGACGAGCAGCGGGATGCCGTCGAGCTCGACCTCCATGAGCCGGAAGAACTTCAGCGCCTCGATGCCCGGCACGCCGGCCTGCCGCAGCAGCTCGCGCGACAGCGGCCCCTGTATGGTGAGGCCGGCATAGTCGCGCGAGACGTCCTCGATCGCCACGTCCATGCGCCAGGCCGTGTCCTGGAACCAGCAGAGATTGTGCTCCTGGACGTTGATCAGGTAGTCGCGCTCGCCCCGGCGGAACACCGTTCCGTCCTCGACCACCTTGCCGGCGTCGTTGCACCAGACGACATAGACCGCCTGGCCGACCTTGCACTTCGTCATGTCCCGGGTCATCACCCGGTCCATGAAGGCGG
Organism: Alphaproteobacteria bacterium; assembly: GCA_036724615.1. Lineage (GTDB taxonomy): Bacteria > Pseudomonadota > Alphaproteobacteria > Dongiales > Dongiaceae > DAIMFL01. Next base: position 14,672 of record DAIMFL010000023.1, on the reverse strand, counting down.
GCGCGTCCGCACCGGTCACGCGATAGCGCGTCATCGGCGAGATGTCGTACACCGACGCGGCGTTCCGGATGGCGAAATACTCGCGCACCACGTTGTCGAAGACGCCGACCGACAGAAAGCCTTCCCAGCGCTCCCAGCTGTGATTCAGGTTGAACGGCTTCAGACGCTCGGTGAATGGCGTCGGCAGGAGATTGACGTCGTTGGCCATGGTCAGCGCCTCTCCGCGAGCTGGCCGAGCGCCTCGCGCGCGGCGTTCGCGCCGGCCGCCCCCATGACGCCGCCGCCCGGATGCGCGGCGGCGCCGCAGAGGAAGAGACCGGCAACCGGCCCGCGATACTGCTGCAGGCCGTGCATCGGCCGCAGCATCCAGACCTGGTCGAGCCCCATCTCGCCGTGATGCCAGTGTCCGCCGCTCGCGCCGAAGCGCCGCTCGAGATCGGCTGGCGTGGTCAGGCGGCGCGCGACGATGCGTGCGGCGAGCCCGGGCATGTGCGAGTCGAGCAGCGCCACGACGCGGTCGGCGAAGGCGTCGGCCTGCGCCGCCCATCCGCCGTCGCGCGGCGTGTGCGGCGCGTACTGCACGAGAACCGACATGACGTGATGCCCCTCCGGCGCATGGCCCGGCTCCGCCAGGCTCGGGATGGTCACCTCGAGCGCCGGGGCGTCCGAAGCCGCGCCGTACTTCACGCAGTCGAAGGCGCGCTCGAGATAGAGGATCGAGGGCGCCAGGACGAAGCGCGCCGGGCGCGCGACCTTGCCGTCGACGCCGAGATCGGGCAGCCCGTCCAGCGCCAGGTCGAGCTTCGCCGTCGTGCCCTTGGCCCGCGTGCTGCGCAGCCGGCGCACGAACTCGGTGTCGAGATGCTCGACGCCGAGCAGATCGAAATAGGTCCGCTTGGCATCCGCATTGGACAGCACGATGCTGCTCTCGATCTCGCGCCCGTCCGGCAGCACCACGCCGCTCGCCCGGTCGTCCCGTACGCGGATCCGGGAAACCGGGCTCTCCAGAACGAGCTCCGCGCCGAAGCGCCTGGCCGCCGAGGCCATCGCCTCCGTCACAGCTCCCATTCCGCCCCTGGGGAGGGCGAGGCTGCCGTGCCGCCCGTCCACCTGCCCGGCGGCACGGTAGAGGAGGGCGAACACCGTGTTGGGCGAGCGCGGCCCCATATGAGAGCCGAGCACGCTGTCGAGGCCGAGCACGCCTTTGAGCGCATCGGTATCGAACTCGTCGTCCGCGAGGTCGGCGGCGTTCATGCCGACGATGCGCAGCAGCTCGCGCATGTCCTTGCGGCCGAGCCGGCGCGTCGACAGGCCGAGCCGGCCGAGCTCGATGAGATTTCCCCAGTTCCTGAAATCCAGCCGGGGCGGCGTGCGCAGCAGGGCGGGGCGCAGCGCGCCTGCCAGTCGCGCGAGATGGGCGCGGAATGCCGGATAGCGCTCCGCGTCCGCCTTCGAGAAGCGCCCGAGCGAGGCCGCGGTTTCGGCCGCGTCCCCCAGCACCAGGCGGTCCGTTGCGCCGAGCAGCGCGACGGTCGCGAGATCCGCCGCCGCATAGGAAAGCCCGTGCCGGACGAGATCGAGATCGGCGATCACCTGCGGATGAAGCAGATGAAGGATGTGCGCCGCCGCGGCGGCCCGATAGCCCGGGTGAAACTCGTCCGTCGCCGCCATGCCGCCGACCCGGTCGGCCGCCTCGAGGATCAGCACGCTGCGTCCGGCCTTGGCGAGATAGGCGCCGGCGACCAGCCCGTTATGCCCGGCGCCGACGACGATCGCGTCGTAGCGCGACTTCTGCGGCGCGCCGGTCATGCGGCGGCCCTCGCGCCCAGGTCGCGCAGCACCTCGCGCGCCGCGTTGTAGCCGGGGGCGCCCATCACGCCGCCGCCCGGGTGGGTGCTCGATCCGCACATGTAGAAGCCGGGGATCGGCCCGCGATACTTGGCGAAGCCGGGGATCGGCCGGTTGAAGAGCAGCTGGTCGAGCGTGAGCTCGCCCTGGAAGATGTTGCCCTCGGTCAGGCCGACTTCGTTCTCGATGTCCCAGGGCGAGCGCACCTGCATGTGCAGGATGAGATCGCGGAAGCCCGGCGCCATCTCCTCGATCAGGCTCACCACGGTCTCGCCGAAGGCGTCGCGCTTCTCGGGCGTCCAGGGCCCGTCGTGCAGCGTGGGCGGCACGTACTGGACGAACACCGACATGAAATGCTTCCCCGGCGGAGTCATGGTCGGGTCGATCAGCGTCGGGATCAGGATGTCGAGATAGGGCCGTCGCGACCACATGCCGTACTTCCAGTCGTCGAACGCCTTCTCGAGATATTCGAGGCTGGGACTGTAGTGAATGTCGCCGGCGAGCGCCGGGGTGTTCTGCCGGTCGATGCCGATGAACCTGGGCAGGCCGTCGAGCGCGATGTTGAGCTTGCCGGAGGATCCGCGGATCTTGAAGTTCTCGCCCTTGCGGACGATCTCGGGATCGAGCGGCTCGGACCACCTGATCTTGGTCGTGAGCCGGCGGAAGTCGAGGTTGGAGACCAGGCAGCGCCCGTGCACCTCGTCGCCGTTGGCCAGCGCGGCAATCGTGCCGGCCACGTGCGTACCGTGGCCGC
>DAIMFL010000023.1:0-12060 GCA_036724615.1 Alphaproteobacteria bacterium | reverse complement strand
CGCGGTTCAGCGTCTGCGCCCACAGCGCGCGGCTGATCGCGCCCATCCCGCCGCGGGCGTATCCCCAGGCGCCGATCGAGCCGTCCACCTCGCCCATGTAGTGGTGCAGCAGCACGTAGGCCGAGCCCGGGGAGTAGGGGCCGAGCGCCGTCCCGATGATCGAGCTCCCGGCCAGGTGCCCCTTCACCACGTCCGTCTCGAAATACTCGTCGAGGAAGTCGCCGCAGCTCATCGTCCAGAAGCGGATGGTCTCGTACATCTGCTCCTCGCCGAGATCGGCGAACGCCCGGCCCATCCGGGCCAGCCCCTTGAGATCATCGAGACCGAACGAGGTCGGATCGGGCGGGGTCATGGTCAGCATCGGCTTGATGAACCGGCACTGCCGCGTCACCGCCAGCGAGTAGCGGTCATAGGCCTCCGCATCGCGCTTGGAGAACCGCTCCAGCTCGCGTCGCATCCGGTCGTGGTTGGCATAGGAGGCGAGATAATCGCCGTTGGTGAGGACGTTCAGCGATCCCTCGTAGGGGATCACCTGCAGCCCGTGCCGCGGCAGCTCGAGCTGCCGCATGATCTCCGGCCGGAGCAGGCTGCAGACATAGGAGCAGGTGGAATAAGTGAAGCCCGGATAGAGCTCCTCGCTCATCGCGGCGCCGCCCACCTTCTCGCGGCGCTCGAGCACGACGGTCCTGAGCCCCGCCCGCGCCAGATAGGCGGCTGCCGTCAGCCCGTTATGGCCACCGCCGATGATGACCGCGTCGTAGTGCTGCATGTCCCCGCGAGTCCTGCGGCTAGTTGCGGCGAGCGGTCCGGCGCCGTGCACCGGACCGCTCGCACCATTCCCCCATTCGAGCGGCGACGTCTACTCCGCCGCGACCGCTTCCTTCGTGGAACTGGCGCGATGCGAGTTCCACAACGCGCCGGCATCCCCCTTCTTCGCCTGTTCGAGCGTCAGATCGACTGACTCCTCGAACACCCGGAGCGTCTCGGCGAGGCAGGACTCGTCATGCGCGGCGCTGATGAACCAGGGCTCGCGCGAGTCGGGCTCGCACATGACGCCGCCCGCGATGAGATTCGCGGCCAGGGCGTCGTAGAAGCTGTAGTCGCTGAGCTTCCAGTCGCGATAGTTGGTCGGCGGGGCTTCGCGGAAGAACAGCCCGCCCATGCTCGGATGTCCAGCGAAGCTGTGGGCGATCCCCCGGGCGTCGAGGACGCGGCTCATGCCCGCCTGCATCGCCTTGCCGTAGGCGGCGATGTCGGCCAGGGCCGAGCTGTCCCGCAGGATCTTGAGCGTGGTCTCGGCCGCGGCGAGGCTCATCGCCTGGGCGGTGTAGGTGCCGCCATGCGCGACGCCCTTGCCGTATTTGCGCATCACGTCCTCGCGCCCGCCGATCGCCGCGAGCGGGTAGCCGTTCGCCACCGCCTTGGCCATCGTGCAGAGGTCCGCCTTGATGCCGTACAGCTCCTGGGCGCCGCCCTTGCCCACACGGAAGCCGGTCTTCACCTCGTCGACGATCATCAGCACGTCGTACTTGGTGCAGAGCTCCCGCACGGCCTTCAGGAACTCCGGCTTCGAGGGAATGCCGCAGCAATTGCCGAGGATCGGCTCGATCAGCACTGCGGCAATCTTGTCGCCGTGCCGCTTGAGCACCGACTCGAGACGGTCGGCGTCGTTGTACGGCACCTGCCAGAACAGCTGCCGGATCAGGCCCGGCACGCCGGCGCCGTAGGTCACGATCTCCGGGTCCTCATCGATGTTCCGGAGGGTGTCCATATTGGCGGTCCACATCACGGAGTCGAACAGCCCGTGATAGGACCCCTCGAACGTCACGTAATGGTCCTTGCCGGTGAAGCCGCGGGCGAGGCGCAGCGCCGCCATCACGGCTTCGGTGCCGGAGTTGGAGAAGCGGACGAGCTCGGCGGCGGGCACCATCGAGCTGATCAGCTCGGCGACGGTGAACTCGCACTCGGTGCCCAGGGCGAAGACGGTGCCGACCTTCTGGCCCTCGCGGGCGGCGGCATCCACCTCCTCGCGGCAGTGGCCGAGAATCGCCGGGCCGTAGCCGAGGCGGTAGTCGATGTACTCGTTGCCGTCGAGGTCCCACAGCCGCGCACCGCGGCCGTGCTTGACGTAGACCGTCCGATCGTCGCCCCAGTAGCGGAAGTTCGAGGAAACGCCGAGCGGCATGCGTCGAACCGCTTTCTCGAAATGGGCGTTGGACTTAGCCAGTGAACGGGTCATGGAAGTGCTCCAATTGCGTCCTTCGGCCGCCGGGTCCCACGCGGCGGCGGGTTTCGTCAACAGTCAATGGGATCGAAGATTTATTGAATGACTGTACAATTTTGTTAGCATACTGGCCGCAAACTGTCCAGATGCTTGAATGAACATTCAATTTCGCGCCTGCAAAATTGATTGTACATCCAGCTACTTAGCTGCAATCTCCCAAGGCTGAACGTGAATGGATGAGCGTTTGGGGATGAGCAAGGCGCCCGCTGTCAAGACCGCCGCACGACGCCGCCAGCTGATCGATGCGACCATCGCGGCGATCGGCCGGCGCGGCTATGCCAACACCACCCTCACCCACGTGGCGGGCGAGGCGGGGCTGTCGCCCGGAATCGTCAACTTCTACTTCAAGAGCAAGGAGCAGCTGCTCCAGGCGACGCTGGAGCAGCTCGGCGACGAATACGCCGCTTTCCTGCGCGAGCAGCTGGAGAAGGCGGGGCCATCCGCGGCGGCGCGACTCGAGGCGATGATCGAGGCCGACTTCGACCCGCGGGTGTTCACGCTGGAGAAGGTCTCGGTCTGGTATGCGTTCTGGGCCGAGGCCCACGCCCAGCCCTCCTATCGCACGCTGGTCTCCCGCATGGAGGCCCAGTACTACGCCGCGGCGGCCGAGCCCTGCCGCCAGATCGTCGAGGCCGGCGGCTACGCCGGGATCGATCCCGACGCCGTGGCGAGCGGCCTCAATGCGATGATCGACGGCTTCTGGTTCGACTTCCTGATCGACCCGAAGGAGTTCGACCGGGAGGCGGCGAAGCGCACCTGCCGTCTCTTCCTGGCGGGCCTGTTTCCGCGCGAGTTCGCCGGGCGGGGCGAGCCGGCGAAGGGCGCGGGCCGGATGGAGGAGAGCGGAATCCTGCCGCCGACCGCCTATACCGACCCGGCCGTTCTCGCCGCCGAAGCCGCCGGCGTTTTCCTGCAGAGCTGGCAGCTCGTGTGCCACGAGTCGGACATCCCGGCGCCCGGCGACTACGCGACCTTCGACCTGCTGCGCGAGGGCGCGGTCGTGCTGCGCGGCGACGACGGCCGGCTGCGCGCGTTCCTGAACGTCTGCCGCCATCGCGCCGCGCGGCTGCTGGACGGCGATCAGGTGGACGGCCGGGGACGGTGCGAGGACGCCATCACCTGCCCGTATCACGGCTGGTCCTATGATTTCGCGGGCAACCTGAAGGCCGTGCCGGCGGAGCGAAGCTTCGCGCATATCGACTGGGCGGCGCACGGGCTTCTGCCGGCCGAGATCGAGCTCTTTCACGGCTTCGTCTTCCTGCGCTTCGCGAGCGGCGGCGCCCAGGTCGCGGAGCAGCTTGCGCCCTATGCCGAGGAGATCGCCGCCTATCGTCTCTCCGAGATGGCGCCGCTCGGTCGGGTACAGTCCTGCCGCTTGCCGGTGAACTGGAAGACGGTGGTGGACGAGCTGCGTCAGGGTTACGAGGTGGCGCTGGCGCATCCGAGCCTCGCGCGGCTGTTCGGCGCTGCCTACGAGACCGAGGTTGCGCCCCGGGGCGTGGCGCGGGCGGTCGGCCGCCTGCGCGACCGGCCGGCCGAAGGCTGGTCGGAAGCGCGCTATCAGGCGCTGCTGCCGGAGATTCCGCATCTCCCCGCGAAGCTCCAGCGCAGCTGGCGCTTCTACAGCCTCTTTCCCAACACGATGCTGACGCTGCAGCCGGAGCAGTCGATCGCCACCCAGGTCCTGCCGCTGGGACCCGAGGAGAGCGTGATCCGCATGCGCCGCTACGGGCTGCCGCAGGCGGACCGGCGGCTCGGGGCCGCGCGCTATCTCGCCGACCGGATCAACCGCCGGGTCACGGCGGAAAGCGGAAGGCTTCTGCCGCGGGTACAGCGCGGCCTCGCATCCGGCCATGCACCGGTCGGGCCGCTCGCCGAATCGGAGATCGCGGTCCGTCAGTTCCACGCCCTTCTGCGGTCGCTTCTCCCTGGCGAGGAGAGCGCGGTGCGGTCGCGCTGACCGGCACGCCGGAGATCGGGCGGCGCAGCGATGACCGGCTTCGATCAGCCTGCCGAGAGCCGGTCGTCGTCGTCCGGGCCGCATCGCCTGGCGCCGCTTCTCGCGCCGCGTTCGATCGCCCTGGTCGGCGCGTCGGCAAGGCCCGGCAGCGTCGGCAACGGCATGATCCGGTCCACCGCAGAGCTGTCCTGCGGGCGCCGGGTCCATCTCGTCAATCCCAATTACGGGGAGATCGACGGGCGCCCGTGCTTTCCGTCGCTGTCCAGTCTTCCGGAGCCGGTGGAGCACGTGGTCCTCGGCGTGGCCAATGCGCGGCTCGAAGCGCAGCTCGACGAGGCGATCGCCTGCGGCGCGAAGGCCGCCACGATCTTCGGCTCCTGCTATCTGGAGACCGATTCCGCGCCGCCGCTTCTCCGGCGCCTGGCGGCGAAGGCCGCCGCGGCCGGCCTGCAGGTCTGCGGCGGCAACGGCATGGGCTTCTACAATCTCGACCAGGATCTCAGGGTGTGCGGCTTCCCGCCCCCGGAGCGGCTGGAGCGCGGCGGAATTTCGTTCGTTTCCCATTCCGGCTCGGCCTTCGTCGCGCTGGTGCATAACGACGAGCGGCTGCGCTTCAATCTCGCGGTCTCCTCCGGCCAGGAGATCGTGACGACCGCGTCCGACTATCTCGACTATGCGCTGGATCAGCCGACGACCCGCGTCGTCGGCCTGTTTCTCGAAAGCGTGCGCGACCCGGCCGGCTTCGTGGCCGCCCTGGAGAATGCCGCCGAGCGCGACATTCCGGTCGTGGCGCTGAAGGTCGGGCGGACGGCGGAAAGCGCCGCGCTGGCGGTGAGCCATTCAGGTGCGGTTGCCGGCAATCACGCCGCCTATGAAGCGCTGTTCGACCGCTACGGCGTCGTCCAGGTGGACGATCTCGACGAGCTCGCCAATGCGCTGCTCCTGTTCGGGCAGAGCCGGCGCGTCGGCAAGGGCGGGCTTGCCTCCCTGCACGATTCCGGCGGCCTGCGCGAGCTCCTGATCGATCTCGCGAGCGCGCAGGGCGTGCGCTTCGCGCGGATCTCGGAGGCGACCAGGCAGACCCTGGCGAGCCGGCTCGACTACGGGCTGGAACCGATCAATCCGCTCGATGCCTGGGGCACGGGCCGCGACTGGGAGCCCGTCTTCACCGATTGCCTGGCCGCCCTCGCGGAGGATCCGGACACGGCGATCGCCGGGCTGTTCGCCGAGCCGCGGGACGGAGCCCGGGTCAGCGCAGGCTACGAGCGGGTCCTGAAGGCCGTGGCGGAGCGGACCGGGAAGCCGCTCGTGCTCGCCGCCAACATGGCCGGAAACGGCGTCGACGAGCTGTGCCGCACGATTGCGCATGCCGGCATACCGGTGCTGCTGGGCGACGTTTCCGCCCTGCGGGTGATCCGCCGTGCCTTCGAGCACCGCGACTGGCGCGCCTTGCCACGGCCGACGCCGCCCGCGACTCCCTCGGGCCTGCGCGCGAAATGGCAGACGCGGCTGAGGATCGGCCGCGCGCTCGACGAGGCGGAGGGGCTCGAGCTTTTCGGCGACTACGGAGTACAGGTGCTGCCGCACCGCATCGTCGAGACGGCCGATGCCGCCCAGGCTGCGGCGCGCGAGCTTGGCTTTCCGGTGGCGCTCAAGACGGCGATGCCGGGCATCCTGCACAAATCCGATCGTGGCGGGGTGAAGCTCGGCCTGGCCGATCCCGCGGCGGTGGCCGCGGCCTGGGAGGACCTGGCGGCGCGCCTCGGACCCCGCGCCCTCGTCATGCCGATGGCAGAGCGGGGAGTCGAGCTGGCCTTCGGGGCGATCGAGGACACGCAGTTCGGCCCGCTCGTCCTGGTAAGCGCCGGCGGCGTCCTCATCGAGCTGTTGAAGGATCGGCAGTTCGCCCTGCCGCCGATCGACACGGTGCGGGCGCGGCGGCTCATCGACCGGCTCGCCGCACGCCCGCTGCTCGACGGCAAGCGCGGCACGCCTCCGGCGGATCTCGACGCCGTCGCCGACGCGCTCGCCCGCTTCTCGGTCATGATCGCCGACCTCGAGGGGCTCGTGCAGGAGGCGGATGCAAATCCGGTCGTCGCCGGGCCGGCCGGGTGCGTGGCGCTCGACGCGCTCGTGGTACCGAAGCAGGACGGCCGGTGAGCGGCCGAGTTTCTCCGGCTTTTGACACTTCATCCCGTCGGTCAGGGTGGTGAGTCTGGCCGCCGATTCCCTCCGGCCAGGCATGGGTGGACGGATGCTGCGCAAGATTCTGGTGCTGGCGCTCGGGGCCGCCATCCTGGGCGGCTGCAGCACGACGCGGGAAACCAGTCCCAACCGCACGGCGACCGAGCAGCTGTTGATCTCGGCGGCGGCGGACCGGGCGGCGGAGCAGCTGACGCTGGAAATCCCGCGGGGCGCGACGGTCTACGTGGATTCGACCTATCTCGACGTTCCCGACGGGCGCTACGCCATCGCGGCGGTGCGCGAACGGATGCTGGAGCTCGGCGCCGGCCTCACCCAGGACCGGGCCAGCGCCGACCTGATCGTCGAGATTCGCGCGGGCGCGCTGTCGATCGACGAGAACGAATTCATCGTCGGCTTTCCCGGAGCGGCGCTGCCGGTGCCGCTCACCGGCCCGCTCCAGATTCCCGAAGTGCCGCTGTTCAAGAAGGACCAGCGTCTCGGCATCGCCAAGATCGCGGCGGCCGCCTACGACGGGGAGACCGGCAGGCTGGCCGACGCGACCGGCCCGCAATACGGCTTCTCGGACCGGACCGAATGGGTGGTGCTGCTGCTGTTGTCCTGGACCACCAGCGACATCATGCCGGGCCTGGAGGAAGGCGAAGCGCCCGATGGTGTCGGCCGGGAGCCGCCGCTCTCGCTGCGCCGGCACGAGTGAGCCGGCGCAGGCTCTCGCGTCAGGAGAAGGCCTTGAAGGCGATCAGCGTGAAGGTGTCCTTGACCCCGGCGAGGGTCTGCAGCCGTTCCGTGACGAACCGGCCGATGTCCTGCCCGTCGGGCAGGTAGCATTTCAGCAGGAGATCGTACTGGCCGGAGGTCGAATGTACCTCCGACACCTCGTCGATCGTCTGCACCGCTTCGTCCGCGACCTCGTAGGCGCGACCCAGATCGCATTTCACCATGACGAAGATAGTCTGCATGGCTGCGCCTCGCGTCCGGGTCGGGAAAGGTCAGGTACCGGTCTTGGCCAGGGATTTCCGCTCGGCCGCCGGCAGACGCACGGGGCGCAGCAGGAAGCTCGGCGTATGGTCGCCGAAGGCGATTACCGGCTCGTCGCGCTCCTCGCCCTCATGCTCGCGCTGGCCGCGGCCCTGCTTGCGCGAAGCTTCGCGCGCCGGCTTGGCGCCGGGCTCCTTCCGTCGCTCGCGCGCCTCCCGCCGCGGCTGATCGCGTACGGGATCGGCTGAATTGGCGGCCTCGGCCTCCGCAACGGGCTCGGCTGAGCGTTCGGCCGGCGCCGGCTGGCCGCGCTTGCGCCCGCGGGCGGAGCGCTCGGCGGCGGGCTTCGCATCGGAGCGTGTGCCGCGGCGGCGGCGTCCGCGGCCGGCCTCGGGATCGAACTGCAGCGGCTCGATGCCTTCGATCACGATCGGGGGAATGTCCTTCCCGATGAGTTTGGTGATCGCCTCCACGAACTTGCCGTCGTCCGGCGTCGCCAGCGTGAAGGCGCGGCCCTCGCGGCCGGCCCGGCCGGTGCGGCCGATGCGATGCACGTAGTCTTCGGGATGGATCGGCACGTCGAAATTGAAGACGTGGGACAGGTTCGCGATGTCGAGGCCGCGCGCGGCCACGTCGCTGGCCACGAGCAGGCGGATCTCGTTCGCCTTGAAGCGCTCCAGCGTCTCCGTGCGCTTCGGCTGCGACATGTCGCCATGCAGCGCCGCCGCGTCGAAGCCGTGCTTGGCGAGGGACTTCCAGAGGATGTCCACGTCCTTCTTGCGGTTGCAGAAGATCACCGCGTTCTTGACGTCCTCGGACCGGATCAGGCGGCGCAGCGCCTCGCGCTTCTCCATCTCGTCGACGATCGCCATCCCTTGCGTCACCGTGGCGGCCGGCGAGGCGGGGGGCGCCACCGTGATCTCCTTCGGGTTCATCAGGAAGGCATCGGCCAGGCGGCGGATCTCCGGCGGCATGGTCGCCGAGAAGAACAGCGTCTGACGGATCTTGGGCAGCAGCGAGACGATGCGCTCGACATCCGGGATGAACCCCATGTCGAGCATGCGGTCCGCCTCGTCGATCACCAGAACCTTGACGTCAGAGAGCAGGATCTTGCCGCGCTCGAACAGGTCGATGAGGCGGCCGGGCGTGGCGATCAGCACGTCGACGCCGCGGTCGAGCTTCTTTTCCTGGTCGGCGAAGGATTCCCCGCCGATGAGGAGCGCCATGTTGAGCTTGTGATACTGGCCGTAGCGCTCGAAGCTCTCCGACACCTGGGTCGCGAGCTCGCGCGTCGGCTCGATGATCAGCGAACGCGGCATCCGCGCCCGGGCCCGGCCGGAGGCCAGGATGTCGATCATCGGCAGGGTGAAGGACGCCGTCTTCCCCGTGCCCGTCTGGGCGCAGCCGAGGACGTCGCGTCCCATCAGAACGACGGGGATGGCCTGCGCCTGGATCGGAGTGGGCTTCGCATATCCCGACTCCTCGACCGCGCGCAGCACTTCGGGGCTGAGCCCCAGATCAGAAAAGGTCATGCTGTCCGGTGCGGGCAAAACAAATGCAAAACGCCAATCGCGCAGCGAGGCCGCTGCCCGTCCATGCCGGCCTCCATTCGCGCCCGGATAGTTGGGGTGAAACTGTGGATTGTCAATGCTTAACTCCGATAAACCATTGCAGCTGCGTAGCAATGTCGCGGCCCCTGAGGTCGAATGCCACCGTGCCCCTGGATGTTCCCCGCGCTCCGCCGGGAAGTGCCAGCCATTCCAATCAGAAGCGGTGATCCGGGCCTGGCAATCGGCTCAGATACGAACGGGCGTGGGTCGCGCTTCCGGCGACATTCCCGCAAGCAAGAACGGATGCGCCGTGCAGTCTCGTCCCGGCGACCGGGTGAAGGGGGCGCGGCTCAGCAGGTCTGCCAGTTGCACTCGCCGGGTTCGAACGTGCCGTCGCGCGGCGGGAAGAGCTGCGTGGTGACCTGGCGCACGAAGCTGACGAAGCGCGGATCGTCGGGGCCGGTGACGCCGCCGATCGAGCCGACGAGATAGGTCGCCGGCCGATCGCTCCGGCAGAACGCGACGAGAAGCCGCGCTTCGCCGTGCGGATCGGGACCGCCGCCCTCGAAGTCCGTGCCGTCGCAGAGCCGGCCGCCGTTCGCGGAGAGCGGCCCGTTCCACAGCATGCGCACCCGGTACACCGGGCGGGCCGAATCGTCCGGCGTCGTCGTGAAATGGGTCGGCCGTCCGAAATGGGCGCCCTGCATCGCGTCGGTGACCGCCTGGTCGAACGCGGCCTGGGAGATGCCGGGGAAGGGATTTCCCAGGATCTCGGTCGTCATGTCCCGACCGGCGGCGCCATAGGCGAAGTCGGACCGGCTATAGCCGGATTCCACCCGGACATAGTGGATCTTGCCCGCGTCGCCGAACGGCGTGCTGCTGCAGCCGGCGAGCGCCAGCGCGGCGACCAGGGCGAAGGCGAAAGGCGAGCGCGACATGCGACCCCGCGGACAGTTCCGATCTCCCGGAATATGGGCCGGTCGCCCGGAGCCCTTCAAGGGAACAGAACGCGGCAGGGCTCAGTTTCGACTGGACAGGACAGGAGCCGAAATCGATGGCCGGCATGCGCGCGCCGCTTGCGCGATCTCTCGTCATCCTGACAGCGCTCGGCGGCTGCGGCGGCGGAGCCCCTCCGGTGCAGTCTCCGCCCGGCGCGGAGGAGAGCACGAAGACCAGCCTGCTCGAAGCCGGTGCGACGGCCCTGCAGACCGACGCGCCTGCCGATGCGCTGGACGTCTATCTCGTCGGGTTTCACCCGATGAAGTCGAATCCATCGCACCAGATGGAAGCCCATCACTTCTGCCGGCAGGTCAACGAGGACTTCGCCCAATGCGCCCTGTTCGACGGCAACACGGCCGAGGCCAACCTGACCGGCGTGGAGTACATCGTCTCGGCGCGGCTGTTCGCCACGCTGCCGGAGGAGGAGAGGGCGTTCTGGCATCCGCATAACGGCGAGATCCTGTCCGGCCAGCTCGTCGCGCCCGGACTGCCGGACGCCGCCGAGCTGGAGCTCATGCGCAGCAAGATGAACAGCTATGGCAAGACCTGGCATGTCTGGGACACCGGAAACCATGCCGGAGCAGGCGATCGGCTGCCGCTCGGCGAGCCAAGGCTCGCCTGGTCGTTCAACCGTTTCGGCGAAGCCGACGAAGCCCTGGTCCGAACGCGCGACGAGCGCCTCCAGATCGACACCGAGGCGCGGCGCCGGGCGCGGACCGGGCTCGTCGATTTGGCGCGCCCGCAGTCCGGCGTGGGCGCGCTCGCGGACGCCTTCCCCGGACCGACCCGCCCGATACCCGGCGTGGTGGACGCCGGGACCGGGCCGTAAACCACACAGGAGAGGAGCGAGATGAGCGAGGCGCTGTTTCCCGCCACGACCGCCCGGGTCGCCCGCCAGACGGACGAGGACGTCAACCAGCGCATCCGCCGGGACACCGCGGCGAGGATCACCTATTTCGCCAGTTACCCCGACGAGATCGACCGCCGGCTCGACGAGCTCGATGCCGAATGGGACATCGAGCGTACGCTGCAGGCCAATGCCGCCACGCTCGCCCTGGCCGGGACCGTCCTCGGCATGGCGGCCGATCGCCGTTGGCTCGTGCTGCCGGCGATGGTCAGCGGCTTCCTGCTCCAGCATGCGCTGCAGGGCTGGTGCCCGCCCTTGCCGGTCTTCCGCCGGCTCGGCGTGCGGACGGCGACGGAGATCGAGGCGGAACGCTATGCGCTCAAGATCCTGCGCGGCGACTTCGCGACCGCTGCGGGGGTGGACGGGCGAAGCCCCGACCAGCGTGCCGAGGAGGCGCTGAGAGCCGTCCGGGGCGAGGTCGGCAGAGGTGGCTAAAGGTCGATGTCCCGCACGAAGCGGGCGTTCTCCTGGATGTACTGGAAGCGAAGCTCCGGCTTGCGTCCCATGAGGCGCTCCACCAGGTCGGCGGTGCGGCGGGCGTCCTTGCGCTCGTCCTCGGCGAAGCGGTCGGGGAGATGCACCTTAAGCAAGGTGCGGTAGCCGGGCCTCATGGTGGTGTCGCGCAGCTGCGTCGCCGGCATCTCGCCGAGACCCTTGAACCGGCTGATCTCCACCTTGCCCCGTCCGGTGAACGTCGTCTTCAGCAGCTCGTCCTTGTGCGCGTCGTCGCGCGCATAGGCCGTCGTGCCGCCCTGGCTCAGCCGGTAGAGCGGCGGCACGGCGAGGTAGAGATGCCCGTTCTCGATGAGGCCCGGCATCTCGCGATAGAAGAAGGTGATCAGCAGCGACGCGATGTGGGCCCCGTCCACATCGGCATCGGTCATGATCACGATCTTCTCGTAGCGCAGCCGCGCGTCGTCGTACTTGTCGCGCGCCCCGCAGCCGAGCGCCTGCATGAGATCGAGCAGCTCCTGGTTGCCCTTGAGCTTGTCGGCGGAGGCGCTGGCGACGTTGAGGATCTTGCCGCGCAGCGGCAGCACCGCCTGGGTCTCCCGGTTGCGCGCCTGCTTGGCGGAGCCGCCCGCGGAATCGCCCTCCACCAGGAACAGCTCGGTGCCCTGCGGTCCCTGGGCGGTGCAGTCGGTGAGCTTGCCGGGAAGGCGCAGCTTGCGGGTGGCGG
>DAIMFL010000022.1:27116-32680 GCA_036724615.1 Alphaproteobacteria bacterium | reverse complement strand
CTTCGCCAGCCTGCCGGTCGGCACGGCGCGCTACGGGATCATGCTGCGCGAGGACGGGCTGATCCTCGACGACGGCACCACGGCCCGCCTGTCGGAGCAGCATTTTTTCATGACCACGACGACCGCCGAAGCCGCGAAGGTGCTGGCACATCTGGAATGGCTGCTGCAGGCGGCCTGGCCGGAGCTCCGGGTGCACGTCACCTCGGTCACCGATCAATGGGCGGCGATGGCCGTCTCCGGACCGACCAGCCGGAAGCTGATCGCCGCCGCCGGCGCCGACACCGCCCTCTCCAACGACGCGCTTCCCCATCTCGGCGTGCGCCGATGCCGGATCGGCGGCCTGCCCGCCCGGCTCCATCGCCTCTCCTTCTCCGGCGAGCTCGCCTACGAGGTCTACACGCCCGCAGGGTTCGGCGAGGCGGTGTGGCAGCGCCTCGTCGACGCCGGCGAGCCGTTCGGCCTCGTGCCCTACGGCGTCGAGGCGCTGGCGGCGCTGCGCATCGAGAAGGGCCACGTGGCGGGCAGCGAGATCGACGGCCGCACCACGCTCGACGATCTCGGGCTCGGCCGGATGGCGAGCCGCCGGAAGCCGTTCGTCGGCGGCGTGCTGCGCCTTCGCGAGGCGCTCCTGGACGAGGACCGGCTGCAGCTCGTCGGGCTGGAGCCGGTCGACGGCACGCGCCGCCTGCGGGGCGGGGCGATCCTGCAGCCCCATGGCGGCCCGCATCGCGGCCATGGGCTGGGCCATGTGACCGCGACGACCTACAGCCCCGAGCGCGGGCATTACGTCGCTCTCGCCCTGGTGACCGGAGGAATGCGGCGCGAAGGCGAGCTGCTCGACGCCTGCTTCCCCCTGAACGACGAGATCACCCCCGTCCGGGTGATCGCGCCGCGCTTCATCGATCCGGAAGGAAGACGCCTCGATGGCTGAGATCCGCTCGGCCCTGCCCGACGCCGGCCCTTTGCGGGCGGCGGACGTCTCGATCGCCGAGACGGCCGGCCACGATCTCGTCCAGCTCGCGGCCTGGCCGGAGAGCTTCGCCGCCGTCGGCGCCCGGCTGGCGGAGCTTCTGGCCTGCCCTATGCCTGCCGATACCCGGACGGCATCGGCCCGCGGCGACGTCACCGTCTTCCAGGTCGGACCGGAGCGCCTGTGGATCGTCGGACGGGCGGACGGCGATCTCGGCGAGCGCCTGTCCCGCGCCTTCGACCCCGGCGAGGCGGCGATCACCGCGCTCGGCCACAGCCGCACGGTTCTGCGCATCGAGGGCGCGGCGGCGGCGGCGCTGCTGGCGCGCGGCGTCGCCATCGATCTCGATCCGCTCGCCTTCCCGGCGGGGAGCTTCGCGCAGACTCGGCTGCATCACACGAGCGTGCTGCTCCACCGGACCGGCGGCACGTCCTTCGACCTCTATGTCCCGCGCAGCCTTGCGCTGGCGGTCTGGGACTGGCTCGACGCGACGCTCCGCACCTTCCGGGGCTGACCCGGCGGTCAGAAGCGGTAGGTGACGGAGCTCGCGGCGAAGACCTGGTCGGCCGAGCCCTCGTCCTCCACGATCGGGCTGTCGGCCGCATCGCCCAGCAGCCGTGCGTAGCCGATCTGTCCCGACAGGAACCAGCCGTCGAACATCTCCCAGCTCGCGCCGAGGGACAGGCCGACATCCTTGAAGCCGCCGTCCGCATCGTGCTGCGGCAGGCCGCTGGCCGCGGACTGGGGCCCCGTCACGCCGAAATAGCTCGACATGTAGTCGCCGTCCGCCCAGCTGGTCGACACTTCGAGCCGGGCGCCCAGATCCGCCGTCAGCTCGACGCCATAGCCGACCCCGAACTCGCCGCGGAGCCCCTCGTGGCCGCCGCCGACGTCCTGGAGGATGGTCGCGCTGATCGACCAGGGGCCGACCCGATATCCGGCGAAGCCGCCGATCTCCACGCTGTCGTCCACATCGCCCAGCCCGCTCAGGGCGGGATTGTCGTTCTCGTCGCGGCCGCCGCCATAGCGAACCACCGGCCCAGCGAGCAGCCTTCCACCCGATCCCGGATCGGTGATCGAGATCAGATTGGCGCCGAGCGACGGTCCCTCGAGGAAGATGAGGTCCCGATACGTGATCTCGACATGCGGCCGCAGATCGAGGTCGTAGTCGTCGGAGCCTTCGTAGTCCGGTCCCCAGCCGACCGCCGGGCCGAGCGTGACCTCCCATACCTCGTCCTGATCGGCGTCCTCCTCCAGCGGCTCCTCGGCCCCTGCGCAGGACGCGATCGCGGCGAAGGCGGCGGCCAGGGCCGCCGCCTTCATCCCACTTCCTTGCCTCACCGTTGCGGCCGGATCACTGGATCGTGACGTCTTCCAGCATGAAGCGCCCCATCGGATTCTGGAAAAAGCCCGTCACGTTGCTGCGCGAAGCGTTGCGGAACGGGCTGTAGTAGAGGTCGATCCAATGGACGTCCTCCTTGGCCAGCCGCTGGATCTCGTAATAGATCTCCTGCCGCTTGGCGCGGTCGAGCTCGACCCGGCCCTGCTCGACCAGCGCGCTCACCTGCGGATTCTTGTAGCGGGTGTAGTAGGACAGGTTCTCCTCGTCGCCATAGACGCAGAACGTCGCCTTCTGGTCCGGATCGATGACGTCGTTGGTCCAGTAGTTGACGCTGAGGTCGTATTCGCCGGCAACGGTCGATTCCCATTGCTGGCCCTCCTCCTGCTTCACCAGGTTGACGTCGATCCCGACCTTGCCGAGCTGGTCCTTGACGATCACGCCGATCTGGTCGTGGACGGAATCGCCGGCGGTCAACAGCAGGTCGAGCGTCAGCCCGTCGACACCCGCCTCGCCGAGCAGCGTCTTCGCCTTTTCGGGATCGTAGGCATAGTCGGGATTGTCCGCGTTGTAGAACATGGCGCGGTCGGGCACGAAGGAATTCGCCACCTTGCCATGACCGAAGGTCACGGCATCGACGATCGCCTGCCGGTCCAGCGCATGATAGAGCGCCTGGCGGACCCGCACGTCGCCCAGCGGCTCGTGCGAGTGGTTGATCAGCATGTGATCCTCGCGGCTCGAGGGATCGAGATGGACGTTGATGTTGTCGTCCGCCTCCAGCTCGGCGACCCGGTTGAAGGGCACGAACACCACGGCATCGACCTCGCCGGCCTGGAGCTTCAGGATTCGCGTGTTGTCGTTGGGAACGTACACCCACTCCACCCCGTCGAGCTGGACCCGGTCGGCGTCCCAGTAATGCGGGTTCTTCTTCAGCCGCAGATACTCGCCCCGCTTCCATTCATCGAGAACGAAGGCGCCGGCGCCGACCGGCGCGTTGCCGAAGCCGTCACCTGCCGCCGTCACCGCCGCCTCGGGCAGGATCGCGGCGGCGAACATCGCCATGGCGGCCAGGAACGGCGCCGAGGGTTGGTTCAACGTGACGACCACCGTACGGTCGTCCGGCGCCTCGACGCTCTTCATGACCGAGAACATGCCGGCCATGATCGAGCCTTCGGTATCGCGCAGGCGCTCCAGGCTGAACTTCGCGTCGCTCGCCTTGAGCGGGCTGCCGTCGCTGAACTTCAGCCCCTCCCGCAGGTGGAACGTGTAGGTCAGCCCGTCGTCGGAAATCTCCCAGCTTTCCGCGAGGTCCGGCTCGACATCGGTCGCGTCGCGATTCACCCGCACCAGCAGGGAGTTCATGTTGTTCATCACCCAGATGTCGGCGTTCTGGATGGTCATGATGGGATCGAGCGTCGTGCTGTCCTGGTGGCGGCCGATCTTCAACGTCCCGGCCGCCTCGGCGGCCGGCGACCCGGCCACCATGGCGAGCCCTAGGGCCAGGGACAGCGCCGCCGCGCCGGCCAGCCGGCCAAAACTCCGCTTCCGTCTCATGTCTCGTCTCCCGCTCGTTCAAGTCGGCGGCATGCCGACCCTCGCGGGTTCCCGGCCGGAGTGCGTTCCCGTGCCGGTCCCGCTTCGCCTCCCCGCGCCTTTGGCGCGTGCCGACTATCGGGACGCGCCGGCCGCCTTCGAGTCAAGCGCCTTGGCGGCGGCCGGCGGGCCGGAAACGGCGCCGAGCGTAGCCGGCGAGTCGTAGAGGCGGCACCACACCGTGCCGGCCCCGACCCGGTGGGGCTCCGGCGGCGGATCCGTCCGGCAGGCGGGCATCGCCACGGGACAGCGCGGATGGAAGGCGCAGCCCCGCGGAATCTGCACCGGGCTCGGCGGCTCGCCGGCCAGACCCTGGAGCGGCAGGGCCGCTTCCGGCGCCATGCGCGGCATGGCCTCGATCAGGGCGCGCGTATAGGGATGACGCGGCGCGCGGAACAGCTCCTCCGCCGGCCCGTACTCGACGATGCGGCCGAGATACATCACCGCCACGTTGCGGCAGAGATGGCGCACCACCCCCAGGTCGTGGGAGATGAACAGGAGGGTGAGGTGCATCTCCTGCTGCAGGCGCTGGAAGAGGTTCAGGATCTGCGCCTGGATCGACACGTCGAGGGCGGAGACCGCCTCGTCGGCGATGACGAGCTCGGGCCCCACCGCGAGGGCGCGGGCGATTCCGACGCGCTGGCACTGGCCGCCGGAGAGCGCAGCGGGGCGCCGTTGCAGATGATCCTCCGACAGCCCCACGGTCTCCACCAGCCGCCGCACGCGCGCGCCGATCTCGGCCGGGGGACAGAGCCGATGGACCCGGAACACCTCCGCCAATGTCTCGCCGACGGTGAGCCGCGGATTGAGCGACGAGAACGGGTCCTGGAAGACCATCTGCGCCTTCCGCCGGAAGCGGAACAGCTCCTCCGGGCTCATGGCCAGCACGTCCTGGCCTTCGAACCGGACGGCGCCGCTCCTCGCCTTCACCAGGCGCAGCAGCGCGCGGCCGAGCGTGCTCTTGCCGCACCCGCTTTCGCCGACCAGGCCCAGCGTCTCGCCCCGCTCGATCGTCAGCGACACGCCGTTCTCCGCATGCACGAGCCGGCGCCGGCGCCGCACCATATCCGCCAGCGACGTCTGGCCGAAGGCGACGTGCAGATCCTCGACCTCGAGCAGCGGGCTCATCGTGCCAGGACTTCCCAGCGACGGCAGGCGCTCACCCGCCCCGCCCCGACGGCGTAGAGCGGGATGTCGGCGACGCGGCAGGCCTCCTCGACATAGGCGCAGCGCGGGTGGAAACGGCACCCCGCGGGCAGCGCGGCGAGCGACGGCGGCTGTCCCTCGATCGAGGGCAGCGGCCGGCCCGGCTCGGCCGCCTCCGGCTGCGAGCGGATCAGCCCTTCGGTATAGGGATGGAGCGGGCGGCGCAGCAGATCGGCCTTGGCCGCCCGCTCCACGATCCGCCCGGCATACATGACGGCGACCGAATCGCAGGTCTGGGCGACGACGCCCAGATCGTGCGTGACCAGGACGATGGCGAGCCCGGTGCGGTCGCGCAGATCGAGCAGCAGCCGCAGGATCTGCGCCTGCACCGTCACGTCGAGCGCCGTCGTCGGCTCGTCGGCGATGAGGAGCTTGGGGCGGCAGGAGAGCGCCGCGGCGATCATCACCCGCTGGCGCATGCCGCCGCTGAACTGGTGGGCATAGGCATCGAGCTGG
>DAIMFL010000022.1:3617-27106 GCA_036724615.1 Alphaproteobacteria bacterium | reverse complement strand
CCGGCGGAGCAACTCGGCCGCGCGCCGGCGCGCCTCCCGCCGGCTCGCCCTCTCATGGGCGGTGATGGCCTCCGCCACCTGCTCGCCGACGGTCATCACCGGGTCGAGATGGGAGGACGGGTTCTGGAAGATCATCGCGATCTGCGGTCCGCGCACGGCGCGCATCTCCGCCTCGTCGAGCGGCACCAGGTCGCGCCCCCCGAACAGGATGCGGCCGCGGGCGATGCGGGCCGTGCGGCTCGGAAACAGGCGCATGGCCGACCGGCAGGTCACCGTCTTGCCGGAGCCGCTCTCGCCCACCAGCCCCATCACCTCGCCCGCGGCGACGTCGAACGACGCGCCGTCCACCGCGCGCACCACCCCCTTCGGCGTGGCGAACTCGACGCAGAGATCCTGGACCGACAGCAGGGCCACCGGCCTATTCCTTCACGCCGAAGCGCTCGGCCAGCCCGTCGCCGAGCAGGCTGAACCCGAGCGCCAGCAGCACGATGGCGAGACCCGGGAAGAAGCAGATCCACCAGGCCGTGGCCAGGAAGTTCTGCCCCTCCGCGATCATCACGCCCCATTCCGCGGCCGGCGGCTGGACGCCGAGGCCGAGATAGCTGAGCGAGGAGCCGAGCAGGACGACCAGCACCACGTCCGACATGGAGAACACGATCGCGGGCACGACCGCGTTGGGCAGGAGGTGCCGGAACATGATCCGCAGGCGCCCATAGCCCAGCGCACGGGAGGCCAGCACGAAGTCGGAGCGCTTCAGCACCAGAACCTGGGAGCGGACGAGCCGGGCATAGGACACCCAGCCGACCAGCGAGATGGCGATGAAGAAGCTGGTGAGGCCCGGTCCCAGCACCGAGATGATGGCGATCATCAGCACGAAGAACGGGAAGGAGATGGTGACGTCGAGCAGCCGCATGAGCAGCGTGTCGACGATGCCGCCGAAGAACCCGGCGGCAAGGCCGATGATGCAGCCGATGACGAACGGCGCCAGCACGCCGAACACCCCCATCAGCAGGTCGAGCCGCACGGCCCAGATCACGCGCGACAGCACGTCCCGGCCGAAATTGTCGGTGCCGAGCGGATGGGCGAGGCTCGGCGGCCGTAGTGTCGCCTCGAGATCCTGGGCGACCGGGTCGTACGGGGCGAAGAGCTGCGGAAACAGCGCGAGCAGCAACCAGATCCCGCAGATCGCGATCCCGGCGGCGAGCGCCGCGTTGCCGCCGAGCCTGGCGGTCAGGAAACGGAACGGGGCGGCGCGCGCGATCACAGCTCGATCCGGGGATCGAGGGCGACGCAGATCACGTCGACCAGGAAGTTGGTGAGAATGACCGCGAAGGCGAAGACCAGGGTCACCGCCTGCACCACCATGTAGTCGCGGGCGAAGATCGACCCGACCATGAGGGAGCCGAGGCCGGGGACCGAGAAGACCTGCTCGATCACCACCGTGCCGCCGATCAGCCAGCCGAGATTGACGCCGAGCAGCGTGATGGTCGGGATCAGCGAGTTGCGGAAGACGTGGCGGCGGAAGATGCGGCCTTCCGATATGCCGCGCGACCGCGCGGCGCTGACGTAGTCCGAGTCCATCTCCGCGATCAGGCTGGCGCGCAGGTTCCGGATCAGCACCGGGGAGAGCGCCAGCGCGATGGTGAACGAGGGCAGGAACAGATGGTGGAGATGCTCGAGGAAGGTCTCGCCATAGCCCGAGACCGGGAACCAGCCGAGCTTGATGCTGAGCAGGATGATGAGGACGATGCCGAGCCAGAACGCCGGCAGGCCGAGCCCGGCCGTCGAATAGATGCGCACCAGCTGGTCGGCGAGCCGCCCGCGGTTGAGCGCCGCCACCACGGCGAGGCTGACCGCGATCGCCACCGCCAGCACCACGGCATAGCCGAGCAGGAAGAGCGTCGGCGCGATGCGCTGGGAGACCAGCTCGAGCACCGGCACCTTGAAGATGATGGAGCGGCCGAACTCGCCGGCGAACAGGTTCTTGAGGAAGTACACGTATTGCAGCAGCAGCGGCTCGTCGAGGCCGTACTGGGCGCGCACCTTGGCGATCACCTCGGCGCTCGCCCTTGTGCCGAGCAGGATGCGCACCGGATCGCCCGGGATCGACCGGACCAGCAGAAAGCTCACCGCGCTCACCCCGAACAGCACGGGAATGAGCTGGATCGGCCGATAGAGGACGAAGCGGAAGCGCTCCATCAGCGCGGCCGCCCCGCCGCGACCGATGACGTCCGCTCCGCTCCGGCTCCAGCTCCGGGCCGCCTTTGCGCGGCCGATCTGTCAGCGAGTCCCTTCACCAGCGCTCAAGCCGTCCCTGCCCCGCGATGGCCATCGAGGAACTCCACAAGCTCCCCGAAATAGGCTTCCGGTTCTTCGAAGAATGGCATGTGGGAGCTGTTCTTGAACACCCGTATCCGCGCGTTCGGCAGGGCCTGGTGCATGCGCATGGAGCAGGCCGGGGTCAACTCGTCGTGCAGGCCGCAGAGGATCAGGGTCGGCTCCTCGATCCGGTGCAGGTCGGCCAGGCGGCTCCAGTCCTTGTAGTTGCCGGTGAAGGTGAACTCGTTCGGCCCCTGCATGGTGCCGTAGACCTCCATGTTCCAGTCATCGAGCGAGCGCCTGACCGGGGCCGGCCACTCGTCGAGCCGGCAGACATGGCGGTAGTTGAGGATCGTGATCGCCGCCTGATACTCGGGGTGGTCCAGCGTCCCCTCCGCCTCGTGCCGGGCCATCATGGCGACGGTCTCGGATCCCAGGGCACGGCGCAGGCGGTGGAGCTCGGAGACGAGATGCGGGATGTCCCCTGCCCCGTCGGCGAGAGTCAGGGTCTTGACCCTGCCCGGGAAGGTCAGGGTGTACTCGATCGACAGGAAGCTGCCCCAGGACTGGCCGAGCAGATGCACCTTGCCGAGGCCGAGCGCCCGGCGCACCGCCTCCACCTCCTGCGCATAGCGCGGCACCGTCCAGAGCGACCGGTCGGACGGCCGGTCGGAGGCGCCGCAGCCCAGCTGGTCGTAGGCAATCACCCGGTAGCCGCGATCGGCGAGCCAGGAATGGGAATCCCGCAGATAGTCGCAGGGCAGGCCCGGCCCGCCGTTCAGCAGGAACAGCACCTCCTCGCCGCTGCCGAAGCTGTAGGCCGCGACCTCGTGGCCTTCCACCGGCACCCGGATCACCTGGTCCGGCTTGCGATCGTCCCACATGGCTCCCTCTCGCCCGTCCGCGGACAGACGAAGGGCGCCGGACCGCTGCCGGCCCGGCGCCCCCGTCGCCCTCAGCCTATTCGATATACGCGGTTTCCAGCATGTAGCGCCCGAGCGGGTTCTGCACGAAGCCGTGCACGTTCGCGCGCGACGCGTTGCGGAACGGGCTGTAGTAGAGATCGATCCAGTGCACGTCGTCCTTCGCCAGGCGCTGGATCTCGTAATACATCTCCTTCCGCTTGGCCGGGTCGAGCTCGACGGCCGCGGCCGTGACCAGCTCGGTCACCTTCGGGTTCTTGTAGTTCGTGTAGTAGGACCGGTTCTCCGGATCGCCCGAGACGCAGAACTGCGCCTTCTGGTCGGGGTCGAAAATGTCGTTCACCCACCACATCACGCCGATGTCGTATTCCCCGGCGATGAGCGCGTCCCATTGCTGGCCGCCTTCCATCTTCACGATGTTCACGTCGACGCCCACCTTGGCCAGCTGGTCCTTGACCAGCACGCCGATCTGGTCGTGCGCCGAATCGCCGGAGACCAGCACGAAATCGAGGCTCAGATCCTCCACGCCCGCCGCCTCGAGCATGGCCTTGGCCTTCTCGGGGTCATAAGGGTAGTTCGGGTTGTCCGGGTTGTAGTACATGCCGTCGAGCGGGAAGAACGAGTTCGCCGGCGTGCCGTACCCGAAGGTCACCACGTCGACGATCGCCTGCTGGTCGATCGCCATGTTGAGGGCCTGCCGGACGTCCTTGTTGTCGAGCGGCGCATGGTCGTGATTGACCAGGATGTGATCCATCCGGGTCGACTTGTCGAGCTGCACCTTGATGTTGGAATCGCCCTGCAAGTCCTTGATCTGGTTCCAGGGCACGAAGGTCGCAGCCTCCACCTCGCCGGCGGTCAGCTTGAGCATCCGGGTGTTGTCGTTCGGCACGTAGATCCACTCGATGCCGTCGAGCTTCGGCAGGCCGGCCTCCCAGTAATGCGGGTTGCGCTCCAGCACGACGCGGTCGCCGCGGCGCCACTCCTTGAGGACGAAGGCGCCGGAGCCGACCGGGTTCTCGCCGAACGCCTCGCCATGCTCCTTCACCGCGTGCTCCGGCACGATCGAGGCGGCGAACATGGCGAGGGCCGACATGAGCGGGGTATAGGGCCGCTCGAGCTTCAGGACGACGGTCCTGTCGTCCGGCGCCTCGATCGCGCTGATCACCTGGTAGAGCGAGCGCATCGGCGAGGCTTCCTCGTCGCGCACCCGTGCCAGGCTGAAGGCGACGTCGCTCGCCTTCACCTCGGTGCCGTCGGAGAACTTGGCGTCACGGAGGTGGAAGGTATAGGTGAGGCCGTCCGGCGCGATCTCCCAGCTCTCCGCCAGGTCCGGCACGATATCCGTGGCGTCGGCGTTCGCACGCACCAGCGTCGAGTAGAACTGGTTCAGCACCCAGACGTCCGGCGCCAGGATGGTGAAGATCGGGTCGAACGTCGTGCTGTCCTGCTCGCGCGCGATCCTCAGCACGTTGTCGGCCAGCGCCGCGCCGGCCGAGACCGCCAGCAGCGCTGCGGCCAGCAGCCCGCCTGCGAGCCTGGCCGTGAAAGTCCGGTGTCTCATCGGACGCTCCTTCTCTCTGTCTGTCTCGGTTTCTTGATTGTGCGAGCCTTCATCCCCGATGATCGTCGAGGAAGGCCTGGAGAGTGGCGAAATAGGCCGAGGGCTCCTCGAAGAACGGCATGTGCGACGAGTCCTTGAACACCTTCAGACGGGCGTCGGGCAGCGCGCGCGCCACCCGGGCGCTGCTGTCCGGCGTCAGCTCGTCGTGCATGCCGCAAACCACCAGCACGGGCTGCCTCACCCGGTGCAGGTCCGCAAGGCGGTCCCAGTTCCGCAGGTTGCCGGTGCAGGTGAACTCGTTCGGACCCCACATCGTGCCGTACACGTCCATGTTGATGCCGTCGAGCGAGCGCCGGAGCGGCGGCGGCCGCTCGTCCAGCCGGCAGACATGGCGATAGTCGAGAATGGTGACGGCGGCCTGGTATTCCGGATGATCGGTCGTGCCTTCCGCCTCGTGCCGCGCCATCATGGCCACCGTCTCGGGGCCGAGCGCCGCGCGCAGCCGCGCGAGGTCCTGCAGATGCAGCGGCACTTCTCCCGTGCCGTTGGCGCAGGTGAAGGTCTTCGCCCCGTCCGGGTAGGTGAGCAGGTACTCGAAGCCGAGCCACGTGCCCCAGGACTGGCCGAGCAGGTGCACCCGGCCGAGGTCGAGCGCCCTGCGGACGATCTCCACCTCCTCCACGTAGCGGGCGATGGTCCAGAGGGAGTTGTCCTTGGGCTTGTCGGATCGGCCGGTCCCGAGCTGGTCGTGAATCACCACCCGATAGCCGCGATCGGCCATGACGCTGTGGCTGTCCCGAACATAGTCGCAGGGCAGCCCCGGCCCGCCGTTCAGGCAGAACAGGACCTCGTCGCCGCTGCCGAAGCTGTAGACGGTCACGCGATGCCCGTGCACCGCGACCTCGACGATGTCGTCGGGCTGTCGCTCGGCCGTGCCGGCGGCTGCCTGCGGCTTCGCCATCGATCCCCGTCTCCCGTCGGCCTTTCCGGATTCCGACGATCGTAGGGACCGCGGCCGGCGGGCGGCAACTAGCAGAACTGCTAGTAGAGGGTCACCTGTCGGGGCCGAGAAGCCGGTAATGCGCCGCCCGCGCGATCGCCTGGGCCCGGTTCTCCGCATCGAGCTTGCGCGCCGCGTTGCTCAGATGCAGGCACACGGTCGCCAGCGAGCGGTCGAGGATGACCGCGATGTCCTGCGCGGTCTTGCCCTCGGCCGCCCAGCGCAGGCACTCGATCTCCCGTTCGGTCAGCCGGACCGCCGCGGAGCGGCGGCTGCGCCTGTCGAGGCGGCCATACACGGCGCCATGCAGATGCTGCGCCAGCATCGAAAGCGTCCCGAGCCTTAGGCGCGCATCGCCCAGAAAATCCCGCTCGGAATCGATCCGGATTGCCGTGATCGTCGCCAGCGCACCGTCCGCCATATGGATCGGCACGGTCGCGCCGCAGGTCAGCCGCGTGTCCTTGAGATAGCTGACCACGGGCTGATGCTCGCGCCGAAGCGGACGTTCCAAGATGCTCTTATCGTTCGTGAAATGCGACCAGACGAACGGGATGGAGCAGTCGAGGCAGATCTGCTGCACGGGGTCGATGCCGTAATATCCGTCGCGGCACCAGAGCTCGACGAAGCTCTCCGGCACGTTGCGGATGCGCAGGATGTTGGGGACGATCATCGTGCCGTCCGGAGATCGCGGGACCGGCGCGAAATCGTAGATCAGGGAGGTGAAGCCGAGCTCCTGGACGCTCTCGAGCAGCGCGTCGAGGCAGCCGTCCACGTCGCCGGCGGCGTCGAGCTTTCCCGTGAAGCGGTCGATGAGATCATGCATCGGGCGATCACCCCAGTCCCGACCCTCGGAGGATAGGGCCGGGCCCGGAGGTGGTCAAACACGGCATCGAACGCGGCCAGGCGGTCAGCCGCCGCGGCGGGCGGCGAGGAACCGGGCGAGCGCGCCGAAATAGGCCTCGGGCTCCTCGTAGAGCGGCATGTGCGAGCTGTTCCTGAAGACGTGCAGCTCGGACTCCGGCAGGACGTTGTGCATCCGCAGCGCGCAGGACGGCGGCAGCTCGTCGTGCTGCCCCACCAGCACCAGGGTCGGCACGGTGATCCGGTGCATGTCGGGGATGCGGTTCCAGTCCTTCAGGTTGCCGACATAGAGGAATTCGTTCGGCCCCTGCATCGTCCCGTAGACATCCATGTTCCAGTCGTCGAGAGAAGCGTTCACCGAGTCCGGCCAGTGGTCGAGCCGCAGCACGTGCCGGTAGTTCAGAATCGTGATCGCCGCCTTGTATTCCGGGTGGTCGAGCGTGCCCTCGGCCTCGTGGCGCTGCATCATCGCGACCGTCTCCGGGCCGAGCGCGTCGCGCAGGCGGTTGAGCTCGCCGATCAGATGCGGCATCTCCCCGCAGGTGTTCGAGAGGGTGAGCGTCTTCAGCGCATCGAGATGGGTGAGCGCGTATTCGATGCCGAGCCAGCCGCCCCAGGAATGCCCGAGCAGATGAATCTTGCCGAGGCCCAGCGCCTTGCGCACCGTCTCCACCTCCTCGACGTAGCGGGTGATGGTCCAGAGGGACTTGTCCTTCGGCCGGTCGGAGGCGCCGCAGCCGAGCTGGTCGTAGGTGACCACACGGTAGCCTTCCTCCACCATGCGCAGCATCGGGTCGCGCAGGTAGTTGCAGGGCAGCCCGGGCCCGCCGTTCAGCAGGAACAGCACCTCCTCCCCGCTGCCGTAGCTGTAGGTCACGACCTCGTGGCCGTGCACCGAGACGCGCTGCGATGCGTCTGGCCGTTGCGCCGTCATGCTTCCCCCGGACTTCAGGCGTCGATATGCGGACACATTCTGTGGAGCCTCCGCCGGCGATCGTCAAGCGCGGAGGCTTCCCGGCCGCGACCCTGCCGCTCTAGCGGCTCTTGAAGCGCTCGTACTCGGCGATCCATTCGGCATAGGTCGCGTGGCGCCCGTCGGAGTCCAGCGGCGGAAAGGCGAAGAACTGCGCCTTCCGCCCGAAGCTCTCCATGTCGTCATAGGGATAGAGCACGCGGAGCGCCGGCTCCAGCGCGGCGATCGCCTCGGTGTTGACGATCGCCTGGAGCGCCTGTTCGGCCAGGCTGATCTGCGCCGGCACGCCGATGATCTGGTTCGCC
The DNA here is from genome assembly GCA_036724615.1 of Alphaproteobacteria bacterium. Classification (GTDB taxonomy): domain Bacteria; phylum Pseudomonadota; class Alphaproteobacteria; order Dongiales; family Dongiaceae; genus DAIMFL01. Next base: position 19,164 of record DAIMFL010000022.1, on the reverse strand, counting down.
AGGACATGCGCCGCCTCGCGGTTCGGGGCATCCCTGACCACGCAGTAGCTGTCGATCCAGGCGAAGGTGCCTTCCGCCGGATAGCTGTGCTCGACGGCCTTTCCTTTGTCCGCGCAGAACTTCTGGATCGCCTCCCAGCCGCTGAAGGTGACGGTGATGTCGCTGCGCGACAGCGCGTCGGCCAGCTCGCTCCAGCTCCCCGCCACCAGCCGGGACTGCTTCTTCATCTCGATCAGGAAGTCGACGGCGGCCTCGAGCTCCGCGCGCGTCAGCAGAGTCGCCGACCGGGCATCGGTCACGATCAGGGCGGCCAGCATCGTGTTGCCGAGCGGATCGTCCATCATCCCGATCCTGCCGGCATAGTCCGGCTTCAGCAGATCCTTCCAGGATGCCGGCGGCATCGGATGGGCCGCGGGGTCGTAGAGCATCGGAGCCGAGCCCCAGGTGAACGGGACGGCATAGAGCCTGCCGCCGGCATGGATGGCGGGCTGGTCGCGGAACAGGGGCATGATCCGCGCGAGGTTCGGCACGAGGGGCTCGTCGATCGGATCGATGAGCCCGGCGGCGATCAGGGCGGGTATGTAGCCCATGTCCGGCGTGACGATGTCGATCTGTCCGACGCCGCCGGTGTTCAGCCTGGCCAGGATCTCGTCATCGCGGCCAATATAGGCGGTGTCGAGCGTGATGCCCGCGGCCTGCAGCGCGTCGTCGGCGAGGAGCGGCGCGTCGTAGCCCTGCCACCCGAGATAAGCGACATGCGCGGCGGCCCGCGCCGGACGGCCGTGGAGTCCCGCCGTCGCCAGTCCCGCCAGGGCGGCCGCGCCGATGCCGAGGCGACGGCGCGTCACCGCGATACTGCGCAGTCGGATCAACCCGGTCTCGTCCATCGCGGCGCTCCGTGCGGGTTCGCTCGTCATTACGCGAAGCCATGTTCGGGGAATCGATCGGCAGGGCAACGCACAGCCCTGCAACGGAATCTACAGCGTCTGCGCCGTCGGCATCGGGGAGCGTCGAGACCTGGACCGTCGGCCCGCGCCCGATGTCAGCCGCCCGCCTCCCTTCCCGGTGCGGCCCGGAAGCTCAGCATGGCCTGGCAGGCGCGCCCGTCCGACCCGCGCGGGGCATAGCTCGCCGACAGGCCGATATTGGCCCCGTCCGGAAAGGCCCAGAAGGCGCCGCCGGTGAACTCCTTGCCGGCCGTGATCTCGGTCGGTCCCTGGACCGGCTTGGCGTACCGGCCGGCGACGACGTCGGCCAGCTGCTTGAAGAACGCCTGGCAGAGCTCGGGATCGGCCCTGTCCTCGACGGTCCAGCGGAAGACGATGCGGGACAGTTTTCCCTCCCGGAACCAGAGCTGACGGACCGCCGGCCGCCCGACCAAGGTCTCCCTGGTTTCGATCAGCGCGCCACCCTCGGCCGTGCTGGGGGCGGCTCCGGTCAGGGCGCTCGCCTCCTCGACCGTCAGGCCGAAGCGCAGGTCGGCATAACCGGTCAGCCTTTCCAGCGACCCGGCCAGGGACGGGACCGTCGCCGCGAGGCAGGCCGCCGTGGTCAGCCCTCCCAGCCAGATCTTCCTATCCACTCCCGCCCTCGCCGATGCCGGACTCCGGGCGCGCGCCGCCCGCGCCGTTAACCCTATTCTAGGCCGCTTGTTCGATGCTGTCGCGCAAGCCATTATCGCGGCGCGATACCTCAATGGCTGCGGAGCGCTTCAACCTCCGCTCCCCGGGTCATCCCAGACGGTCGCGCCGGCGCACGGCGGCCGGTGTAGGAACGGCTGGACGCATGAGCATTCTGGTTACCGGCACCGCCGGGTTCATCGGGTACCACGTCGCGGAGGCCCTGCTCGCCCGGGGCGACAGGGTCACCGGGGTCGACGTCGTCAACGACTATTACGACGTGCGGCTCAAGGAAGCCCGGCTCGCGCGGCTGAAGTCCGATACGCGGTTCACGGAGATCCGCATCGACATCGCCGACCGCGGGGCCCTCGACGCCGCCTTCGCCCGCAGCAATCCGACCACCGTCATTCATCTGGCGGCGCAGGCGGGTGTCCGCTACAGCGTGGAGAACCCGCGCGCCTATGTCGACAGCAACCTCGTCGGCTTCGCCAATGTCCTGGAATGCTGCCGGGCGGCGCGCGTCCGGCATCTCGTCTATGCCTCGACCAGCTCCGTCTACGGCGCCAATCGCTCGATGCCCTTCGCCGAGACGCAGGGCGTCGGCCATCCGCTGAGCCTCTACGCGGCCTCCAAGCGGGCGAACGAGGTGATGGCGCATTCCTACAGCCATCTATACGGCCTGCCGACCACCGGCCTGCGGTTCTTCACGGTGTACGGCCCCTGGGGCCGTCCGGACATGGCGCTCTTCCGCTTCACCAAGGCGATCCTCGCCGGCGAGCCGATCGACGTCTACAACGAAGGCGATATGACCCGCGACTTCACCTATATCGCGGACATCGCGGAAGGCGTCGTGCGGGTGTCGGACAAGCCGCCCGCGCCGGACGCGTCCTGGAGCGCCGAAGGCCCGCATCCGGACCCGGACCGCAGCGGCGTGGCGCCGTTCCGGATCTACAATATCGGCCGCGGCCAGCCGCTGCAGCTGATGGAGTTCGTCCGGACGCTGGAGACCTGCCTCGGCCGGTCGGCCGTGCTGAACCGCCTGCCGATGCAGCCGGGCGACGTCGCCGCCACCTTCGCCGACACCACGGCCCTGGCCCGGGATGTCGGCTACGAGCCCTCGACGTCCGTGCAGGTGGGGGTCGCCCGATTCGTCGAGTGGTACCGGGAGTTCTACGGCGTATGAGCCGCGCGGCGCCCGGGGCCGCCGTGCTAAGATCAAGCGTCCGGACCGCCGGAGCCGCAGCGATCCTGCGTCGGCGGCCGGGCGGGAAGTTGGGGCCACGATGATCCACCCGGTCATTCTATCCGGCGGCGCCGGCACCAGGCTGTGGCCGCTGTCGCGGTCCGCCTATCCGAAGCAGCTCATGCCGCTCCTCTCGGAGCTCAGCCTGCTGCAGGAGACGGCGCGCCGGGTCTCCGACCCCGCCCGCTTCGCCGCGCCGCTGCTGGTCTGCAACGACGAGCATCGCTTCATCGTCGCCGAGCAGCTGCGCGCCATCGGGGCGGCGCCCTCGCGCATCCTGCTGGAGCCGATCGCGCGCAATACCGCGCCGGCCGCCGCCGCCGCCGCTTTGCTGGTCGCCGCGACCACGCCCGACGCGCTCCTCATGCTGCTGCCGTCCGACCACCATATCGGCGATCGCGACAGCTTCCTGGCGGCGGTGGATCGCGCCGCGCCGGCCGCCCGGAGCGGCGCCCTGGTGACCTTCGGCATGACGCCCACCCGGCCGGAGGTCGGCTACGGCTACATCCTGCGCGGCGCGGCTTTCCCCGATGCCGAAGGCTGCTGCCGGGTCGACCGCTTCGTCGAGAAGCCGGACCGGCCGACCGCGGAATCCTATCTGGCCGACGGGCGGTATGTCTGGAACAGCGGCATGTTCCTGTTCCGGGCCGACCGGCTGATCGCGGAGATGGAGCGCCACGCCCCGGCGGTGCTGCAGGCCGTGCGCCGCGCCCTCGACGCCGCCGCGCAGGATCTCGATTTCCTGAGGCTCGACCGCGAGGCGCTCGCCGCCGCACCCTCGATCTCGATCGACTACGCCGTCATGGAGAAGACGGACGCCGCCGCGGTCGTCCCGGCCGAGATGGCCTGGAGCGACGTCGGCTCCTGGGACGCCCTCTGGGAGAACCTGACGCGCGACGGGGACGGCAACGTGGTCTCCGGCGACGTCATCCTGGCCGACACGCGCGACAGCTATATCCGCGGGGACGGCAGGCTGGTGGCCGTGCTCGGGCTCGAGGGCGCCATCGTCGTCGACACCGACGACGCGGTGCTCGTCGCCTCGCGCGAGCGGGCGCAGGACGTCAAGATCCTGGTCGACCGCCTGGCCGCGGCCGGGCGCTCGGAGCGCGAGCATCACCGCCGGGTCTATCGCCCCTGGGGATCCTACGAATCCGTCGATGCCGGCGAGCGCTTTCAGGTGAAGCGCCTGATCGTGAAGCCGGGCGCGCGGCTGTCGCTGCAGAAGCACGCCAAGCGCGCCGAGCACTGGGTGGTGGTGCGCGGCACGGCCACCGTCACCCGCGGCGAGGACGTGTTCGACCTGCGCGAGAACCAGTCGACCTACATCCCGGTCGGAACGGTCCATCGCCTGGAGAACCGCACCAACGAGCCCGTGCATCTGATCGAGGTCCAGTCGGGCAGCTATCTCGGCGAGGACGACATCGTGCGGCTCGACGACCAGTACGGCCGCGCCTGACCGGCGGCGGGCGCGTCGTCCCGGCGAGAACGGAGCCCCGCGAGGTGGTGTCCTTCGGCTCGGCAGGAAAGGACGCGCGGCGCCGCGTCCGGCAGCTGCTCGATCCCGGCCTCGCCATCGGCGTGGCGATCGTCGCCGCGGCCTTCCTCGGCATCGGCCTGCTGGTCGCCCGCGAGATCGTCTATCACTCGGACGACGCCTACATCCTGTACGCCTACGCGGTGAACCTGGCGGAGACCGGGGTCATCTCCTATTACCCGGGCGGCCCGCCCACGGAGGGCGCGACCGACTTCCTGTTCATGGTCGTTCTGGCCGGGCTCGTCCGGCTCGGCATGACCGTGGAGATGGCCTCCGTCGCGGTCTCCGCCGTTGCCGCCGGCGGCAGCTTCGCCGTGCTGTACACCCTGGCGCTGGAAGCGATCGGCGGCGGCGGGCGCGGCGTCCGGCTGGTCCTCGGCGCCGCAACGGCGACGCTTCTGCTCGGCACCACCTATCTGGTGGCCGCGATGTTCGGCTTCGGGGTGTTCTTCTTTCTCGCCCCGCTCAGCCTGATGCTGCTCTGCTTCCTCCGCGGAAACGACGCCGGATTCTATCTTTCGGCCCTGGCGACCTGCCTCGCCCGGCCGGACGGCTTCGTCTTCGCCGCGCCGCTCACCCTGGTCGTGTTGTGGCGCTCGCGCCGGTCGGCCCGCAGCTGGCTACTCTTCGCCGGGACGCTGCTCCTTCCCGGCCTGCTCTACTTCGCCTGGCGCTACAGCTATTTCGGCATGCTGTTTCCGCTGCCGTTCTACGTGAAGACCGTCGAGCAGGCGGCGCTGTTCGGACTCTTTCACCTGGAGAGCCTGGAGCACAACATCCGGGCGCTGCTGCAGCCGCCGCTCCTCGTCCTGTTCGCCGCGGCGCTCTTCCTGGAGCTGCGCCAGCTCGCGGCGTTCCTGCGCGCCCATGCCGCGCTGGTGCTGACGGCCGCGGTCGCCTTCGTCTTCTACGCGGCGATCGCGCAATACGCGAATGCGGGCTACCGCTTCCAGGCGCCGCTCTACCTCCTCGCCCTCGTCCTGCTGCTGCGCCTTCCGGCGCCGGGCAGGATCCGGCTCCGGCTCGACGTGCTGGCGGCCTTCGCCGCGGTGGCGCTCGGCGTGAGCTCGGCGAACTTCGCCGTCGCCACGTCGCGCTACGACAACGTCATCCGCCTCGCCGTGGCGCTGCGCGGCCTGCCGAAGGGCACGATGCTGGTGACCGAGGCCGGCCGCTTCCCCTTCGAGGCGCGCTGGACCGCGATCGATTCCTGGGGGCTCAACACCCCGGAATTCGCCAGCCGCGTCATCTCGCCGGAGGATGTGCGCGAGCTCGCCCCCGACCTCATCGTCGTCCACGGCTTCGACGACATCCGGCGCACGGAGCTCCGCGCCTTCCGGGAAAGCCACGAGAAGTCATGGGCGGGTCAGACGCGGAACATCCTGATCGGCGCCGGCTACGACTACGCGCTCTACTGGGTGCCGTTCAGCTTCGTCAGCGACCGGCCCGACCAGCCGCCGCAGCGCCACGACATCTTCCTGATCCGAAACGACTCCCCCCTCGCCGAAGAGCTCCGCGCAGTGATCACCCGGCATGGCGGGATCGACACGGAGTCGCTGCTGCGGCGGCTGCGGATTTCGGTGGGCTAGCCGGGCCAGCCGCTTCGATATGGCGATCCAGCGAGGGCCTGCAAACGCCTGGATTTTCAGTGAGTTCCCGAAGAGGCCACAAAAATTCCTGTTGCAAATCGATTGCGCGGATGTGGCAATACGGTTCCCGCCGCATGACAGCGGCGTGAGATCGTTGATATAAACAATCGACGTTGAGACGGTCTCGGCGCTCCTCTTCGACAGGGGGTTGCATGTACAGGGCTTGGCTTTTCTCGATCGTCGCCGTCGCCGCCCTTTCCTTCAGCAGGGACGCCTTCGCCTATCTCGATCCGGGCACCGGCAGCATGCTGCTGCAGCTCCTGCTCGGCGGCGTCGCGGGCGCGCTGGTGGTCGGCAAGCTGTACTGGCAGCGCCTGAAGGACCTGCTGTTCGGCGGCCGGCGCAACGTGGCCGTCGAGGCGAGGGCGGCCGAGGACAACGAACAGCGCGGCCGCGGCCAGCATTGACGGACGCATCGCTTCCCCTGGCCGAGCCGGGCTCGTTCCGCGACCCGGCCGGCCGAGTCATCCGCTTCGGCAATCGCATCTTCCGCACGGTGAACGACTGTGCGGCGGACGACTACGAATATGCCGAGGCCTCCGGTTTCCTGCGCGAGCTCATCGGCACGGGCGAGCTGGTGGGCAGCGAGCGCGTGGACTCGCACGGGCTCGGCGACGCGGCCGCGGGCGCACGCTACGTGCTCGAGCACGAGCCGCTCCGCTTCGTGTCCTACCCCTACGAGTGGTCCTTCGCCGCGCTCAAGGCCGCCGCCCTGCTCCACCTCCACATCCAGCTGAAGGCGCTCGGGCACGGCATCACCTTGTCCGATGCCTCCGCCTTCAACGTGCAGTTCATCGGCAGCCGTCCGGTCTTCATCGACACGCTGTCGTTCCGGCGCTACGTGGAGGGCGAGTTCTGGACGGGCCACCGGCAGTTCTGCGAGCAGTTCCTGAACCCGCTTCTGCTCACCGTGCTGTTCGGCGTGCCGCATCAGCCCTGGTATCGCGGCAGCCTGAACGGCATCCCGGCGCAGGACCTCGCCGCCCTGCTGCCGCTGCGCCGCAAGCTGAGCCCGAAGCTCCTCACCCATGTGGTGTTGCCGGCATCGCTGAACCGGGCGGGCCAGCGCGCCGGCGCGAAGCTCGATGCGGGCAAGATCCGCCAGGCCAGGCTGCCGAAGGAGAACTACCGGCGGATGCTGACCGGCCTGCGCGACTGGATCGCCGGCTTCGAGCCGAAGCGGGGCACCAAGACGGTCTGGCAGGACTATGCCGAGACGACCAGCTACGACGCCGCGGAGCGGGACGCGAAGGCGGCCTTCATTCGCCGGTTCGTGGCGGAGACGCGGCCCGCCCTGCTCTGGGACGTCGGCTGCAACACCGGCGACTACTCCGTCGTCGCCCTCGAGGCCGGGGCCGGCTACGTGGTCGGTTTCGACGCCGACCAGGGCGCGCTCGACCGGGCCTTCGAGCGCGCGCGCAGCGCCAGGCTCAGCTTCCAGCCGCTCTACCTCGATGCCACCAACCCCTCGCCGAGCCAGGGCTGGGCCCAGTCGGAGCGCCACGGCTTCGCCGACCGGGCGCGGGCCGCCGCCGTCATCGGCCTGGCGCTGATCCATCATCTGGCGATCGGCGCCAACGTGCCGCTGCGCGACGTGGTGCGCTGGCTCGTCGGCCTCGCCCCCTGCGGCGTCATCGAGTTCGTCCCGAAATCCGATCCGATGGTCCAGCGCCTGCTGCAGCTGCGGAAGGACATCTTCCCGGACTATGGCGAGGAGCCCTTCCTGCGCTTCCTGGAGGCGGAGGCGGAGATCGTCGAGCGCGCCACGATTTCGGCGTCCGGGCGCTGCCTCGTCCGGTTCGAGTCGCGCCGCCATGGCGGCGGCTGAGATCGAAGGCTCGGTCGCGCAGCGCCGCGGGGGTCTGCGCCACCTCTTCGTCGCGCTCTCCCTCGCCAACCTGATCTTCTATCCGGTCTGGCAGGAGGCGCTGCATTACGCCAACGAGTACTACTACGACGCGCCGGCCGCGGACCGGGCGATCCTCGCGGCCGCGCTCGACGTCCTGCTGCTGACGGCCGTGCTGTGGGCGGGCAGCCATCTCGCAGGGCGGTCCGAGGGGAGCCTGCTGCACCGCCTCGCCCGGGCGGCGTTCCTGGCGGCTCTGCTGATCCCGCTCAATCACGTCCGGACGAACCTGGACGAAGCCCTCGCGGGAGGTCCGGTCGGGCTCGCCGGCAAGGCGGCGATCGTCCTGGCCGCCCTCGGCATCCTCGCCGGGATCTGGCTGACGCTGCGCGGCTCGGAGCGCCCGAGCCGCGCCGCCCAGATCGCCCTGCTGATCTTCCTTCCCTATGCGGTCATGACCTTCGGACAGGGCGCCTGGGTCGTGCTCGGCGGCCGGGATTCGCTCTACGAGCCGACCGCTCTGGCAGAGCCGGCGACGAGCACCACGGCCGCGGAGCGGCCGCGCGTGCTCTGGATCATCTTCGACCAGCTCGACCAGGAGCTCACCTTCGAGACGCGGCCCGACGATGTCTCGCTTCCCGCCTTCGACGCGCTGCGCCAGGAAAGCTTCGCGGCCGATCAAGCCTATGCGCCGGCCGGCTGGACCATCGTCTCAATCCCGGCGCTGCTCACCGGCCGCCTCGTCGCGCGCGCAGAACCCAGCTCGGCCAACAGCTTGTGGCTGCGCTTTGCCGATCAGGACGAGCCGGAGCGCTGGGGGCGCCAGCCCAACGTCTTCTCCCGTGCGCGGGAGCGCCAGCTCGACGCCGCCCTGGTGGGCAACTACCACCCCTATTGCCGGATCCTCAGCGGCGACCTCGCGTCCTGCTACTCCGTCTCCTACCGCCAGGGCGTCCCCGAGCCCTGCGGCTCGGTGCCGTGCGAGGGCGTCCGGCACGTGGTCGGGCTGGTCTACCGCCTGCCGCTCATGGACCGTCTGCCCGTGATCCGCCGCGGCTACCAGGCCTGGAACGAGGCGCCGGCCGATGACGAGGCCAGGGCCGGCGCCCTGCGCTACGAGACCATCCACGCCCGCGCCCTGGCCCTCGCCGCGGACCCGGAGATCGACCTGGTCTTCGCCCACTACCCGGTCCCGCACGGTCCGAATGTGTTCAACCGCCGGGCCGACCGCTTCCTCCGGCCGGGCGAGACCGCGGACCGCTTCGACAACATGGTCCTGGCGGACCACGCCTTGGCCGAGCTGCGCAGCACCCTGGTCCGGAGCGGGCTGTGGGAGCGCACCGCGGTCATCGTGTCGGCCGATCACGGCGAGAAGGACATGCCCGCCCTGGCGCTCGATGCGCAGGGAAACCGGATCGACCGCCGCGTGCCGTTCATCGTGAAGCTGCCGTTTCGGACTGCGCCTGTGCGCTATGGGCAGGAGATGAATACGATCGTCACCCAGGATCTCGTCCTCGCCCTGCTCGACGGCGGCATTGTGGACGAGGCCGAACTCTCGCGCTGGATCGAGGAGCATTCCACCTTCGGAAAGAGCCCCGTTTTCCCGGGTAACAGCGGGTGAACTCCGGTAGTCTCTCTCCCGCCCGGCACAACCACGCCTTAACGAGAATCCCCTAAGAAGGCGGTGAACCGGGTGCGGAGCGAGCGGTCGAACGGGTTCGTGAACTCGACGGAATTGGGCTAGGCTGACGGGCCGGCGATAGGTCAACTTTCAATACCAGATCCGATGGTACTGCCGCAGATGGAAGAGCCGGGCCAGGGCCGAGAGCGCGAGCGCGCGGACCGGCACAGCCTGTTCGCCCCGAACCCGTCGACTCTCGTCCGGCTGCCGGCCGACCATACGCCGCTGCTGATGGTGGTGGTCGACACCGAGGCGGAGTTCGACTGGGCCAAGCCGCTTTCGCGGCTGGCGACCAGCGTGCGCTCGGTGCGTCACCAGATCCGCGCCCACGGCATCTTCGAGCGCTACCGGATCATCCCGACCTATGTGGTGGACTACGCCGTGGCCAGCCAGCCGGAAGGCGTGCAGCCCCTGCAGGAGCTGCTGGCCGACGGCCAATGCGTGATCGGGGCGCATCTGCAGCCCTGGGAGAATCCGCCCTTCGTCGAGGACATCAGCGACAGCCGTAATTCCTATCCCGGCAACCTGCCGGTCGAGATGGAGCGCGAGAAGCTCGTCCGGCTGACCGAGGCCGTGGAGGCGAGCTTCCATATCCGCCCGCTGATCTATCGCGCCGGCCGGTTCGGCGTCGGGCCCGCCACGGCGCGGCTGCTGGTCGAGCACGGCTATCTGATCGACACCAGCGTCGTGCCGCATGCCGACTTCACGGCGGAAGGCGGCCCGGACTTCGCGCATTGCGGCGTCGATCCCTATTGGTGCGGCCCGGGCGCTCGGCTTCTGGAGATTCCGCTCACCGTCGGCTTCACCGGGTTGCTGCGCCAGACCGGCCCGTCGCTCCACCGCGTGCTGACCCGGCCGGGCGGCATGCGCTTCCGCCTTCCCGGCGTCTGCGCCCGGCTGCATCTGCTCGACCGCGTGCGGCTGTCGCCCGAAGGCATCGACATCGCCGAGCTGATCCGCCTGACCCGCACGCTGCTCCGATGCGGCGTGCGCCTGTTCAGCTTCACCTATCACAGCCCGTCGATGCAGCCGGGCAACCTGCCCTATGTGCAGAGCGACGCCGATCTGCACCGCTTCCTCGATCGCTTCGAGCGCTACTTCGACTTCTTCTTCGGCGAAGTCGGCGGCCGCGCCGTCACCCCGCTCGGGTTCCGCGATCTGGCGCTGCAGCTCGCCGAGCGGCCGGCCGGACAGCTGCGTCGCCCGAGCGGATCGCCGGCAGCCCAGGGGGTGGGCCATATGAGCTCGCCGTCATGACGCGCCGCCTCTGGATGGCGGCGTCCCTGCTCGCCGCCGTCGCGGCCGCCTGGCTCTATCTGAGCTTCGGCCCCGACTACCTGCTCTGGGCCTGGTCGCGGCTGATCGCGCCGGCTGCGGCGCTTCCGGCCGCCGTCCCCGCCACGCGGATCGCCGACGCGCTGCTGCTCGCCGTCGTCATCGCCTTCGTCGTGGGCTTCGTCCCGTTGAGCCTGGCCGCCTGGATGCAGGGCGCCCATCTCACCTCTCTCGCCCGTGCCGCGGCGGCAGCGGCCGAGTCGGGGGCCGACGAGGTGTCCGCCGCCCGCCTCGCCATGCTCCGGGCGGAGGCGGAGCGCCAGTCGCCCTGGCAGCTTCTCCTGCAGTTCGACCTGGTGGGCATAGCGGACGACAGCCATGGCGCGGCGCAGCGCCGGGCGAGCATGGAGCGCGGCGCCATCGTCTCCGACCTGGTGGCGCATCAGTCGGCCGCGTCGCTGTTTCGCGGCCTCGCCCTGATCTGCCTCTGCCTCGGCCTCTTCGCGCTGGTCGCGCAGACCATCAGCAATCTGCTCGGCACCGACCTCCTGCAGCGGCCGGCGAAGGGGCTGGAGCTCGCGGCGACCCGCGGCCTGCTCTCGGCGGTGACCGCGGTCGTCGTCGCGGGATTCATCGATCTCGTCGCGCGCCTCGTCAACGCCACCATCCGGCAGCGGGCGGAAACGCTCGGCCGCCGCTTCGACCGGCTCGGCCGCAACCGGCGGCGGCTGAACGAATGGGACCGCGAGCCGGTGCTCTCGGCCGAGCCGATCCCGCCGCTCTCTTCCGGACGGGCGGGCGACATCGACGACATCGCCGACCGGACCGAGGCGATGCTGGAGCGGTCGCAGCGCCAGATCAGCGCGCGGATCGACGACGCTCTGCAGAGCCTATCCGGCGACGCGATCCGGCCCATGCTGCAGGAGGTCTCCCGCGTCCTGGCGACGCTCAGCACCCAGACGGGCAACATGGTCGAGACGGTCGACCGCCGCCTGGCGGAGCAGCACGAGGACGCGCGCCGCCTGGCGGAGATCACGGCAACCGCGCGCGAGGAGATGGCGCACCAGACCGCCGCCATGCTGGAGCGCTCGCACCGGCAGCTCGCGGCCAGCCTCGAAACTGCCGTCGAACGGATCGCCGAAGCCGCGGCCCGGCCGCTTCAGCAGGAGGTCTCCGGCCTTCTCGCCAATCTCAACGGCCAGGTCGAGACCATTGCGGCGGCGCTCGACCGGCATCTGGCCGGGCAGCGCGACGACACGCGCCGGGTCGCCGAGGCGGCCGACGCGCTGCGCGAGGAAATGGCGCGGCAGACCGCGCTGCTCGCCGAGCCGTCGCACCGGCAGCTCGTAGCCGTGGCCGAAGGCGGCGCGCCGGCTCTTGCGGCGATATCGGACCAGGGCGTCTCCGATCTGATCGGCGCGCTGCGCGCCCAGGCCGACTCCGTCGCCGAGGCGCTCGATCGCCGGCTCGCGGAGCAGCGCGACGACACCCGCCGTATCGCCGATGCCGCGGAGGCCATGCGCGGAGAGGTGGCGCGGCAGACGACCTTCCTCGTCGAGCAATCGCAGCGGCAGGTCGTTCCCGCTGCCGAGGCCGGCGCCCCGGTGCTGGCAGCCGCGATGCAGCCGGTCCTTCAGGAGGTCTCCGATCTGATCGGCGCGCTACGGGCGGAGGCGGAGGCCATCGCCGGGGCGCTCGACCGGCGCCTCGCCGAGCAGCACGCGGAGATCCGCCGCATCGTCGAGACGGCCGGCGCCACGCGCGAGGACATCGCCGCCCAGACCGCCGCGCTGCTGGAGCGCTCCCACGCGCAGATCGGGGCGCGGGTGGACGGTGCGCTTCAGAGCCTCGGCGGCGCCACGGTGCGGCCGGTGCTGCAGGAGGTCTCGCGCCTGCTCGAGCTGCTGAGCGGCCAGGCGGGCACGCTGGTCGAAACCCTCGATCGCCGGTTGGCGGAGCAGCGCGAGGACAACCGCCAGGCCGCCGAGGCCACGGCCGCGGGCACCCGCCAGCTTGCCGCGTTGCTGGCCGAGCTGCAGCAGGTCACCGGGCGGTCGACCGGAGCCGTCGCCGAGCGGCTCGACCGGCTGATCGCCTCCCAGGAAACGCTCCGGCAGGCGGCGAGGCCGGCGCCATCGGCGCCGGTCGGCGCTCTCGCACCTGGCCGGCCGGCCGGCGCCGCCGATCCCGACCCTCTGGCCATGCTCTCCCGTCTTCTGGCGGACTCGCGCCGGACGGGCGGCCAGCCCGCGCCCGAGGCGCCCGCGCGCAACGGCGCGGCCGCGGCCGAAGGCGACTGGGCCAGGCGCCTCGCCGATCTCAGCCGCAGCACGGCCGACCTCACCCGCGATCTTCCGATGCTTCGTCCCGGCGGATCGAGCTAGCGTCGGTGCTGCGCCTCGGAAAATGAGCCGCAGGGATGGGGGCGTTCTTCCTGATCCACCGCAGCGTCGGAGCCGGTTTCGACGCGCTGCGCGACCGTCTCGCGACAAGCTTCGAGCGTCAGGGGTTTCGCCGCGCCGCGGGCTTGACCGGGCGTCATTGGGAAGCGGTCGGCTACGCCCCGCTCTGCGGCGAGGCGGTCGAGGTCGAAGAGGCGGGCGCCCAAGCCTTCTGCGCCGGGACCCTGCTCTATGCCGGGCTGGCACGGGAGCAGGCTCTCCGGCGGCTGCTCGACGATCATCGGAAGGGGCAGGTCGACGAGGACGCCCTCTCCGGCAGCTTCGCGGCGATTCTGGCGGTCGGGGAGCGCGCTACCGTCATCTCCGACCGTACGGGCACGCTCCACGTCCATGCCGCGAACGACCGCGCCGTGCTGTCGACCTCGTTCCTGGCGCTCGCCGAGGCGCTGCCCGCGCTCAGCATCGATGCAGACGGGCTTTACGACTACGTGCTGCAGGGCGCGCCCATGGGGCCCGGCACCGTCTTCAACGAGATCTCGCTGCTCGACAGCGAGCGCATCACGGTCTTCGACGGTGCGATACGCCATGAGGAGAGGCCGCCCCGCCCTGCCCCGCGGCTCCGCCCGGCCGGCCTCGACGGATGGGCCGAGCATTTCGTCGCGCTGCTGCGCGCCCGCTTCGCCGCCGCTTCCGGCGCCTGGCGCGACGTCGATACGGCCTTGTCCGGCGGCTACGACAGCCGGCTGCTCCTCGCCCTCGCCTGGGACGCCGGGCTTCGGCCGCATGTCCATGTCTACGGCCGCGATAGCGATCCCGACGTCGCCTGCGCCAAGGCGATCGCCGCGGCGGAGGGCTTCCCGCTCGATCACGTGGACAAGTCCGCGGTGCCGCTCCCGCCGCCGGAGCGCTTCGCCGAGATCGTCCAGGCGAACTATCTCGCCTTCGACGGATATCCGACGGACGGGATCTTCGACAACGGCACCGACAAGGCGACGCGGATGGCGCGGATGGCGGGCGGTCGCCTCATGCTCAACGGCGGCGGCGGCGAGATCTTCCGCAACTTCTTCTACCTGCCCGGCCGCCCGATCCCGGCGCTCGGCCTGGTCTGGACGTTCTACTGCCAGTTCGACCCGGGCATGATGACGCGCCGCTTCGACGAGCGCGCCTATCTCGGCCGTCTTGCGGAACGGCTGCGCCAGGCGGTGGGCGCCGGCCCGGACCCGCTGACACGCCGGCAGGTGGAGGCCGCCTATCCCTGGTTCCGCTGCCGCTACTGGACCGGCCACAACAACAGCCTGAACAACCGGCTTGGACATTCCTGGACGCCCTTCATCGAGGCCGCGCTCGCCCAGGCGTCGCTCGAGGTGCCGCTCCGCTTCAAGACTGCCGGCCGCCTCGAAGCCCGCATGATCGCCCTTCTGGCGCCCCGGCTCGCGGCCCATCGCTCGGCCTATGGCCATGGCTTCGATCGCCCGCCGCCGCTCGCCTACCGCCTCAAAAACCTCGCCAACCGCTGGCGGCCGCCGCTGCTGCGGCGCTACAGCTACCGATGGAAGCATCGGCAGCCCGCCGCATTCGAGGGGCCGCTGGCGCCGCAGCTCCTCTCCACCGTGATGGACCGTGAGTTTCCCTATCTGCGGGAGTATCTTCGGCTGGAGAGGGTCGGCGACTCGGCGCAGCTGCAGCGGATCTGCACGCTCGAGTATCTGTTCCAGAGGCTGCAGCCGCGCCAGGGGTGACGGGCGCCGGCGGCGGCACGCCGACCTCCGCCGGGGGAGGATCGACATGACTGAGGCCAGACGCGGATCGATCGGCCGGCGCAGGCTGGCCCTGTTGCTGAGCCTGTCCGGGCTGCTCGGCTGTGCCGCGGCCATGGGGCTCGTCCTGGTCTTCTACGGCACGCCCTACAACCCGCTGTGGTGGTGGGTGATGGGAGCCATACTGGTCGTGTCGTTCTTCCTGCCGCGCCTGCTGGTCCCGGCGGTGGACTGGGTGCGCAAGGGCTACGATCTGGACCGGGCCGTCTGACGGCCGGCGCCTCTGGCCGCTGGCGGCGGAGCCACGGGATTGATATGATTGGCTTTCCCGAGCTGGAGGACCGATCATGCGGCGCCTGACCCCGATCCTGCTTCTGGGCAGCCTTCTGGCCGTTCCGGCCCTGCCGGCCTCTGCCGAGCAGGTCTTCAACACCTACACCGGGAAATGGGAATCGGTGGCGCCCGGATCGGTGCTGCACCAGAACCAGTACACCAACAGCTGGGAGTACGGGCCGCCCGATGCCAAGCCGCAGCTCAATCC
>DAIMFL010000022.1:0-3607 GCA_036724615.1 Alphaproteobacteria bacterium | reverse complement strand
ATGACCAACAAGTGGGAGATCGCGCCGCCCGGCGCCGTTCCCACCTTCGACCCGACGACCAACTCCTGGTCGCTGCAGCTGCCGGGCACGGCGCGCGAGTACAACCCCCACACGGGCAAGGAGGAGTTCGTCCAGTAGTCGGACGGACCGGCCGCTCCATTGCATGACCGCGTTTCGGGCCACGCCGCCGGCGGGACGGTGGCCGTGAAGATCCTTCACGTCCTCGACCATTCGATTCCGCTGCAGAGCGGCTACGCCTTCCGCACCTTCGGTATCCTGCGCGAGCAGCACCGGCTCGGCTGGCAGACGGTCCACCTCACCACGCCGCGCCATGTGGCGCCCGGCCCCGACCCCGAGACCGTGGACGGGCTGCTGTTTCACCGCACGCGCCATGACGGAAAGTTCCGGAAGACGCTCCCGGCCCTGGGCGAGCTGGCCGAGATGCGCGCCACGGCGCGGCGCCTTGAGGCGGTCGCGCGGCAGCACCGTCCCGACATCCTTCACGCGCACTCCCCGGTGCTGAACGCCCTGCCGGCGCTCTGGATCGGCCGGCGGCTCCGCCTGCCGGTGGTCTACGAGGTCCGGGCGTTCTGGGAAGACGCGGCGGTGAGCGCCAGCGGCGGCGCGCCCGACGGGCTGCGCTATCACCTCTCCAAGGCGGTCGAGAGCTTCGCCCTGCGGCGCGCCGACGCGGTGACCACGATCTGCGAGGGGTTGAGGCAGGACATGATCCGGCGCGGCATCCCGGCCGGAAACATCACCGTGATCCCGAATGCGGTCGAGGCGGAGAAGTTCGACCCGGATCGCCCGCGGGACGCGGAGCTGGCGCGCAAGCTCGGGATCGACGGCGGCGTCGTGCTCGGCTTCATCGGCTCGTTCTACCGCTACGAAGGCCTGGACATCCTGATCCGCGCCCTGCCCGCGCTGCGGCAGCGCCACCCGAGTGCCAGGCTGCTGCTGGTCGGCGGCGGCCCCGAGGACGCCGAGCTCCGCGCGCTCGCCAGGTCGCTCGGTCTCGACGACGCCGTCCTGTTCACCGGCCGCGTGCCGCATGACGAGGTCAACCGCCTCTATTCCCTGGTCGACCTGTTCGTCTATCCGCGCCGGCGGATGCGGCTCACCGATCTGGTGACGCCGCTGATGCCCCTCGAATCGATGGCGATGCGGCGGGTCGTCGTCGCCTCGGACGTGGGCGGGCATCGCGAGCTGATCCGGGACGACACGGGCTATCTGTTCGCCGCCGATGCGGTGGAGGACTTGGTGGCGACGCTGGCGCGCGCCATCGAGGAGCGCGCACGCTGGCCGGAGATCACGGCGCGCGCGCTCGACTACGTCCGCAGCGAACGGTCTTGGGCGAGCTCCGTCTCACGGTACGAGCCGGTCTATCGCGGTCTCATCGCCGCGCGCCGCCATGCCGTCGCCGGCTGATCCTTCCGGCCGCTCCGCCGCCGCGGCGGGGCGGATCTCCGCCGCGACCTTATAGGTCGCGGCGCCCAGCACATAGACCCAGGCGTCACCCGTGCTCCGGAACGGCAGCAGCGCGGCGCGGTAGAGCACCGTGCCGCCTCCGGGCCGCGGATAGGCGCCTGCCGATGTCTGCACCTCGCCGCTCTGCAGCACCTCCGGGATCGATCGGGTGATCTCCTTGACGAAGCCCAGCGACTGCGGCTCGGCGGCGGCATCGGGCGATGCGCCTCGATCGACGGCGACGAGCGCGTCGCCAACATGCTCGTAGATCACCTCCCGCGCCGAGCGGCAGGACGCGAGCAGGCAATGGTCCCAGGGCACGGGGTTGCGGTGCGGGTCGAAATCGACGAAGGCCGGCAGCCGATGGTTGCGCCGGAGCGACAGCCAGTAATGCAGGAGCCGCACCGTCGCCCGGCGCTCCTGCTCCGCCGGGCCATGCTCCGAGGCCGCCATCCCCTGCCCCAGTCCCCGCCGCATTCCGGGCTTGTCGTTCCGCCTACCCGATGATCGCAGAGTTCGGATTCCGCGGCCAGGGTCAGCCGCGGCCGAACCAACCCGCGATTCCGGCGAGCAGCAGCTGCCGCTCCTCCTTTGCGAAGGCGAGCAGGAAGACGACGAGGCCGAGCGGCAGCGCTGCACCAGCCCCCACCACGAGGGCGAGCATCGGACGCTCTGCGCCGAGCGGCGCCAGCACCAGCCACAGCAACGCGTGCGAGGCGATCGCCGGCAGGGCGGCGCGCGCCACGGCACGGAGATAGTCACCGAGCGGCAGGCCGATCTCGCGACAGATGAAGGCGGGCAGCAGGGTCGCGCGCAAGGCGACGAGCGGCAGCGCGGTGCCGATCGCGACACCCATCAGCCCCAACGGCTTGGCGAGGGCGAGGCTCAAGGCGAGATTGGCGAGCGCCTCGACGATCCCGAGCTTCGCCAGGAAGGACTGGCGTCCCAGGGCGAAGAGGAGATTTCCGCAGGGAGTCTGCCCGACTTCGACGAACAGGCCGGCGACGAGAATGGCGAGCGGCAGCGCCGCCCAGCGATATTCCTCCCCGATCCAGAGCGCGATGACCGGCCCGCCCAGCGTGACCAGGAAGCCGCCGATCGTGGCGCTCCCCGCCATGGCGATGCGCGTGCTGAACAGGAAGCTGCGCCGCAGCCCGGCGAGATCGCCCGTCCCGATCTGCGCGGTGAACACCGGCAGCAGGTACCCCACGCCGCTCACCACGACCTGGATGTAGTAGTGCACCAGCCGCACCGCGATGTTGTACGTGGTGACCGCGGCGACGCCGAGCATCAGTCCGACGACGACGTTGTCGACATAGAACCGGAGCTTGTCGCTGACTTCGGTCAGGAAGCTCGGAACGCCATAGGCGAGGAATTCGCGGTAATGCTTGCGGCTGACGCGGCGGAGCGACAGCGACATCTCGGGAAACAGCCGCGCCGCCAGCCAGAGCTTCGCCCCGCGCTCCAGCGCGTTGGTCGCGAGGGTGATCGCCGCCAGAGCGAGCAGCCCGTAGCCTTCCCAGATGAAATAGAGGATGAGTCCGGTCCGCAGGACGACCTTGGCGATCTGCAGCAGCCCCGCCAGGTCGTAGCGCAGCCGGGCGACGATCACGCCGTTGAACGCGCCGCCCGGGAAGAACAGGGCGAGGTCCAGCGCGCAGACGAGCACGACGGCGCGCACCAGCTCGCGCAGATCGGGCGTCTCGATCAGCAGCGGCAGCAGCAGGGTCCCAAGCGCGACGACGATGAATCCCGCCAGGCCGACGAGGCTCAGCACCACCAGGCTCGTGCTGAGGATCGTATTGACCTCGCCCCAGTCGCGCCGTGCGAAATGCAGCGAGACGTAGCGCTCGGCCGCGCTGAAGAGCCCTACGTCGAGGACCGTGAAATATCCGAGCACGCTGCCGATCAGCACCCAGATCCCGTAGCGCTCGTCCCCGAGATGGGAGATCAGGAACGGCAGCAGGACGATCGAGGCGACGAGATTGACGGCCAGGGCGAGCAGCCCGACCACCGAGCTGCCGACCAGCCGCTGCGCCGTGCGCCGCTCGGTCATGGGACGTGCACCGGGTTGGCGCGGCGCCGCACCCCCTCACCCAGCTCCGGCTAGGCTCGGGCTGCGCCCTCGCCAAGCCTGCGC
>DAIMFL010000021.1:0-33067 GCA_036724615.1 Alphaproteobacteria bacterium | reverse complement strand
CGATCCTCGACCTGCTCCGTTGCCCGCGCAGCGGCGACCGGCTGCAGCCGCGCGAGGGCTGGCTGGTGGCCGAGCGCGCCGGGCACCGCTATCCGGTGGTGGCAGGAATTCCCGATCTCCGGCTCTTCGATCCGCCTTATGTCAGCCGCGCCGAGGAGGCGCGGCGAGTCGAGCGGCTCGACGAGGCGGCGCGGCGTCTCGACTATGCCGGGCTCGTGGAGTTCCGCGAGACGGAGATCCTGAAGGACCAACCTCCCGAGAACCGCCGCAAGCATATCGAGCATCGCCTCACCCTGCAGAGCCGGGCCACGCGGCGCCTGCATTCCATGCTGGACGCCGCCAGGCTCGACGCGCCGCGCTGCGCGCCGGGGTCGCTGGTGCTCGATCTCGGCTGCGGCTCGGGCGAGGCGCTGGGCGAACTGGGGAGGCTGACCGGGGCGCGGGTGGTCGGCATCGACATCTCGCTCGAAGAGCTGCTGCTCGGCCGCAAGCTGATCGAGGAGGAGGGGGCGGAGGCGGCGCTGGTCGCCGCCTGCGCCGAGGCGCTGCCGGTCGCGGACGGGCTCTTCGCCTTCGTCTATTCGCCGGACGTCATCGAGCACGTGGCCAGCCACGACGACTACCTGAAGGAGATCCACCGGGTGCTCGCGCCCGGCGGCACCACGCTGCTCAACTCGCCGAACCGGTTCAGCATCGTGACGGCGGAACCGCATGTCGGCATCTGGGGTTTGGGATTCCTGCCGCGGCCGCTGATGGACCCGGCCTGTCGGCTGGCGGGGAAAGGGCCCTATGTCGGAAAGAAGCTGCTGTCGCTCGGCGAGCTGCGCCGGTCGCTCGGCAGCGTCTTCCGGGACTACTCGGTGGCGGGGCGGGACAGCAATCCCGACGCGACCAGCCTGGCCGGCCGGCTCTATCACGGCCTCAGCCCGGCGTCGGTCACCCTGTTCAACCATGTCTGCGACCAGCATGTCGTGGTCGCGGTGAAGGAGCGCTGACCGGGCTCCGCTATGGTCATCGAGGACCGCTTCGGATAGGTTTGACCGCTGCGGCGCAAGGGGCGTCGCCGGCCGATCGCACAACGCAGGACGCGCATGCCACGCCTCTTCGGACGGGCAGTTCTGGTCGCATCACTCCTGCTGGCCGTCGCGGGGCTGCCGGCTCTGGCCGACATGGTCATCGAGCTCAAGGACGGCAGCGTCATCCGCCTGCCGGTCCAGCCGGAAGACCTGCGATCCGTGACCTTCGACGACGGGAAAGCGGCCGAGGGCTCCGGCGCGGCGGATGCCGAAGCCGCCCAGGCCGAGGCGGCGCCGGCCGCCATCCAGGCGGCCATCGCATCGGGCGAGGTGCTCGCCCCGCTGCTGCCGCCGGCCACCAAGCCGTCGGGCGCCACGCCGATCCGGGTCGGTCCGGGCCGGGCGTACCAGGTGCCGAGCCAGGCGGCGAAGGTGGCGCGCAGCGGCGACGTGGTCGAGATCGAGGCGGCGGACTATTCCGGCGACGTCGCCGTGTGGAAGCAGAACAACCTGACGATCCGCGGCGTGGGCGGCCGGCCGCATATCGACGCGGGCGGCAACTCGGCCGGCGGCAAGGCGATCTGGGTCATCCAGGGCAACAACGTCACCGTCGAGAACGTCGAGCTCAGCGGCTGCACCGTCCCGGATCGGAACGGGGCCGGTCTGCGCCTCGAGGGCACCAACTTCACCCTGCGCAACAGCTACATCCACGACAACCAGATGGGCATCCTGTCCGGGAGCAACCGCAAGAGCCGGATCCTGATCGAGGGCAGCGAGTTCGCGCACAACACGGTCGATTACGAGGCGACCGGGAGCCTGGGCCACAACATCTATATCGGCAAGGTGCGGAGCTTCACGCTGCGCGGCAGCTACGTCCATGCCGCCTCGATCGGCCACAACGTGAAGAGCCGCGCGGCACAAAGCTACATCGTCGCCAACCGGATCATGGACGGGGCGGAGGGCAACTCGAGCTATCTGATCGACCTGTCCGAAGGCGGCGACGCCTATGTGCTCGGCAACCTTCTGCACAAGAGCGCCGCCGCCGACAATTTCGCTATGATCGCCTACGCGACCGAGGGCGGAAAGGGGAAGGCCGACGCCGACCTGTTCGTCGTCAACAACACCGCCGTGAGCGACCTCTCCGAAGCGGTGCTGCTGCGCAACCAGGGGAACGCGGTCGCCACCGTGGCCAACAACATCTTCGTCGGGGGCCAGTCGGTGAGCGAAGGCCCGAGCCGCCTGTCGGCCAACGTGACCGGACGCGACGCCGGCCTCGTCGACGCGGAGGGCTACGACTTCCGGCTCGCGGCGAACTCGCCGGCGGTCGACGCCGGCGACGGCGGCATCGCGGCCGAAGGCGGCCTGCTCATCCCCGATCTGCAGTACGTGGCGCCGACCGGGCTCGAGCCGCGCCCGCGGAACGGCGCGGTCGACGTCGGCGCCTTCGAGGCCGCGGCGAAATGAGCAGCCCCGGATCCGGTGCCGCGCGCAGGCGCGCCTGCCCGTAGCTGCGAATCCGGCATGACGTCTAAACCGCTCAGATCGCGCCCGCGGTGACCGCCGATGCGGGACATCTACATCGCGCTGATCGTCGCCGGCCTGCTGCCGGCCGCCTTTCTCCGGCCGTTCATCGGCGTGGTCCTCTGGACCTGGATGTCGCTGCTGGCGCCGCACCGGCTGGCCTGGGGCTTCGCCTTCGACTTTCCGTTCGTGCAGATAATCGCCCTGGTCACGTTTCTTGGCATCCTGATCTCGCCCGAGCGAAAGAGCTTTCCAGCCAGCGCCCCGACCGTCTGGTTCATCCTGTTCACGCTGTGGATCTTCGTGACCACGGTCTTCGCGCTGGCGCCCGAGCTCGCCCAGGATCGCCTGGTCTATGTGCTGAAGGTCTTCGCGTTGGCCTATGTCGCGCTTCTCGTCACCAACACGCGGGAGCGGCTGCACGTCCTGGTCTGGACCATCGTGATCTCCGTCGGGTTCTACGGGGTCAAGGGGGGCGTCTTCACCCTGCTGAGCGGCGGCGGCGCGCGCGTCTATGGTCCCGCCGGCAGCTATATCGAGGACAACAACCACATGGCGCTCGCGCTGATCATGGTGGTGCCGCTGCTGCGCTACCTCCAGCTCAACAGCGGCGACCGGCTGGTCCGGATCGGGCTGGGCGGTGCCATGGGGCTGATGATCATCTCGGCGCTCGGCTCCTATTCCCGCGGAGCCTTCCTCGCCCTCTCGGTCACCGTCCTCACGATGCTGCTGCAGACCCGGCGGAAGATGCTCGCCGGCGTGATCATGGTCGGCGCCCTGGTGGGCGGGCTGCTGTTCCTGCCGCAGGACTGGTTCGACCGCATGGGGACGATCGAGACCTACGAGGAGGACGCCTCGACCCAGGGCCGCTTCGAGATCTGGGGGCTCTCCACCGAGATCGCCCTCGACCGGCCGCTGGTCGGCGGCGGGTTGGACGTGCTGTTCAGCTACGATACCTATGTGCGCTACGACTCCACCATCCGGCCGCGCTCGGCCCACAGCATCATCTTCCAGGTGCTGGGCGAGCACGGCTTCGTCGGGCTTTTCCTGTTCGTCGGGATGGGGCTCGCGACCTGGCTCAAGGGCTGGAGGATCCGCAAGCTCACCAAGGACCGCCCGGACCTGCGCTGGGCGTTCGACCTGGCGTCCATGTGGCAGGTCTCGCTGACCGGATACTGCGCCGCCGGGCTGTTCCTGAACCTCGCCTTCTTCGATCTCGTCTATCTCATCATTCCGATCGCCGCGGGGACGACGGCGCTCGTTCTCGAACAGACGCGCCCGGCCCCCGCCGCGATCGGCGCCCGGCCGCTTCCCGGCATCGTGCCGCAGCCGGCCTTCAGCCCCGAGCGCGCCTGACCGGGTGCGGTACGCGGAGCCTCGGACCATGGAGAACGGGAAGAACGGCCGGCCGCACGCCGCGGAGCGGGCCACCGGCGAATCGGCGGCGGAGACCCGGCCGGCGCGCACGGTGCTGATGGTCGCCGCCGAGTTCCCGCCGATCAAGACGATCGGGCGCATCCGGACCACGAAGTTCATCAATCATCTGGAGGCCCATGGCTGGCGCGCCGTGGTGCTGACCGTCGCGCCCAACGGCACCAGCGCCGTGGCCGATCCCTCGCTCGAGGGGGAGATCCCGCCCGGGCTCGAGGTGCATCGGGCCGCCTATCCGGACCTGGAGGCGGAGATCGGGCGGCTGGCCAAGCGCGCCCTGCGCCGCAACGGCCAGGCACCCACGCCCGCCGCGAGCGCGCCGGCCTCCCCGGGATCCGCTCCGGCTGCGGGTAAGGGGCGCGGGCTCATGGATCGCGCGCACGGGGCCGTGCGTCACGTCGTCCGCAATTTCCTCGAGCTGCCGGACAGCTACAGCCTGTGGGCGCTGAACGCGGCGCGGGAGGCGGAGCGGATCTGCCGCGACCGGCGCATAGATCTCGTCTACACGACCCTGCCGCCCTTCAGCGCCGCCTGGGTGGGCTATCGCCTGCGGCGCCGGGGCCTCCCCTGGATCGCGGACTATCGCGACCTGTGGACGGGGGACGTGCTGCGCGAATGGCTGCCGGCCTGGCGCACCCGCGTCGAGCGCTGGCTGGAGCGCCGGCTGCTGCGGCGAGCCGACGCCGTCATCGCCGTCTCCGAGCAGAAGACGGCGTATCTGAAGCGCCTCCACGGCCGCTCCAACATCCGCTGGGCCACGATCACGAACGGCTACGACCCTGAGGAGTTTGCGGGGCTGGCCCGCCGCCGCGAGGCGGACGGCACGATCCGCTTCGTCTTCACCGGTCGGCTCTTCAAGAACCGCTGCGGCTACGCCTTTGCCGAGGCGCT
Organism: Alphaproteobacteria bacterium; assembly: GCA_036724615.1. Classification (GTDB taxonomy): domain Bacteria; phylum Pseudomonadota; class Alphaproteobacteria; order Dongiales; family Dongiaceae; genus DAIMFL01. The sequence goes on along the minus strand of DAIMFL010000021.1, from coordinate 28,208 downwards.
GGGACAGCTGAAGCAGGAGCGGCCGGATCTGGCCGCCCCCGTGCGCGTCCAGTTTCTCGGCGGCGTGTCGCCGGAGATCCGCGGCCGCTTCGACGAGATCATCCGGCGCCACGGCCTCGAGGGCCAGTTCGAGTTTCCAGGGGACGTGCCGCACGCCGTCGCGAAACGGGCGCAGGTGGACACCGACTACCTGCTGCTGATCGTCGACACCGGCGCCACGTCGGACGGCGTCATCCCCGGCAAGCTGTTCGAGTATGTCGCGGCGCGCCGGCCTATCTTCGCCCTGACCGACCCGGGCGCGACCGCCACCATCATCCGCGACGGCCGGCTGGGCTGGGTGGTGGACGCCGAGGACGTCGCCGGCTGCAAGGCGCTGCTGGCCGAGGTCCTGTCGCGCCCTGTTCCCGAACGCCTCGACGCCGACGAGGACTATCTACGGCAGTTCGACCGGCGCGAGCTCACCGGAAAGCTCGCCGCGCTGTTCGACGAGGTTGCGGCCGCGGGCGGCGGAGGGCGGGGCGCCGCATGACCGACGCGCCGCCGCCGCCGCTCATCTGCCACATCATCCACCGCCTCGACTTCGGCGGGCTGGAGAATGGGCTGGTCAACCTGATCAACCGCATGCCGGCCGACCGCTATCGCCACGCGGTGATCTGCCTCACCACCTCGACGGATTTCCGCAAGCGCATCGAGCGGCCGGACGTGCCGATCATCGAGATCGGCAAGCGGCCGGGCAAGGATCCGGCGGCCTATCTGCGCGTCTGGCGGGCGCTGCGGAGGCTGAAGCCGCGCATCGTGCATACGCGCAACCTGCCGGCGCTCGACATGCTGGCGGTCGCGGTGCTCGCCGGCGTGCCGCGCCGGATCCACGGCGAGCACGGGCTCGACGTGCTCGAGCTCGACGGCGGTAGCCGGAAATACAACGCGCTCCGTCGGATGACCCGGCCGGCCGTCGACCGCTACATCACCGTGTCGCGCGATCTCGCCCGCTGGCTGGTCGACGAGGTGCGGCTTCCGCGGGCGCGGGTGGTCACGATCTACAACGGCGTCGATACCGACCGGTTCAGCCCCGGACCGCGGGACGGCATCTTGCCCGCGGGCTTCGCCCCGCCGGGCAGCTTCGTCATCGGCACGATCGGCCGGCTCGAAGCGGTGAAGGACCAGCCGACCCTCGCCGCCGCGTTCTGCAGGATGCTGGAGCTCAGGCCGGCGCTCCGGGACCGGCTGCGCCTCGTCATCGCCGGCGACGGCGCGCTGCGGGGCGAGATCGAAGCACGGCTGGCGCAGCATCAGGCGGGGCAGCTCGCCTGGCTTCCCGGCTTCCGCTCCGACGCGCCGGCGCTCCTGCGCGCTTGCGATCTGTTCGTGCTGCCCTCGCTCAGGGAAGGCATCTCGAACACGATCCTGGAGGCCATGGCGACGGCGAAGCCGGTCGTAGCCACCGCGGTCGGCGGCAACCCGGAGATCGTCGAGGACGGCGTGACCGGCGCGCTCGTGCCGCCCGCCGATCCCGACGCCATGGCGCAGCGGCTGCTGGACTACCTGGACGCGCCGGCGATGGTCGAGGCGCAGGGCAAGGCGGGGCGCGCGCGGGCCGTCGAACGCTTCAGCCTGACCGAGATGGTCGACGGCTACCGGCGGATCTACGACTCACTGGCGTAGCATCCGGAAGCGCAGTTTGCTGATACGGAGATCCAACGGAGTTCTTGAATCAGCCTTCAACAGAGATTGTCATGCGCGGGCTTGACCCGCGCATCCATGTCGACGCTCACGCGAGCAGGGCGATGGATCGCCGGGTCAAGCCCGGCGATGACAACTCAGATCATTCCGGGGAAATGGTCGCAAAGGACGCAGCGCGGCCGGAGGGCGTATGACGGCTGTCGATACGGGCTCGGATCGGGCGTCGCGATCTGCGGGTGGCAATGCCGTGCTGGGCGGCGGGCTGGCGGCGCTTTCGGTCCTGCTCGCCTGCTGCGTGCTCTGGTTCGTGGTCGATCCCCTGAAATATGCTGTGATCGCCGGGCAGAAAGCGGGGCTGGGCGGCCGCGAAGCGGCCACCGCCGCCGTGCTGCAGCTGCCCGCGGCGGGCTGGGTGCTGATCGCGGTCGCCGTGATCGCGGCCGGATCACCCTCCTCGTCGAGATCCGCAGCCGCGCGGTATCGGCCGCGACGGGCGGGCGGCATCGGCTCGCGATCCTGCTGGTCCTCGGCGCCGTGCTGCTGTGGTTCGGCCATGCCTATCTCTATCCCGGACATCTGCTGGGCGGCGACACGGGCGCGCATATCGCCCGGATCGCGCATGTCGCGGACGGGCTGCGTCAGGGCGAGCTGCGCCACTGGGACAACGCGTTCTACGGCGGTGCGCCGTTCCTGCAGTTCACCGGGCCGCTGTTCTTCTGGCTGGGCGGCGCCGTCGCCTTCGTCGTGCAGGACCCCACGCTCGCGGCGAAGCTGGTGCTGTTCCTGCTGCATGTCGCCGGCGGCTGGGCGGCCTACCGGCTGCTGCGCGGCTTCGGCCTGTCGCGCCCCGCGTCCGGCATCGGCGCCGCCGTCTACGCGGGGGCGTTCGCGCATATCCATCTCATCCTCTACAAGGGCGCGCTGCCGCAGGCCGTGATCCTGGCGCTGCTGCCGGCCGCCTTCCTGGCGGTGGATCGCCTTGCGACCGCGCCGCTCCACGTCATGCGGCCCTGGTCCGCGACGGTGCTGGCGGTGGCCGGCATGGTCGTCGCGCATCAGCCGCACGGACTCGTCGCCGGGCTCTACCTGGCGGGCTTCGTGCTCGCGAATCTGGCCTGCCGGCGATACGCATGGCCGGCGCTGCTGCACTGCGCGACGGCCGCCGCCGCCGCAGGCGCTCTGGCCTCCTTCGCCGTCGTGCCATGGCTGCTCGAAAGCCGCGAGGTGATGGCGAGCGGCTCCACCAACCCGCTGTTCTGGGAATGGCCCGATCTCGACTACTTCAGGAAGCTCCTGGTCTGGAGCAATCGCTGGACCTCCATCGGCGCGCCGTCAGTCGCCTATGTCGGGCTGACCAGCGCAGCGCTCACCCTGGTCGCCGTCGTGCTTGCGGCGCGCAATCGAGGGCGGGATCGGGCGCTCGTCGCGATCTTCGCGGTCCTGCTGCTGATCTCGTTCGGCTTCCGCGGCGACTATCTGCGCGACATCATCTTCACCCTGTTCTTCATTGCCCTGCTGGCGGGCCTCGGTGCGCAACGCATCCTGGAATGGCGGCGCGGGTCCGATCGCGCGGCGCTGCTCGTGCTTCTCGTCGTCTTCCTCGACCTTGCCGTTCCGGCGGTGCAGCCGCTGGCGCGCACGGACAAGGGCTATCTCGATGAGGCGGGCACGTATCTGGCGAGCCGGACGCCACCCCGGCGCGTCGTGCTGTCGAACAGCTACGCGGCGCCCGAGGAGGCGAGCCTGCTGCGCGTGGAAATGGGACCGTCCACCGGACCGATCGGCTATTCGCCCGCGCAGACCTTGTCGGGCGTGCATAACATGGCGGCCACGCGGCTGCACAACTACGCCGTCGTGACGCTCGAGCGTGCGGAGACCGAATTGCGTCGCTCCGGCGCCCTGTCCGCCGGCACGGAGCGGCTCCTCGCCATGCTGAACGCCGGGCGGATCGTCAACGACAGCGGCTCCGCCATGGGATTGCCGGAGAGCATCGCCGCTGCGGCGGAGGAGGGGCCGCTCGGCCGCGTGCTGCCCATTCCGGGCGCGACGCCGGCGGTTTTCGCACGGCAGCTGGTGGAGATCGCCCCGCCCGCCGGAGCGGACAAGCCGGTCCTCTGGGACGCGGATTTCGAGGGCGGCCGGAACGAGCAGGTGCAAGCGGTGAATCAGGTGCTCGATGCGGTTCTCGAGAGCATGCGTCTCGAGCCGGGCAGGGCGACAGCGGCCGCCATCCCGGTCCGCGCGATCCCGGACACCCTGTCGGCAGGACCATCGAGCGTGGAGGATTCGGCCGCGGAGTCTTCCTTCGCCGTTCTGGACTACGCCGTGGAGGCGCAGCGCGTCCGCATCGCCCTTCGCGTGCCGCAGGCGGGCTACGTCCAGCTTGCCCATCCCTGGTATCCGTTCCAGAGGACGACCGTGGACGGCCAGGCGGTCGCGCCGCTCCGCGGCACGCTCAACCTGCTGGTCCTGCCGGTCCCGGTCGGCGCGCATGTCGTCGAGATCGCCGCGGAGCGGTCGGCCTTGCGCCGGGGATTCGGATTCGGCTGCGCCCTTCTTTTCGTCGGAGTCGTGGGCGCTGGGCTGTGGCCGTATCGGCGGGGCGCTCCGTGATCCGCGTCCTCACCTTCACCACGCTTTATCCCAACGCGGCGCAGCCGGTGCATGGCGTGTTCGTGGAGAACCGCATCCGGCATCTGGCGGCGAGCGGAGAGGTCGCGGTGGAGGTGGTGGCGCCGGTGCCGTGGTTTCCCTTGGCGGGCGCAGTCTTCGGGCGCTACGGCGCCTTCGCCAGGGCTCCGCGCCGCGAAACGCGGGCCGGACTCACCGTCCATCACCCGCGTTACCCCGTGATCCCGAAGCTCGGCATGACGCTGGCGCCTCAGCTGCTCTATCGCGCGGTCCGCCCCTTCGTGAGCCGCCTGGTCCAGGACGGGCGGGGCTTCGATCTCATCGACGCCCACTACTTCTATCCCGATGGGGTCGCCGCGGCGCTGCTCGCCCGCGATCTCGGCCTGCCGGTCGTGATCACCGCGCGGGGCACCGACGTGAACGTCATTCCGCGCTATGCGTTGCCGCGCCGCCAGCTCCTCTCCGCGATCCGCAGCGCCGCCGGCATGGTGGCGGTCTGCGCCGACCTGAAGCGCATCCTGGTCGAGCTCGGCGCCGCCCCGGACCGCGTCCGCGTGCTGCGCAACGGCGTCGACCTGCGGCAGTTCCGCCCGGTCGATCCCGCCGTTGCGCGGCGGCAGCTCGGCGTCACCCGTCCGACCCTGGTCTCGGTCGGCGGCCTCATTCCGCGCAAGGGCCACGACCTGACCATCCAGGCCCTGGCGCAGCTGCCCGGCGTCGATCTGCTGATCGCGGGCGAGGGGCCGGAGCGCGGCGCGCTCACCGAGCTCGCCCAGCGGCTCGGGGTCGCCGATCGGGTGCGGCTGCTCGGGCGGATGGCGCATGGCGACCTGCCGGCCCTCTATTCGGCCGCCGACGCCATGGTCCTGGCGTCGAGCTTCGAAGGCTGGGCCAATGTCCTGCTGGAATCGATGGCCTGCGGCACGCCCGTGGTGGCGACGGACGCCGGCGGCACGCCGGAAGTCGTCACCGATCCCGCCGCCGGGGTTCTGGTCGAGCGCAGCGTGCCGGCGCTGGTCGACGGCGTGCGGCGGCTGCTCGCCGATCCGCCGGGGCGGGGCGCCACGCGCGCCTATGCCGAGCAGTTCGACTGGGACGCGACGACCCGGGGACAGATCGAGCTGTTCCGGGACGTCCTGGCGGCCCGGTGAGGCCGGCGTCAGACGAGCCGGTCGCAGAGAGCCCGGAACTGCGCCGCGCGCGACTGCCAGCTCGATTGGTGGGCGATCTCGAGCCCGCCCTGCCGGATCCGGGCGTAGAGCGCCGGGTCGTCGAGCAGCCGCGCGATGGCGGCGCCGATCTCCTCGACGGAATTGCCGTCGACGAGCAGGCCGTTATGGCCGTCGCGGACAGCCTCGACCACGCCGCCCGCCCGGCCTCCCACCACCGGCTTGCCGCAGGCATTCGCCTCGAGGAAGACGAGCCCGAACCCTTCGGTGTCGCCGTCCGGCATCTCGCGGTTCGGCAGGACGAAGAGATCGCACAGCGCGTAATGGGCGGTGAGGCTGCCCGCGTCCACCGGGCCGGTGAAGGTGACGTGGCCGGCGATGCCGAGCTCCGCCACCATCTCTTCGAGCCGCTCGCGATACGGCCCGCTGCCGACGACCAGATAATGGAGGTCGGGATAGCGGCGCAGCAGCCCCGGCATCGCCTCCAGGGTCTTGTCGATGCCCTTGCGCGGCACCAGCCTACCTACGCTGAGCAGGACGCGCTTGCCGGCAATACCGTACTTCCCGGCGAGGACCGGGCTCGGCTCCAGCACCCGGAAGCGCTCGAGGTCCACGCCGTTATAGACCACCTCGATCTTCTCGCGAGCGGTCCGGGTGAGCTCGATCAGCACCTGCCGGGTGAAGTTGCTGACCGCGACCACCGCGTCGGCGCGATTGAGGAATTTCTGCTTGGAGCGGCCGAAGAAGGTGTACTGCGCCCGGGCAGTCACCTCCTCGCCGTGGATGTAGTTGATGATCCGGCAGCCTCGCAGCAGCCGGACATAGGGACCGATCCAGCTGCCGGAGTTCAGCTCCCCGATGCACACCACGTTGATCCGTTCCTTGCGGATGATGCTCAGCACCTTCCACAATATGCGGGCCTTCAGAGGCACGTCGATCCGGAGATAGCGCCACAGGGAATGAAGCCGGGAGGTCGGATCGTGTTCGCGGGGCCGCAGCAGCTCGGTCCGATAGATGGGATAGGGAGCCGCCTTGTCGTGATCGAGCCAGCCTACCAGCACATGGCCGGTCTGATAGTGACGGTACGGGGCGAGCACGACCACATGGCCGTCCCCGTGCCGGCCGAGATTGTCGTAGACGACTGCGGATCCGCCATGGATCGGCGGGAATATGCTCGTCACGAGAAGGCAGCGGGCCGGTCTGCTCATCGGGTCGCGCCGCCTTTCGCGACCCGTGCAGGGCACCCGTGACGAAAGCCGGAGACATGGCGGTGGATCTCGCGCCGGTGCGCGAGTGCCGCAACCTGGCGGAAGCGTGGCGCGGCCTCGAGGCGAGGGCGGACTGCTCCTTCTTCCAGAGCTGGAGCTGGATCGGCACCTGGCTCGCCGAGCTTCCGAAGAGGATCGATCCGCTGTGTCTGCGCGCGCGGCTGGCGGGAGAGACGGTCGGGCTCGCCCTGCTCACGCCGTACGAGGCGCGGCGGCACGGCTTCGTCACTGCGCGCCAGCTGCATCTCCACGCCACGGGCGGGGAAGAGGATCGACTCACCGTCGAGCATAACGGCTTCCTGGTCGACCGCCGCTGCGCCGCCGGCGCCACCACCGCCCTGCTGCGCCACCTGGCCGGGCTCGACATATGGGAGGAGCTGGCGCTTCCCGGCGTCGATCCGTCGATGGAGACGACGATGGCGGCGCTCGGCCGGGTCATTCTGCTCCAGCGCAGCCGATGTCCCCATGTCGATCTCTCCGCCCTCGGCTCGGGCAACTATCTCGACGGTCTCGGGGCGAATACGCGGCACCAGCTGCGGCGGGCACATCGGCTGTATGGCGGGCCCGAACTCGACGCCGCCGGCGACCAGGAGTCGGCTGCCGCCTTCCTCGCCGGGCTGGAGGAGCTGCATGATGCCCGCTGGCGCAGCGCCGGGAAGGACGGCGCCTTCGCCGGCGACTTCCTGAAGGCGTTTCACAGACGTCTCGTCATGGAAGGGGTGGCGAACGACACCGTCCAACTTCTGCGCACACGGACCGGGGACGGCCGGACCATCGGATATCTCTACAACTTCCTGCATCGCGGCCGCGTCTATGCCTATCAGAGCGGGTTCGAAACACCGGCCGACAACCGCCTGAAGCCGGGCCTGGTCAGTCATCATCTTGCCATCGAAATGAACCGTGCCGCGGGCCGGGCCGTCTATGACTTTCTCGCGGGCGACAGCCGGTACAAGCGGAGCCTGGCGAACAGCGCCTCGGAGCTGGTCTGGCTGGTCGTGCAGCGGCCTGCGGGAAAGTTCCGGATCGAGAATCTGGCGCGCGCGCTCAAGTCGCTGCTCCGGGCGTGAACCGGGCGTGAGCGACGCAGCCGCTGGTCGAGCACTCGGAGACCGACGGAGTCTACTGGGTGGCGCTCGGCACGGGCTGAGCGGCCACCGGCGCGGACGAGGAGCGCTCGGCGACGATCGCCGCGGCGGCGGCGATCTCCTCCAGCAGGGCCTTGATCTCGGGGGTCTCGTCGAGAGCCTGGGCATTGGCGAGCTCCAGGCTGAACAGCTCGTCCAGCTTGGAGTCGATCCGGAACAGGAAGAGGAGCATTGCCAAACCCAGGACTATGGTCGCAAAGGTCTGAAACAATACGATCTGACGCATGTCGGCTTCCCTGGTATGCCCCTTATTGAGGGCATGATATGGGTCGCGGCACGGCCGAGGAACGGGAATCTGGCCGGGCGGGAAGGAATTCCCGTTGGAAATGCCGGCGACTCGGCGGAAACGACGATATGCGGATGCCTGGGATGGCAATCGCGGACAGGCTGATCGATCTGCGGGTGCGACTCGGCACGGGCGTCGCATCGCTCTATCTCGCGAGTCGCCTTCTCGGGCGCCTGTCCGGCGGCCGCGCCGACGTCGAATTCCATAGGCTGATGGTCCAGCCCGTACGTCGCGGGACCGTGTTGCCGCCCCGGCTGCGCGGCAGCCTGACCGTGAGGCGGCTCGGAGCCGAAGAGCCGGAAATCGCCTCGGCCCTCAGCCGCGCCGAGGATCTGGGACCGCGTCTCGCTCGAGGGGACGGCTGCCTCGCCGCGTTCCGCGACGGCCGGCTCGTCGGATATCTGTGGCTCTGTTTCGGCGTGTTCGAGGAGCCCGATTCCCGCTGCCGCTTCGTGCTCCCGGCCGGACCGGGCGCCTGGGACTACGACATGTTCGTGGCGCCGGACGAGCGCGGCGGCCCCGTTTTCGCGGCGCTCTGGGATGCCGCCTGGGACCTGCTGCGGGAGCGCGGCATAGCCTGGACCGCCAGCCGGATCTCCGGCTTCAACGACCTGTCGCTGCGGTCCCATGCCCGCCTCGGCGCGCGGCCGGTCGGCTGGCTCGCGCTGCTCCGGCTGGGCGGCTGGCAAGGCTATGCCGGCTCGTTGCCGCCTTATGCCGCGCTGTCCCGCGGGGCGGGCAGGCCGATCGTGGTTAAATTTCGCACGGCCGGGAATTAACCCGTATAATCCGCGCCGAGCGAGACCCCCACAGCCCCGCAGCACGAGCCGCGCCGACGGACCCCACCGGCACGATGAGCGACCTTCTTCCTGATCTCGTGTATCGCCAGGCCGAGCGCGCGGCGGACAGCATCGCCCTGATCGCCGGGCGCGAGCAGCTGACCTATGGCGCGCTGGCGGAGCGCATCGCCGGCTTCGGCCGGGCGGTGCTGCAGGCGGGGCTGGCGCCCGGCGAACGCGTCGCCGTCTTCCTGGACAAGCGCGTCGAGACGGTGGTGGCGAAGTTCGGCGCCGCGGCGGCGGGCTGCACCTTCGTGCCGATCAATCCGCTGTTCCGGCCGCGCCATGTCGGCCATGTGCTGCGCGACTGCGACGTGCGGATATTGGTTACCACTGCCGACCGTCTGGCGGTCGTCGCCGAGGCGATCGCCGACTGCCCGGCGCTCAGCCTCGTGGTGCTCGTGGACGGGCGGGGAGAAGAGGTTGCGCTGCCGGCAGGCTCCTCCGTGCGCGTCGTCGATCTGCCGCAGTTCCTGGCCGAGGGAGCAGGCTGCAGCCGCGCCCCGCATCGGCGGATCGACGCCGACATGACGGCGATCTTCTATACCTCCGGCAGCACCGGCATGCCGAAGGGCGTCGTCCTGTCCCACCGCAACATGGTGACCGGGGCACGCAGCGTGGCCTCCTATCTTCGCAACGTGCCCGAGGACAGGCTGCTCGCGGCGCTGCCGCTGAGCTTCGATGCCGGCTTCAGCCAGCTCACCACCGCCTTCACCGTCGGCGCGTCGGTGGTTCTGCTCAACTATCTGATGCCGCGCGACGTGATCGACGCGATCCACAAGCACGGCGTCACCGGCCTGACCGGGGTCCCGCCGCTCTACATCCAGCTGTCCCGGGCCGCCTGGCCGACGCCTGCCGCCCCGACGCTGCGCTATGTCGCCAATACCGGCGGGCGGATGCCGCGGGCGACCCTCGATCGTCTCCGCGCCCTGCTGCCCGAGGCGGAGGTCTTCCTCATGTACGGGCTGACCGAGGCGTTCCGGTCCACCTATCTGCCGCCTTCGGAAGTCGACCGCCGGCCGGATTCGATCGGCAAGGCGATTCCCAATGTCGAGATCATGGTGGTGAACGCCGACGGCGCGCCGGTGGCGCCGGGCGAGGAAGGCGAGCTCGTCCATCGCGGACCGCTGGTATCGCTCGGCTACTGGAACGATCCCGCCCGCACGGCGGAGCGGTTCCGTCCCGCACCCGGCCAGCCGCCGGAGCTCTGCCTGCCGGAGATCGCCGTCTGGTCGGGCGACGTGGTGAAGACGGACGAGGAGGGATACCTCTATTTCGTCGGGCGCCGCGACGACATGATCAAGACCAGCGGCAACCGAGTGAGCCCCACGGAGATCGAGGAGGTGGTCCATGCGAGCGGGCTCGTCGCCGAGGTGGCGGCGATCGGGGCGCCGCACGACTCGCTCGGGCAGGGCGTCGTCCTCTACGTGAGCGCGGTGGACGGCACCGAGCTGGACGTGGACGTGCTGCTGGCCGAGTGTCGCAGGCAGCTGCCGGTCTACATGGTGCCGCAGGAGATCCGGGTGCGGAGCTCGCTGCCGCGCAACGCCAACGGCAAGGTCGACCGCAGCCTGCTGCGCGACGACGCCCGGGACGCCTTCGCCGGGCGCGAGGGGAGCTGACGCCATGGACACGCTCGATGCGCAGCTCGGCGGGAAGGCGGGCTTCAGCCGCGACGGCGACGTGCTGTGCCTGGACGGCATGCCGCTGCCGCGCCTCGCCGAGCGGGTGGGCGCCACGCCGTTCTTCGCCTATGTCCGGTCGGCGATCACCGCGCGGGTGCAGCGGCTGCGCGAGGCGCTGCCGCGCGAGCTGCATCTGCACTATGCGATCAAGGCGAACCCGATGCCGGCCGTCGTGCAGCATCTGGCGGGGCTGGTCGACGGCTTCGATCTCGCCTCGGGCGGGGAGCTTCGCGTCGCGCTCGACACGCCCATGCCGGCACAGCAGATCAGCTTCGCCGGACCGGGCAAGACCGCGGCGGAGCTGCGCCAGGCGACGGCGTCCGGGGTGACGGTCTGCGTCGAGTCCATGAGCGAGATTCGCGCGCTGGCCGGCATCGGCGGGTCGCTCGACCTGCGCCCGGCGGTGGTGGTGCGCGTGAACCCCGATTTCGAGCTGCGCTCGTCCGGCATGCATATGGGCGGCGGCCCGAAGCCTTTCGGGATCGATGCCGAGCAGGTCCCGGCGGCGCTCGACGAGATCGCGTCCCTGCCGCTCGAGTTCCGCGGCTTCCAGATGTTCTGCGGCTCGCAGAACCTGAACGCCGCCGCCATCGTCGATGCCCAGCACAAGATCGTCGACCTCGCCATCGAGCTGGCGCGCCATGCGCCGGGGCCGGTCAGGCTGCTCAACATGGGCGGCGGCTTCGGCATCCCGTATTTCCCGGGCGACAAGCCGCTCGACCTGGACGAGGTCGGGCGCGGCCTCGCCGCGCTCGTGCCGGCGGCCAGGCGCGGCCTGCCGGAGGCCGAGCTCGTGATCGAGCTCGGCCGCTATCTGGTGGGGGAGGCCGGCGTCTATGTCTGCCGCGTGGTGGATCGCAAGGTCTCGCGGGGCAAGGTCTTCCTGGTGACCGATGGCGGGCTGCATCACCACCTGGCGGCGTCCGGCAATTTCGGCCAGGTCGTGCGGCGCAACTATCCGGTCGTGATCGGCAACCGGATGAGCAGCCGGGTCGAGGAATCGGCCGAGATCGTCGGCTGCCTCTGCACGCCCATCGACGTGCTAGCCCGGAATGCCGAGCTGCCGGCGGCGCAGATCGGCGATCTCGTCGTCGTCTTCCAGTCCGGCGCCTATGGGCGCAGCGCGAGCCCGCTCGGCTTCCTGAGCCATCCCGAGCCGGCCGAGATCCTGGTCTGACCGATGCGACGCAGGGCGGGAGCGGCACAGCACACGGGTCCGGCGGCATGAGCGGAGTCTGCGGGTGGCTCGCCGCCGGTCGTCCCGTGGCGCAGCCGGAGTCCGCGCTCGCCGCCATGGCCGGCGCGCTTCCGACGGCGCCCGGCGATGCTCTGGCGACCTCTGCGGGCGGGACCGCGGCGCTGGCGCTGCGCGGCCCGGGCGCGGCGATCGTCCGGACCGCCGACGGGATCTGGTGCGCCGTGGACGGGGAGGTGGCCTGGACCGACGGGACGGCTCTGCCGGCCGGCCCTCTGGCAGAGCAGGTGATCGAAGCCTATCGCCGCCACGGCCGGCAGCTTCTGGGGAGGCTGCGCGGCAGCTTCTCCCTGGCGCTGGTCGACGGGCGGCGCAGCGTCGCGCTCATTGCCGTCGACCGGCGCGGCGTCAAGCGCATGGCCTGGCAGCTCGCCCCCGACGGCACGCTGCTCTTCGCCTCGACCATCGACGCCTTGCGGGAGCACCCGGCCGGCCGGTTCGAGCTCTCGCCCCAAGCCATCTTCGACTACGCCCATCTGTCCGTCGTCCCGGCGCCGCAGACCATCTTCCGCGACGTGGGCAAGCTGCACGCGGCCGAGTACCTGCTGTTCGAGAACGGGCGCGTCAGCCTGGGCAGGTACTGGGAGCCGCCGGCGGAGATCGGGGGCCGAGACGTCGGCGCCCTCTGCCGGGCCACGGTCGACGGCCTGCGCGGCGCCGTGCGCCGGGCGATGGACGACGCGGATGGCGGCGGGACGGGGGCCTTCCTGAGCGGCGGGCTGGACAGCTCGACCGTGCTCGGCCTCGCGACCGAGCATCTCGGCCGGCCGGTGAAGAGCTTCACCATCGGCTTCGATTCCGAGATCTACGACGAGCAGCGCTACGCCCGCATCGCGGCCGAGCATTTCGCATCGCCGCATTTCACCTACCACGTCACGCCGGCCGACGCCGCCGCGCTCCTGCCCAGGATCGCCGCGGCCTATGACGAGCCGTTCGGCAACTCCTCCGCCGTCCCGACCTTCTTCTGCGCGGGGCTGGCGCGGGAGCACGGCATCTCCCTCATGCTGGCGGGCGACGGCGGCGACGAGATCTTCGGCGGCAACGAGCGCTACGTTCAGCAGCAGGTCTTCGACCTCTACTACCGGCTGCCCGGCGCGGCGCGCTCGGCGCTCGAGGCAGGGCTGCTGGGCCTCCCGGGCGTGGGCGCGCTGCCGGTCCTGCGCAAGGCGGCGAGCTATGTGCGGCGGGCGCGCACCCCCATGCCGGACCGCATGCTGACCTACAGCTTCCTGGGCGGCGACCGGCTCAACGAGGTGTTCGAACCGGACTTCCTGGCGCAGGTCGATCCGGACGGGCCGCTCGCCGCGCTGCGCCGGACCTATGCGCGCCATGCGGACGGCCCGCTGCTGCGGCGGATGCTGCAGTTCGACATGCAGGTGACCCTCGCCGACAACGACCTGCGCAAGGTGACCACCATGTGCGAGCAGGCCGGCATGCCCGTGCGCTTCCCGTTCCTCGACGAGGCGGTGATCGATTTCGGCGCCACCCTGCCGGCCGACCTGCTGATCCGGCGCTTCCGGCTGCGCGACTTCTACAAGCGGGCGTTCAAGGGCATCCTGCCCGACCCGACCCTCCAGAAGCAGAAGCACGGCTTCGGCATGCCGGTGCGGTTCTGGATCGCCCAGGACACGGCGCTGCGCGAGGCGATCGGGGATGCGCTCATGGCGCTCAAGGGGCGGGGGATCGTCCGCGCCGCCTTCCTCGACCGGCTGCTGCAGGACCGGGAGCAGCAGGCGGCAGGGACGTTCGGCCAGCTGGGCTGGTACCTCGCGGTCCTGGAGGGCTGGCTCGATCACCGGCGCCTGGGGTCGGCGGTCTGATTCGGAATCCGCTTGCCCCCGGAACCGTCGGGTGCGGCAATTTTGCAACTATCCTCGGCCGGTTGACTCTCAGCGTCGGCCTAGGAGCATTTTCGGCAGCAATCGCAGGCTGCAAACGTCATCCACGGTGGAAAGTTCCATTCGGTAAGCGCGTTTAGATAATGGATTATTCAGGGGTTTCTACGTTAGGATCACTGCCGAATGCGTCCGCGTAGACCGGTCGGAGCGGGGTCGAGAAGCCGCCGGTCGCGCGGGGTTCCGGTTGCGAATGATGGGGGCCGAGGCAGGATCACAACTGCCGGGCGGCCGGTGCGCCTTCTAGGAGATGGTCATGCGCAAAGTCTGGGGGTGGGTTGCTGTCTGCTGCTTGGCGGTGCTGGGAGGATGCGGCACGTATGAAGACTTGCCGCCTGCGACGCCCATAACCGACGCCGAGGCGCCGGAATACATCATCGGCCCGCTGGACAGCCTGAGCGTGTTCGTCTGGCGCAACCCGGAATTGTCGAGCGGCGCGGTGGTGCGTCCGGACGGGCGGGTGACGCTGCCGCTGGTCGAGGACCTGCAGGCGGCCGGCAAGACGCCACAGGAGCTCGCGCGCGACGTCGAGGAAGCCCTCGGCGAGTTCATTCTCGATCCGATCGTGACGGTGTCCGTGGCCGGCTTCGTCGGTCCATTCGATCAGCAGATCCGGATCGTGGGCGAGGCCTCGCGCCCGCAGGCCATTCCGTACCGCGCCAACATGACGGTTCTCGACGTGATGATCGCGGTGGGCGGGATCACCGAGTTCGCCGACGGCAACCGCACCACGCTGGTGCGCAACGTCGACGAGGAGCAGTCGCAGTACCGCGTGCGGCTCGACGACCTGCTGCAGGACGGCGACATCACCGCGAACGTCGCGGTGCTGCCGGGCGACATCATCATCATTCCCGAGAGCTGGTTCTGACCAGGTCGGAGTCGTGCGGGACAGGAGAGCCAGGATGGTGATCGCCCGTACGATCGGGGCAGCGTCTCGGACGAGCGAGCGATCAGATGCATGACGCACTGTCACTCCTGACCAACTATGTGACGGCGGCCTGGCACCGGCGCTGGTACGGGCTGGCCGTCGCCTGGGTCTTCTGCCTGGTGGGCTGGCTGGTGGTCGAACGGATTCCGGACCGCTACCAGTCCTCCGCGCAGGTCTACATCGACACGGCCTCGATGCTGCGGCCGCTGATGCAGGGGATCGCGGCGGACCTCAGCGTCGGCACGATGGCCCAGCTCGACGTGGTGCGGCAGACGCTGCTGTCCCGGCCCAATCTCGAGGAGGTCATGCGGATGACCGACCTCGACCTCACGGCCGCGACCACCGTCGAGAAGGAGCAGATCATGGCTTCGCTCCGGTCGCGCCTGCAGATCGGCCAGCGCGGAGCCCAGGAAAACCTCTTCTCGGTGTCGTTCACCGACGACAATCCGCAGCTCGCCCACGACGTGGTGAACGCGCTGCTCACGCTGTTCGTGGAGACCAATCTGGGCGCCAGCCGGGAAGATCTCGCTCTCGCGCAGAAGTTCCTCAACGACCAGATCGCCGGTCTGCAGAAGCAGCTCGAGGAGGCGGAGCAGAAAGTCGCGTCGTTCCAGCTGGAGAACCGGGGTTTCCTGCCGGGCGCCGGGAACTACGAGGCGAGGCTGGAGAGCCGCCGTTCGCTGCTCGAGCAGCTCCGGGCAGAGCGCAACCAGGCGATGCGGCTGCGCGACGAGATCGGGGTGCAGCTCGCCAAGCTCGAGGAGGGCGAGGTCGATCAGAACACCGCCGCCATGGAGAAGAAGGCCCGCATCACGGAGCTCGAGCGCCAGGTCGAGGACATGCTGACCCGCTATACGCCCGAGCATCCGGACGTGGTGATCACCACCCGGCTGCTGGAGCGCGAGCGGGAGGCGTTCGAGGCGCTGGGCGGCGACGCCGCGCTGGGCGGAGGCGCTCCGCGGCAGGCCTACGAGCAGCTCCGGCTGCAGCTCGCCCAGCAGAACGCCGCCGTCCAGTCCCTGGATCAGCGGATCGGGCAGCTCGAGACCGACATCACCGACCTGGAGGCGCTGGTCGCCGACATTCCGGCCGTGGCCTCGGAATATGCCAAGCTCCAGCGCAACTACGATCTGATCAAGAGCAACCACGCGGCGCTCATCCAGCGCGCGGAGGCGGCGCGCTTCGCCGAGGAGGTCGACACCAAGACCGAGCAGGTCCAGTTCCGCGTGGTCGAGCCGCCCAACGTACCGGCAGTGCCGAGCGGACCGGACCGCACCATGCTGCGTACCGGCGTCCTGCTCGGCGGGTTCGCCGCCGGCGCGGCGTTCTGCGCGCTGCTGGCGCTCATCGCCGGCACGGTCAACACGGTGACGCGGCTGGCCGAGGTCGCGCAGCGCCCGGTGATCGGCGCCATCTCGCGCGTGACGCTGCCCGGGCAGCGCTTGCGGCTGGTGGTGGAACAGCTCTGCTTCCTGGTGGTGACCGCGGGGCTTCTCGGCATCTACGTGCTGGTGCTGACCGGCGCCACGGCCCAGCTGTCGACCGCCATCACCGCGCGCCTGCCGGTCATCTGAGCCATGTCCGAGTCCAAAGCGACAACGTCGGTCGAGCGCGCCGCCGCGATGCTGGGGCACGCGGAGGAGACGCCGCTCGACCGGGCCGCGCGGGTGATGGAGCGCCAGGCGCGGGCCGAGCATCCGCCTGCGAATCTGCCGTTCGCCGATCCCGACAGCGCCCTGCAGCCGATCCGCGATTTCGCGGAGGAGCCGCCGGAACCGAAGGAGAGCGCGCGGGTCGAGATCGCCGTCGAGCGGCTCGCGCAGCGCGGCATCCTCTCGCCCCTCGGCGAGAAGACGCGGACCGCCGAGGAGTTCCGCATGGTCAAGCGCCGCGTGCTCGCCGGCGCCTTCGGACGGGACGGGCAGCAGCTCCCGCGCGGCAACCTGGTGATGGTGACCAGCGCCAAGCCGCGGGAGGGCAAGACCTTCACCGCGATCAACCTCGCCATCAGCATCGCGCTCGAGAAGGACGTCCACGTCCTGCTGGTGGACGCCGACCTGGTGCGCCCGACCGTGCTGCGCAATTTCGGCGTGACCGCCGATCGCGGGCTGGTGGAGGTGCTCGAGGACCCGCGGCTCAACGTCGGCGACGTCATGCTTCGCACCAATATCGACAAGCTGTCGCTGCTGCCGGCGGGAAGCTTCCACCGCATGGCGCCGGAACTCCTTGCCAGCGAGCGCATGCGGACGATCATGGACGAGCTGGCGAGCCGCTACAGCGACCGCATCATCATCTTCGACTCGCCGCCCTTGCTGGCCACCAGCGAGCCCACCGTGCTGGCGCGGCAGGTCGGCCAGATCATCTTCGTGGTCGAGGCGGAGCGCACCAGCGAGGTCGGCGTGCGCACCGCGCTGGGCCTGATTGCCGACTGCCCCGAAGTGGCGATGGTCCTCAACAAGTCGCGTTCCGTGCTTGGGACCCACTCCTTCGGAAGCTACTACTCCTATTACGGACGGGAGCGCGAGTCGCGCTGACCCGCTAGCCAGGCAGGCCGCCATCGCGTGACGTGCGGTACATCGTCGGAGTGAGGGGATGAGGGCTGGAGCAAGGGGGGACGGCTACCTGGCCTGGGTGCTCGCGGTCCCGTTGGCGGGCATTCTGGTCGGGTCGGCAGCGGCGGACGTCAACATCACGTCTTCGGTCAGGGTGGAAACGACGCTTACGGACAACGACGATTTCGAACCGGACGGCGAATCGGACGCGATCGTCTCGGTGCGGCCGGCGGTCAGCCTGACGCAGCTGGGCGGGCGGTCGCGGACGTCGCTCGACTATTCGCTGAACACGCAATACTCGGCGCGCGATTCCGAGCTCGACGTCATCCACGATCTCGACGGGTTCAACAACACCGAGATCGTGCGGAACTTCTTCTTCGTCGACGTGGGCGCGGGAATCAGCCAGAGGGTGATCGACAACCGCCTCGGAACCCCGGTCCGGCGGAGCGACGATTCGAACAACCTGACGCCGGTCCAGCGCTACAGCATCAGCCCGTACATCGTGAACCGGTGGGGCAGCTTCGCCACGTCGCAGCTCCGGACGCGGGTCGGCTACGTGGATTCCGGCGAGGACGAGCTCGATGACGAGACGGAGTACTCGGTCTCCGGCTTCCTGGCCAGCGGACCCGATTTCTCGCGATTCGGCTGGAACCTGAACGGCCGGTACGAGGTGGAGGACGGCGGCGGCGACGACGAGCGGACGACGCAGAACATCCGGCTGGACACCTCGACGGCGATCGACCGCAGCATCTCGCTCATCGCCGGAGTCGGCTACGAGAAGATCGACGACGAGGATTTCTCCGAGAAGATCGAGGGCATCACCTGGGAGGCCGGCTTCGACTGGCATCCGGGCGACAAGCTGTCGCTGATCGCCACCTACGGCAAGCGCTTCGAGGAGGACAACCTCTTCGTCGACTTCAACTACGACGTCACCGCGCGGACCTCCGTCTTCCTGAACTATCGGGAGACGGTGACGACCGAGCAGGCGCTGCTCCTCAACGACCTGAGCTTCATCGGCTTCGACGAGGACGGCAACCTGATCGACACCCGGACGGGTCTGCCGATCGACGAGGACGAGAGCCTGTTCGGCCTGACGGACCGGGCCTTCCGGCGCGAGGTCTTCAACGCCGGGATCCGGGTCACGCGGCCGCGGGACAGGTTCTCCCTGACCGCGTCGCACGAGACCCGCGATTTCGAGACCGGCCTCGACGACGAGACGGTTCTCGGGGCCGAGTTCGACTGGTCGCACGACCTGTCGCGCAGCATGCGCTCCTCGCTCGGCCTCGCCTACGACAAGATCGATTTCGGCGGCGAGGACGCCGGGCGGAAGGACAATCTCTATACGTTTCGAGCCACGCTGAGCGAAGAGTTCGCCGAGTCGGTGAGCGGCTCGGTGAGCTATATTTTCCGGACACGGGAGTCCAATCGCTCCAACGAGGATGCGACGGAGAATGCCGTGGTGGTCGGCTTCACCAAGTTCTTTTGAGGCGACGTGTACGAAGCCTTTTACCAGTTCAGCGGGCAGCCGTTTCAGCTGAGCCCCGATCCGCGCTTCTACTTCGCCAGCCAGAGCCACCGGAAGGCGATGGCGTACCTCGTCTATGGGCTCAATCAGGGCGAAGGCTTCGTCGTCGTGACCGGCGACATCGGCACGGGAAAGACGACGCTGCTCGGCCGCCTCATCACCGGGCTCGACACGAAGAAGTACCTGGCGGGCACCGTGGTGACCTCGCAGCTCGACCCCACGGACATGCTGCGCATGGTGGCCACCACCTTCGGCATCGCGATCAAGGACGACGACAAGGCGACGCTCCTGCGCAAGATCGAGCAGTTCCTGGTGACCACCCAGCAATCCGGGCGCCAGTGCCTGCTGATCGTCGACGAGGTGCAGAACGTCCCGGTGAAGTCGCTGGAAGAGCTCCGCATGCTCTCCAACCTCCAGTTCAAGAACCGGTCGCTGCTGCAGACGCTGCTGGTCGGCCAGCCGCAGTTCCGCTCCACCATCGCCCGGCCGGAGCTCGAGCAGCTGCGCCAGCGGGTCACCGCGTCCTATCATCTGGGACCGCTCGACGCCCAGGACACCCGCCGCTACATCGAGCACCGCCTGAAGCTCGTCGGCTGGCAGGGCGATCCGGAGATCACCGACGACGCGCACGAACAGATCTTCGAGCACACCGGGGGCCTGCCCAGGCGGATCAATACCTTGTGCTCGCGCCTGCTGCTCTTCGGCAGCCTCGACAGCCTGCACCGGCTGGACGGCGAGACGGTCCTGCACGTCGTCGAGGAGCTGAGCCAGGAGGTGGCGGAAGAGGCGAGCACCCGGGGCGCGAACGGAGCCCAGGCGCAAGCCCCGGGCGATGCGCCGGTCCAGACCCTCAACGGCGCGCTGGCCGACCGTCTCGCGGTGCTGGAGCGCTACGTCTTCGCCCACGAGCAGACGATTCAGCGCGCCCTCCAGCTCTTCGCCGAATACCTGGCCGCGCGTGGCGCCGCGCCGATGCCGCCGGGCCAGCCGCCGGCGGAGGAGGGCGGGAGCAACCGCGATGACGAAGCTCGCTGAGCCGACCGCCCTGCGGATGCGGCCGGAGGAGGTGCGGATCGCTCCCGCCGCGAACGCCCTCGTCAACGCGCTCAGCGTGGACGTGGAGGAGTATTTCCAGGTCCACGCCTTCGCCGGCGCGATCCGGCGGCCGGACTGGGATACGCTGCCGGCGCGGGTCGCGACCGGCACGGAGCGCATTCTCGATCTGCTCGCCGAGAACGGCGCGCACGGCACGTTCTTCACGCTGGGCTGGATCGCCGAGCGCCACCCCGCCCTCGTCCGCCGCATCGCCGAGGCCGGCCACGAGGTGGCGAGCCACGGCTGGGAGCACATCCCGGTCTACAGCCAGAGCCCCGAGGCGTTCCGCGACGACGTGCGCCGCACCAAGCAGGCGCTCGAAGATGCGGCCGGGTCGGCGGTCACCGGCTATCGCGCGGCGAGCTTCTCGATCGACCAGCGCACCCCGTGGGCGCACGAGGTGCTGGCGGAGGAGGGCTACCGCTACAGCTCGAGCATCTATCCGGTGCGTCACGACCACTACGGGATGGTCGGCGCGCCACGCTTCCCGTTCCGCCCGCGCGGCCGGGACGGCGTCGTCGAGCTGCCGATCACGACGACCCGGATTCGCGGCTCGAACCTGCCTTGCGGCGGCGGCGGATATTTCCGGCTGCTGCCCTATGCGGCCTCGCGCTGGCTCATGCAGCGGGTGAACGCGGAAGACCGCCGGCCCTGCATCTTCTATTGCCATCCGTGGGAGTTCGATCCCGAGCAGCCGCGCGTCGCCGGCATTCGCCTGAAATCGCGGTTCCGGCACTACGTGAATCTCGGACGCACGGGGACGCGCCTCGGCCGGCTCCTGCGCGACTTCGCCTGGGATCGCATGGATCGCGTGTTCCGGGGCGACATCGAAACCGCCTGACGCGCGACCACGGCAATTCGCATGACGGCCATTCGCGAGCTGACGGACGCCGACCGGTCCCGCTGGGACGAGTTCGTGCAGCGCATGCCCGGGGGAAGCTTCTTCCACCGGGCGGGCTGGGCGGAGGTGATCCGGCGCGGCTTCGGCCATCGGCCGCATTATCTCCTGGCCGAGCGCGACGGGGAGATCGCCGGCGTCCTGCCGCTCATCCATCTGAAGAGCACGCTCTTCGCCAACGCGCTGATCTCCACCGCGTTCTGTGTCGGCGGCGGCCCGCTGGCGGAGGACGAGGCGACGCGCGCCGCGCTCGACGAGGCGGCGATCCGTCTCGCGGACAGGCTCGACGTGGACTTCCTCGAGTATCGCTGTCCGCCGCCGCGATCGCCCGGCTGGCAGAGCCGCTCCGACCTCTATTGCGGGTTCGTGCGCGAGATAGACGCGGATCCCGAGCGCAATCTCCTCGCCATTCCGCGCAAGCAGCGCGCCGAGGTGCGCAAGGGCATGAAGCACGGCCTCGTGGGGCGGCTCGACGACGGTGTCGACCGCTTCTACGACCTGTTCGCGAGCAATGCGCGCCACCACGGGACGCCGGTCTTCGGCAAGCGCTACTTCGCGCTGCTGAAGCAGGTCTTCGGCCCCGACTGCGAGGTGCTGATCGTGGAGAAGGACGGCCGGCCGACGAGCGGGGTCATGAGCTTCTACTTCCGCGACCAGGTGCTTCCCTACTACGCCGGCAGCAGCGCGGAGTCGCGCGCCCTGTCGGCGCACGAGTTCATGTATTGGGACGTGATGCGGCGCGCCGGCGAGCGCGGCGTCCGCCATTTCGATTTCGGCCGCAGCAAGGTCGGGACCGGGTCGTTCGATTTCAAGAAGAACTGGGGCTTCGAGCCCGCGCCGCTCACCTACGGCTATCGGCTGCGGCGCGGCGACCGGCTGCCAGAGTTCAATCCGACCAATCCCAAATACCGCCTGTTCATCGCGCTGTGGCGGCGGCTCCCGCTCGGCCTCAGCAAGGCCATGGGCCCCTGGATCGCGCGGAGCCTCGGATAGCGGCCATGGCACGGGTATTGTTCCTCGCCCACCGGATTCCCTATCCGCCGACCAAGGGCGACAAGATCCGGTCCTGGCATTTCCTGCGCCATCTCGCGGCGTCGCACGAGGTGAGCCTCGCCTGCTTCGTCGACGACCCGGACGACATGGCCCATGCCGGGGTCCTGCGCGGCGTCTGCGCCGAATGCCATTTCGAGCCGGTATCCGCCTCGCCGCTGCGGATCGGCAATCTGATGGCCTTCGCCGAGGGCGCGCCGATCACCGTGCGCCACTATCGCAGTGCCGCCATGGCCGGACAGGTGCAGGCCATGGCGCGGCGGCATGCGCCGGAGATCGTCTTCGCCTATTCCGGGGCGATGGCGCAGTACGTGCCGCTGGCCGGCGGCGAGCGGCAGATCATCGACTTCGCCGACGTGGATTCCGACAAGTGGTCGCAATACGCGCGAAGCCGCCCTCTGCCGGTCCGCTGGATCTACCGGCGGGAAGCCCGCCGCCTGCTCGATGTCGAGCGCGCGGCGGCGGGCCGCGCCTCGGCCTCGCTCTTCGTCTCCGAGACGGAGGCCGCGCTGTTCCGGCGGCTGGCGCCGGAGGCGGCCTCGCGGGTCCATGCCGTCCGGAACGGGGTGGACGCGGAGTATTTCTCGCCCGGGCACGCGCTGCCGTCGCCGTTTCCCGATGGCCCGGCCGTTCCGATCGTGTTCACCGGCATGATGAACTACTGGGCGAATGTCGACGGCGCGCAGTGGTTCTGCCACGAGATCCTCCCCAGGCTCCGCCGCCGCACGCCGGCCGCCGAGTTCTGGATCGTCGGCGCTGCGCCCACCCCCGCCGTGGCCGCGCTGGGCGAGCTGCCCGGCGTGCATGTCACCGGCCGCGTCCCGGACGTGCGGCCGTATCTTCGCCATGCCGCCGTCGTCGCCGCGCCGCTGCGCATCGCCCGCGGGGTCCAGAACAAGATCCTGGAGGCGATGGCCATGGCGCGGCCGGTCGTCACCACCCCGGCCGCCGCGGAAGGGGTGGACGGCGCGGTGGTCGGCCACGAGCTGGAGGCGAGCTGGGACCCCGCCGTCTTCGCCGAGGCGATCTCCACCCTTGTCGAGCAGCCGGCGGAGCGCCGCCAGATGGGAGAGCGCGCGCGGGCGCGGGTCCTCCGGGAGTACGATTGGGGCCGCAACCTGGCCCGTCTCGACGGGCTTCTCTTCGGCAGGGCGGAGGCGGCATGACCACGCAGTCGATCCGGGGCGCGCCCGGCGCCGCCACCGCCGACGCCTGGCGGCTTGCCGGTCTCGTGCTGGCGGGCGCCATCGTCGCCGTGCTGGTCGGCTTCCACCAGACGTTCTGGAGCATGATCGAGATCTGGTGGCGCTCCGAGACGTTCAGCCACGCCTTCCTGATCGCGCCCATCTCGCTCTACCTGGTCTGGCGCCTGCGCGACCGCCTCGCTCGCCTGCGCCCCGCCGCCGAGCCGCTCACCCTGATCCTTATCGGCGGGCTCGCGGTCGTCTGGCTGCTGGCGCGCTTCGCCGGGATCGCGGTGGTGGAGCAGTTCAGCGTCGTGCTGATGCTGCTGGCCGTGGTCCTGGCGGTGGTCGGCCGCCGGGTCTTCGCCGCGATCCTGTTTCCCATGGCGTATCTGCTGCTGATGGTGCCGTTCGGCGAATTCCTCGTGCCGCCGCTGCAGGACATCACCGCCGATTTCGTCGTCGTGGCGCTGCGGATCGTCGGCATTCCGGTCTATTCGGACGGCATCTTCCTGCAGACGCCCACGGGCAGCTTCCAGGTCGCCGAGGCCTGCGCCGGGCTGCGCTTCCTGATCGCCACGGTCGCCCTGGCGCTGCTGTTCGCGTATCTCGCCTATCACCAGTGGTGGCGCCGGATCGCCTTCATGATCCTGGCCCTGATCATTCCCGTGATCGCCAACGGCTTCCGCGCCTTCGGCATCGTGCTCATCGCCTATCTCACCGACAACCAGGTGGCGGTGGACGTCGACCACATCGTCTATGGCTGGGTCTTCCTGACGCTCGTCACCCTGGCGCTGCTCGGCGTCGGCATGCTGCTGCGGGGCAAGGGGGAGCCGCCGGTCCGCCCCGGTCCGGCGGATGACGGCCGGCCGGTCCGCACCCGGCCGATCGCCGGCGTCGCGCTGGCCGCCGCGGTGGTGAGCCTGGGCACGCCCGCCTTGGCG
Source organism: Alphaproteobacteria bacterium (assembly GCA_036724615.1). Lineage (GTDB taxonomy): Bacteria > Pseudomonadota > Alphaproteobacteria > Dongiales > Dongiaceae > DAIMFL01. The sequence goes on along the minus strand of DAIMFL010000021.1, from coordinate 4,179 downwards.
ACGGCTCTGCTCAACGACGAGCCGCCCTCCGTCGTGACCGGGCCCGCGGCGCCCGCGCTGGCGGCGCCGTGGACGGTGCTCGACGGGGCGGAGAGCGGCTGGACCCCGGAATTCCTCGCGGCGCCCTGGACGCGAAAGCTCACCTATGGCGACGGGGCCCACACGGTCGATCTGTTCGTCGCCTATTATCCCTGGCAGGCCCAGGGCGCGGAGATCATCAACCCGCACAACCGGATTGCTCCGGTCGGCGACTGGGAACGCCTCGGCGATCACCCGAGAACCATCTCGGTCGAGGGCGAGGAGATCACCGTCACGGCGACCCGGATCGTCAATGGCGAGCGCCGCCGGGTGGTGCTGCAATGGTACTGGATCGGCGGACGGATGACCGGCAACCGGATCGAGGCGAAGCTGCTCGAGCTCTGGGGCGTGCTGTCCGGCGACACGCGGGCGGCGACGATCGTCGTCGCGACCGACGAGGATCCCGACGGGCGCGGGGCCGATCCGCTGGCGAGCTTCCTCGCCGCGCTGGGCGGTCTCGACGCCGCGCTCGACGCCGCGGAATCCTGACTCTGTCGTCCGCGCGCCAGGGGGGTCCGGAGCGCCGATCCGAGGGCGGTGGGAGCACGACGTGCTGAATGCGGGTGCGCTGAGCTATCTGGTCTGTGCGGGGACCTATCTGGTCCTGGCCGTGGTGCTCGTGGTGCAGGCGCGGCTCGACCGGCGCAGCGGCATCCTGGTGCTGGCGAGCGCGCTCACCGTCGTCTGGGCGCTGGCGAGCGCCGCCGCCTACCAGCTGGGTCCGGCCTGGTATCTCAGCGCCTTGTTGGGCGAGCTGCTGCGCTACGCCGGATGGTTCGTCTTCCTGTTCGCCATGCTCCGGCTGCGCACGGAACGGTTCGGGCCGGCGGCAACCGGCGCGGCGCTGGGGCTTGCGGCGCTGCTCTCGGCGGCGGTGTTCGCCGACCTGACCGGCGCCTCCTCGATCGCCGCCGATCCGGAGATGGCGGATCCGGCGACGTGGCCGTTCCTGCTCCGGCTGCTGCTGTCGATCGCCGGGCTGATGCTCGTCGAGAACCTGTACCGCAACACGCCCGAGAGCGACCGCTGGGGCATCAAGTTCCTGGTCCTCGCTTTGGCCGGGCTGTTCGCCTACGACCTGTTCCTGTATTCGAGCTCCGTTCTGCTGCGCTTCCGCAATCCGGACCTCGACGCCGCGCGCGGCCTGATCAACGCGGTCGTCGTGCCGCTCATCGTCGTCTCCGCCGCCCGCAGCCGGCGCTGGGGGCCGAGGCTCCATGTCTCCCGGCAGGTGGCGTTCTATTCGGCGACGCTGCTGGTGAGCGGCGCCTATCTCCTCGCCATGTCGGCCGCCGGGTACTACGTGCGCATCATGGGCGGCAGCTGGGGGGGCGTGCTCGAGCTGCTGTTCCTGTTCGGGGCCGGCGGCCTGCTGCTCGTCCTGCTGGCGTCGGGGCGCATGCGCGCCCTGGGCAGAGGCTTCGTCAGCCGGCACTTCTACAGCTACAAGTATGATTACCGGGTGGAGTGGCTCCGCTTCATCCGCACCCTGGCCGCCGACGACAGCGGCGCTGCGCTGGGGCAGCGGGTGATCCGCGCCGTTGCCGACATCGTCGACAGCCCGGACGGGCTGCTGTGGACGCGGCGCGACGGCGCGCTCGAGCCCGCGGCCGAGTGGAACCGGCGGATGCATTGGCCGCGCCTGGAGGAGACCGCCGCCCTCATCGCCTGGCTCGAGGACCGGAAGGCGATCATCGACCTGACCGCGCCGGGCGACGCGCCGGTGCCGCCCTGGATCGCGGAGCTCGACCGCAGCTGGCTCCTTCTGCCGCTGCTGCACAGGAGCCAGCTTCTCGGCGTCATGCTGCTCGGCACGGCACGCGCCCCGCGGAAGCTGGACGAGGAGGACCGCACGCTGCTGCTCACCGCCGGGCGGCAGGCCGCCAGCTATCTGGCCGAATCGGTCGCCATGTCGCGGCTGGTGCAGGCGCAGGAGTTCGAAGCGTTCAGCCGGCGGACCACCTTCCTGGCGCACGACCTGAAGAACCTGCTCGCCCAGCTGTCCCTGCTCATCGGGAACGCACAGCGCCATCGCGGCAATCCCGAATTCGTCGAGGACATGTTCGGCACGATCGAAAGCTCGGTGGGAAAGATGCGCCAGCTTCTGGTGCAGCTCCGCTCGGCGCCGGAGGAGGCGGGACGGGTCGCCCGGCCGGTCGACGTCGTGGCCACGCTGCGGCATCTGCTGCGCTCGCCGGAGCTTTCGCGCGTCGAGCTGACGATCGAGCCGGAGGGCGCCGCGCCGTTCGTGCGGGCCGAGCCGGAGCGGTTCGCCGCCTCGTTGCGCAACCTCCTGGTGAACGCGGCCGAGGCGTCCGGCCCTAACGGGACGGTAACCTTGGCGATGCGATCATCCGGGGATAACGTCACGATCGAGATCCGCGACACCGGCCCGGGCATGGAGCCCGGCTTCGTCTCGGAACAGTTGTTTTCGCCCTTCCGGACGACGAAGGGCGAAGGATATGGTATTGGCGCCTTCGAAAGCCGGGAGTTCGCCCGGCAGGCCGGCGGGCGGCTGGACGTGGAGAGCCGTCCCGGGAAGGGCACCCTGATGCGCATGGTGCTGCCCGCGGCCGCGGCGCAGGAGGAAGGCCCCGACCGGGGAATCAGGCATGGCTGAGGGCAATCGGGTACTGCTCATCGTCGAGGACGACCCGGGGCTGCAGAAGCAGCTCCGCTGGGCGATGGACGGGTGCCGCGTCGTCGTCGCCGGCGACAAGCCGAGCGCACTCGACCTGCTGGCTCGCGAGAATCCGGCCGTGGTCACGCTGGATCTCGGCCTGCCGCCGGAGCCGGGCGGCCCCACGATCGGCTTCGCCACTCTGGAGGCCATCCTGGCCGCGCGGCCGACGACCAAGGTGATCGTGGTGACCGGCAACGACGAGCGGGAGAACGCGGTGCGCGCCATCGGCATGGGCGCCTACGACTTCTGCTCGAAGCCGGTGGACGGCGACCTGCTGCGGCTGATCGTCGATCGCGCCTTCCGGGTCTACGAGCTCGAGGACGAGAACCGGCGCCTGCGGGAGAACCGGCGGCTGACGCAGCTTCCGGGCATTCTCACCTCGTCGCCGGGCATGGTCCATGTCTGCCGCATGATCGAGAAGGCGGCGCCGACCGAGGTGGCCGTGCTGCTGCTCGGCGAGAGCGGCACCGGCAAGGAGCTTCTGGCGCGCGCCCTGCACAGCCAGGGCCAGCGCGCGAACGGCCCGTTCGTCGCGATCAACTGCGCCGCCATCCCGGAGAATCTTCTGGAAAGCGAGCTGTTCGGCTTCGAGAAGGGCGCGTTCACCGGGGCGATCAAGCAGACGCCGGGCCGGGTGGAGCTCGCCGACGGCGGCACGCTGTTCCTCGACGAGATCGGCGACCTGCCGAAGCAGCTGCAGGTGAAGCTGCTGCGCTTCCTGCAGGAGCGCGTGATCGAACGCGTCGGCGGCCGCAAGTCGCTGCCGGTCGACGTGCGCATCGTCGCCGCGACCAATCAGGACCTGCAGGAGCAGATCCGCGTCGGCAATTTCCGGGAGGATCTCTACTACCGGCTCAGCCAGTTCGTGATCGAGATCCCGCCCTTGCGCGAGCGCGACGACGATACGGTGCTGCTCGCCCATGCGTTCCTGCGCCAGTTCTCGGAGGACCAGAAGAAGCCCGGGCCGCGCGGTTTCGCGCCGGACGCGATCGCGGCGATCGCCGCCTATAACTGGCCGGGCAACGTCCGCGAGCTGGAGAACCGGGTGCAGCGTGCCGTCATCCTGGCCGACGGGCCGCAGGTCACGGCCGTCGATCTGGACCTGGAGCCGCCCGAGGGGGAGGAGGCCGGAATCCCCACTTTGCGCGCGGTGCGCGAGCAGGCGGAGCAGGCGGCCGTGCTGCGGGCGATGGCGGCGGCGGGCGGCAACATGTCGATGGCCGCGCGTCTCCTGGGCGTCAGCCGGCCGAAGCTCTACGACCTCATGAAGCAGCACGGCATCCAGACGGACCGCGCGATGGGCGAGCAGGAGCCCGCGGACTCGGAGACGCCGGGCTGAGCGTGCTCCTCGCAGATCCCGCGTCACCCCCTCACCCAGCTCCGGCTAGGCTCGGGCTGCGCCCTCGCCAAGCCTGCGC
>DAIMFL010000020.1:0-35730 GCA_036724615.1 Alphaproteobacteria bacterium | reverse complement strand
CGGCGACTGGGCGCTGATCGCCGCCGCGACGGCCGCCGCCCTCACATTCGGCTGGGCGGCGGTGCCCGTCGCGCTGCTGGTGATCGGCAACCGGCAGAGGGCGCTCGGCAATCTGCTGCACGACGCGTCCCATTGGAGCTTCGACGGCAACCGCCGGCGCTCCCGCATCCTGGCGAACCTGCTGCTCTGCTGGCCGCTCTGGGTCTCGATGGCGCTCTATCGCGACGAGCACGGCCGGCATCACCGGCATCTCGGCGACCCCGCACGCGATCCCGACTACATCCACGACGCCGCGCGCCTCGGCCGCGGCTGGGTCGCCGTGTGGCTCGACCAGCTCGGCCGCATGGGCTGGCGCGCGCGTCTCGGCGTGCTCGGCTGGTGGGCGTCGGCGCTCGCGCTCGTCTCGGCCGCGGCCGGGGCCGAGGCGGCGCTCGTCTTCCTCGCGCTCTGGGTCGGGGCGCGGGCGACGGTCTTCCATGCGATCACCGCGTTCCGCGAGATCTCGGACCATGTCGGGCTTACGCCGGGCGGGCTCATCGGCTTCAGCCGCAACCATCCGTTCGGCGGCGTCATCGGACAGCTCGTCCATCCGCATCACAACGGCTATCACCTGCTGCACCATCTCTGCCCCGGCATCCCGTTCCATGCGATGCCGCGCGCGCATATTCTGCTGCTCCGCTGGCCGGACTACGCCGCCGGCGAGCATTGCGACTCCTATTTCTCCGGTCCGCTCAGCGCCGTGCGGTCCTGGACGCGCCGCTGGACGCCGGCCGCGGCGGCCCCGGAACGGATCTAAGCCAGGCCGCGCCACTCCGCGATCACGCCGGCGATCCCCGACACGCTGTCCAGGCGCTGCGGGTCGAACTCGATCCGCGCGAAATCGACCGCGTACTCGGACTCCAGGAACATCACGAGCTTCACCACGGCGAAGGAGTCGAGACGGCCGGTGTTGACCAGCGGGTCGTCGTCGCCGAACGGCGCGCGGTCGTCATGCTCGGCGAGCAGGCCTTCCACGAAGGCCCTGATCTTCACCCGGTCGTTCCGATCCATCTGTCGATCCCGAAGACGTGGAGGAGGAAGTCGAAATGCAGGGACAGGGCGACATGGCCCTGCGGCCCGTCGAAGAACGACAGGACGCAATAGAACAGCGCCACCCAGGCCGAGGGCAGCAGCTGACGCCGCACCCAGCCCTGGCCGGAGGAGGGCGGCCGCGCGCGCAGCTGCGACAGCACGATCCCGCCGGAGAGCAGCAGGCAATAGAAGGCGTAGGTCTGCGACGCGACGATGTCGTCGAGCAGCCCGAAGCCCGCGCTGGTCTCCAGGTCGAGAATGAAGTGGAAGAAGTAGTTGCCGACGCCGGCCGCCATGAAGGTGGCGAAGGCGAGCCGCAGCCGCGGGTGGCGTTTGAAGCAGCGCAGATAGGTCGGATAGAAATAGACGTGAACCAGCACTTCCTTGAAATAGTAGAAGTAGCGGTTCCAGAACTCGGCGATGGTGCGCGACGACAGCGGTCGCCAGGTGTTGCGCATCAGGCGGAATCCGGCGAGGCGCGCGGTCGCGATGATGACATGGCCCCAGAGCGCCATCTCCAGCAGCTGCTCCGGAAAGTTGACGGCGATGCTGACGAGTCCCATCGTCCCCGGCCCGTCGCCCTGCAGGAAATCGTCGAAGGCCAGCCAGAGCGGCGGGACGCCGAGCCGGTCGTAGACGATCCGGTGGAAGCTCCACAGCACGATCTTCAGGAAGAACGCCCAGCACAGCAGCTTGACCCCTTTGAGCTGCGTGACCGCCAGCTCCTCGGCGGTGGCCGCCTCGGTACTCCGCCAGTTGGACGCGCCCTTGCCCATCGGCACCACCGTGTTCGGCGAGAAGAACGGATGGAAGGTCGCGAGGTGAGACAGGATCGGCTGCGGCTGGCGCTGCCGCATGTCGATGAGCGCGTAGGCCAGGAACCAGAAATAGGCGGCGAACACCGCGATCAGGCTCCAGAGCAGCACCTGCGGCCAGCCGCCGAGCAGGTGCGAGCCGGCGGCGACGAGGAGTCCGAGCATCAGCAGATGCTCTGCCAGAAGCGGCCGCCGCCCGAGCGGATGGTCGCGGAAGCGTTGCGCCAGCCAGAGCGCCGCGACGGCGAGGGGTACGCAGGCGACGAGCGTGGCTGCGCGCAACCAGCCGAGAGGCACGGCCCCGTACAGCCCCTCGCGCTCGACCGCCAGCAGCACCGGGTCGTAGTCGAACCAGCCGGGCAAATGGACCAGCAGCACGGCGCCGCAGAGCAGCGCGACATGGCGCCGGTACCGCCCCGCCAGCGACACGGCGGCGGCCGACACCGTGCCTTCGAGCCACCAGTCGGACAGCGGGTACATGAGACTGGCGAACAGCAGGAAGAGCAGCGCCTTGCCGAGGTCGGTCTGGACGAACGCGACGAGCCGCGGATAGGTCTCGATCGGCGGCACCCGCCAGTCGCGCGGATGACGGCCTAGCCCCGAGCGATGCAGGACGGAGGCGGCGCGCTCAGGAGCTGGAACGTGCATCGCCGTCCTCCCCCGACCCGCGCCCTGCCTCGAGCCGTGCGACGAGCGCGCTCCGGTCGAGCTTGCCGTTGGCATTGAGCGGCAGCGCCGGGATCGCATGGATCTCCGCCGGCACCATGTGCGGCGGCAGCCGCTCGCGCAGCGCCTCGCGGATCGCTGCCGGGGACTTCGCGCCCTGCGCGACGAAGCCGACGATCGCGCGCGCCACCCCGTCCTCCACCGGCCAGGCGACGGCCGCCACCTGGTCCGACCCGGACAGCGCGCGCAGCTGCGCCTCGATGTCCTCCAGCTCGACCCGATGCCCGTGGATCTTGACCTGGTTGTCGATGCGGCCGAGATGGTGGAACAGGCCGCGCGCGTCCTGCATGGCGAGATCGCCGGTCAGATACCAGCGCCGTCCCTCGACGGTCGGGAACCGGGCGGCGGTGAGCTCGGGCGCGCCGAGATAGCCGAGGCTCAGCTGATCGCCCGCGATGGCCAGCTCGCCGACTGCGCCGGGCGGCAGCCGCCGTCGATTCGGCCCGAACACGGACAGTTCCGTCCCGGGATGCGCGGTGCCGATCGCCAATATGCCGCGGCCCGGGGTCACGACCGGGTCCGCGCCCGGGGCGATCAGCTGGCCCGCGCAGTCCACCGTCGCCTCGGTCGGCCCGTAGAGATTGTCGATCGCGCTGTTCGGGGCCGCCGCCTGCCAGGCGCGCACCGCGGACAAAGGCAAAGGCTCGCCGCCGAAGGAGCTGTAGCGCAGGCCGGGGAGGCTCCCCGGCTGCAGCGCGCGGGTGTCGCGCATCCAGGCGATGGCGGACGGGGCGGAGCCCCAGATGGTCAGGCCGCGCTCGCGGATGAAGCGGGCCGGCGACATGCGGGCGATCGCCGGCACCACGTGAAGCGAGGCGCCGGCATGCCAGGGGACGATGATCTCGCCCAGCGCCGGATCGAAGCTGAGCTCGGTGAACTGCGACGCCCGGTCCGCGGGCGTCATCGCCTTGCGCTGGCCGAGCGCGGCCAGGTAGACCGCGACCGCGCCGGCCGGCACCATCACGCCCTTGGGCGTGCCGGTCGTGCCGGAGGTGAAGATCACGTAGACGAGATCGTCCCGCGCCATCGGCGCCGGCCCGGCTGCGCCGCCCGCATCGGGCAGGTCGGCAAGCGAGAGCGCGACCCGTCCCGCCTCGGCCGGAAGGCCGCGCCGCGCCCCGGCATCGGGCAGCAGGAGCAGCCGGGTCGCATTCAGCACCGCGGGGCTGAGGAGCGGGAGCCCGCCGCGGTCGGCGACGACGGCATCGACCGGGCAGAGCCGCAGCGCCGTCTCGAGCCGCCAGGCCGGCCATTTCAGCCCGAGCGGCACATAGGCGGCGCCCGCCCAGGCGATGCCGAGCACCGCCAGCACCGCCTCGAGGCTGCGCGAGCCCAATATGCCGACGCGGCTGCCGCGGCCGATGCCATGCCTGCGCAGCACGGCGGCCAGCCGGCGCGCGCGATCGGCGAGTCCGGCATAGCTGAGCTCGGTCCCGTCGGCATGGAGCGCAAGCCGGTCGGGCGTCCGGCGGCTCTGCGCGAAGACGGGAGAAGCGGGGTTCCAGTTCATGGCTCGGCTCGGGCGGGGGCCCGACGGTAGCCATGAAAGCTGAAAGGGCCGTGAAGGCCCGGCCGTCCGCCGAACCGGAGGGCCGCCCCGCGAGGCTGCGATGCCGTCATGTCCACACACAGGTTCCGGCGCGGCCCTCGGGTCTCCGCCCGGGGGCGCGCGGGCGTTCGAGGGGAGACTACGACCGCGGCGTCCCCCGCTCAAACCGGGAGCAGGTCTCACTTGCCGGCCGTTCCTCCTGCGTTAAACATGCGGTAACCATGTTCACCCACCATTCCGCACATCCCGCCTGAACCGCCCCGCGACCTCAGCGGCGCGGCGCTTCCGCCTGTCCGGCCCTTTCGATTCTCTAAGCCGCTGGAATTGCCACGGTTTTGGCACACACCGTTAACCATGTCGCGGGCATGATGGCCGGACTTCATTCCTGTGCTGGGGGATCATTCCTATGCGTTTCGTCCTAGCCGTCGCGATGGCGCTCGGGATCACGGGGGGCGCGGGACAGGCCGCGGCCGGTTTCGCCGAGGCCATGGCCGCCTATCGCATTGCCGATTACCAGACCGCCTATCGGGAATTCCTGCCGCTGGCCGAGAAGGGCATGGCGGCGGCCCAGTACAAGCTGGGGGTGATGCACGAGAACGGGCAGGGCGTCCCGCGGGATCTCGCCGAGGCGGAGAAGTGGTACGCGCTCGCGGCGGAGAAGGGCTATTCCAGCGCGCAGTACAATCTGGGCTTCGTGCACTACGCCCAGAACGACATCGCCGCCACCACCCAATGGTGGTCGCGCGCGGCCGAAGGCGGGGACGAGCAGGCGATGTTCAGCCTCGGCTTCATCTTCGCCCAGGGCGACCGGGCGCCGCGCGATTCGGTGCGCGCGCATATGTGGTACGACCTCGCCGCCGCCCATGGCAGCGCCGACGCCGCCTATCGGCGCGACGAGCTCGCCCGCCGGATGAGCGCCGCCGAGATCGCCGAGGCGCGGCGCCTGGCGCGCAGCTGGATGGGCGGCGGCGCGGTGAGCTTCTGAAGCGCCTCGTTCGGCCTCATCCTTCGACAAGCTCAGGATGAGGCCGAGCGCGACGAGGGCGGCGCCGCAATTCCGTCGCAATCCCCCGCGATCGTCCCTATCGTCTTGTCGTCCGGCCAGCCATGGGGTCCTCGCGCATGTCCACACCGCTTCACCGCCGCCAGCCGCTGAAGGCGGCGCTGTTCGCCTCCGCCCTGGCCATTGCCGCCCCCGCCTTCGCTCAGGAGGAGAAGACGATCGGCCTCGGCGAGCAGACCGGCGTCGCGGTGACCATCTACAACGAGGACCTGGCGCTGGTGAAGGATCGCCGCACGGTGTCGCTCGACCCGGGCGTGAACCGGCTCGCCTTCGTCGATGTCTCGGCGCGGATCCGCCCGGAAACGGCACTCGTCGGCACGGCCGAGGGGCGGCTCTCGGTGCTGGAGCAGAATTTCGATTTCGACCTGCTGACGCCGGAGAAGCTGCTCGAGAAGTCGGTCGGCGGCACGGTGCGCGTCGTGCGCACCCATCCGGAGACCGGCGAGGAAACGGTGGAGGAGGCGACCGTGCTGTCGGTCGCCGGCGGGGTGGTGCTGCGGATCGGCGACCGTATCGAGACGGCGCCGCCAGGCCGCATCGTCTTCGCCGAGGTGCCGCCGAACCTGCGCGCCCGGCCGACCCTCGTCGTCTCGGTCGAGAACGAAACGGCCGGCGACACGCCGGTCGAGCTCGCCTATCTCACGGGCGGGCTGTCCTGGCGCGCCGACTACGTCGCCGCGCTGTCGCCGGACGAAACGACGCTCGACCTCAACGGCCTCGTCACCCTCACCAATACCAGCGGCACGAGCTATCGCGAGGCCCGGCTGCAGCTCGTCGCCGGCGACGTGAACCGGGTGCGCGAGATGATCATGTACCGGGCCGACATGGCGGCCCAGGCCGAGGCGGCGCCGGCGCCCTCCATGACCCAGGAGGCGCTGTTCGAATATCACCTCTACACGCTCGACCGGCCGACCACCATCGCCGACAACCAGACGAAGCAGGTCGCGCTGCTCTCGGGCAGCGGCATCCCGGTCACCAAGGAGTATCGCTTCGTCAACATCGCCAACGCCTATGACTACGTCCAGGCGGAGGCGCCGCGCAGCAACGCGACGGTGCGCATCGCCTTCGACAACAGCGAGGCGGCCCGGCTCGGCCTCCCGCTGCCCGGCGGCACGGTCCGGGTCTACAAGAACGACAGCGGCGGCCAGGCGCTGTTCGTCGGCGAGGACGCCATCCAGCACACGCCGAAGGGCGAAACGGTGCGGCTCACCCTGGGCCAGGCCTTCGACGTGACGGCGCGCGCCAGGCAGACGGCGTTCGAGCGCATCTCCGACCGTGTCTTCGAGGCCGCGTACGAGATAGAGGTCAAGAACGCCAAGACCGAGGACGTGACCGTCGTCGTGGCGGAGACCATCCCGGGCGAGTGGGAGATCTTGAGCGAGAGCATCGCGCACGAGAAGACGAGCGCCTTCCAGGCCGAATGGCAGGTCCCCGTGCCGGCCGAGGGCAGCACGAAGCTCACCTACCGCGTGCGCATCGAGTACTGAGACGGCGTTAGGAAGATAACCACAGAGACACAGAGGCACGGAGGCACGAGAATTGTCATCGCCGGGCTTGACCCGGCGATCCATTCATCTGCCAGCGCGGGCTGCGACATGGATGCGCGGGTCGAGCCCGCGCATGACAATTTTCCCAAGCCCTTCTTTTGTGCCTCTCTGCCTCCGCGGTTTCAATCCAGCTTGCCGGCCAGCGCCTTCTTCAGGTCGCGGGACGTGCGCGTGGCCACCGCGACCTTCTCGGCGCCGGCGATGCGCGCCAGGCGGTGGATGCCGGCCCGCAGCGCCTCGGGCGGCACCGGCTCGTTCAGCTCCAGCCCGACGAGGCGCCATTCCGGCTTCCCGCCGTTGCGGTCGAGCTTGGCGTCGACCAGGCCGACGAGCCGGTCGCGATGCAGAATCGGCATGGCGAAGTAGAAGCGGCGCTCGCCGATCGGCGTATAGGCCTCGAACTTGTAGTCGAAGCCGAACAGCTCGCGCAGCCGGCGGCGGTTGAACAGCAGGTTGTCGAGCGGCGGCACGATCCGCACCGCGTCCGCCGGGGCGTCCATGGCGCGCGCCGCCGCCTCCCATCCCGGCTCGTCCTGCGGCAGGTACCAGTAGACCGGCTGGTCCGGAAGGTCGGTCACCACCACGCCGCGCGCGCGGCCGGCCGCGAGTCCGCGCGCGACGATCGCCTGGGCCGGCTTCATGGCGCCGCCCCGCCAGCTGCCGTAATGGATGGCGACGCGCTCCGCGAGCTGGCGCGCGGTGGCGGCCTTGAGGACGGAGAGCGCCGAGTCGAACAGGAAGGCCTCGTAGTCGCGCTTGGCCGGCTTGCGCCAGCCGACGAGCTCCGGCGCCGCGCGCTCGGTCAGGTCGAACAGGCGGTGGAAGTTCTCGGTCCGCCCGGCGATCTGCAGCACCCGGTCGGTCCACAGATACTCGAGCGCCTGGGTCGTCGCCTTCACCGTGTTGAAGCCGCCGGCGATGCGCTCCGAGGCGAAGTCGGCGGGGCTTGCGGGGCCGTGCTCGCGGATATGCTCCACCACCTGGCGCATCACCGCGCGCAGCCGGCGGCGCCCCGCCTTCGCCCGCTCCGGCAGGTCGGCGAAGGCGGTGACGAGGGCGGGCAGCCAGTCGCGCCGGGTGGCGAAGACCGGGTAATGGGTCTCGCGGAAATGCCCATGCCCGTACACCGCCTCGTAGAGCGCGGGGACGGCCGCGTCGGTGCGCGCCGCCCAGGCGAGCTCGTGGTTGCGCAGGCCGCAGACCCGGATCGAATCCATCTGGATCATGCCGAGGCTCTGCGCCGCCTCTCCGGCCTCGGCGGCCGGCCAGAGCGGGCCGAGAAGCCCCAGCCGCTCCAGCAGAAAGCCGCGCAGCTCCGCCGCAGTCACGTGACGGTGGCGCACGCCGGCCCGCGTCTCGAACTCAGACATCGGGGATCTCGGCGAAGGCGCGCACCGGCATGGAGCCGGCCCCCTTCGCCTTGATCGGCAGGGCGAAGAAGCGGAAGCACGGCGCGCCCGCCAGGCCGTCGAGCCCGCGCAGGTTCTCCACGATCAGGATGTCGCGTTCGAGCAGCCAGCTATGGGCCGGCCGCTCGGGGTCGCGGAAGCTGTCGGCATTGCCGCAATCGACGCCGAAGAGCCGCGCCCCGCCGTCGATCAGGAGCCGCAGCGACGCGCGCGAAAGATAGGGGCAGTCGCCGTATTCCGGCTTGCCCCAGTGGCGGTCCCAGCCGAAGCGGCAGAGCACCGCCTTGCCGGTGACATCCAGCTTCCCGCCCGCCGCCGCGGCGAGCTCGTCCGGCTCGACGGCCGCGCCGGGCGCGCGGCCGGCGAGGTCGAGCAGCAGCCCGGGCAGGACCAGCTCGTCGAGCCGCAGCGCACCGATGTCGCGCCGCTCGCGCCAGCGCACATAGGGCGAGTCGACATAGGTGCCGAGGGAAGTCTGGAAGCTCACCTCGGTCATGGTGAACTCGGCCTTGCCGCCATATCTCTCCCGCGACTGCTCGTGCGTGACGAAGGGGCGGATGCGGGCGCCGAGCGTCACCTTCTGCCCGTCCGGCCCGGTCATGGTGAGGCCCGGCATGCCCTCGGCGAAATCATGGGTGAGGTCGACGAAGCGCGGCATGGCGGACGGACTCTCCGATCGGCGGACCCGCGACTGTTTCACAGGCCGCGGCTCCGATCAAACGCCGGCGGGCGAGCCTGACGGGGCGCCGGCGGTCACGATCTGCCCCGAGATTGCCAAACTTCCCTGCTGTAGCTATTGCTGGACTTGATATCGATTCGCGAGGAGACGAGCATGCGGATGACGATGAAGCGCCGGGCGTTCCTGAGGGCCACGCTGGCCGGCCTGCCGCTCGCGGTCGCCGGAATGGGCCTCGCGCCAGCAGCCCTCGCCCTGTCCGAGCAGCAGGAGATCGTCGACAAGTCCCGCATCACCTTCGACAAGCTGATCACGTCGGAGGAGTTCGGCGAGCTGCCGGGCTACGTGAAGCGCGCCAAGGCGCTGCTCATCTACCCGACCCTGATCAAGGGCGGCTTCATCCTGGGCGGCGAAGGCGGGACCGGCGTGCTGGTCGTGCGCGACCAGAATCTGGGCTGGAGCGACCCGGCCTTCTACACGCTGGCCGCCGGCTCGATCGGGCTGCAGATCGGCGGCCAGGTGTCGGAGGCGGTGTTCACGATCATGAGCCAGAAGGCGCTCGACGCCGTGCTCGACAACCAGATGAAGTTCGGCGGCGACATGAGCATCGCGGCCGGCCCGGTCGGCAAGGGCATCGGCGCCGACACCACGACCAACCTGGAGGCGGACGTCTACTCCTTCGCCAAGACCGCCGGGCTGTTCGGCGGCGTGTCCTTCGAGGGCGCCGGGATCCTGAAGCGCGACTCCTGGAACGCCGCCTATTACGGCCAGGGTGCGACTCCCTACGCCATCGTGATCGAGCGCAAGTTCTCCAACCCGAACGCCCAGCAGCTCAAGAACGCGCTGTCGGCGTACTGACGCGTCGCCGCGCCCCTCACCCTTCGACAAGCTCAGGGTGAGGTCCTCATGGTGAGCCTGTCGAACCATGAGGACCGACGCGCGCCTCACACCGACAGCAAGAGCAGGACGAGCGCGGCGATCAGCCCGGCATTGATCAGGCAGGCCACTGCGTAGAGCATGCGGGCCCGGTCGAGCTCGGCGGGGCCGGCCTCGACATCGAGCTCCAGCGCGGCCGCCATGGCCGATGTGGCCCAGCCGGCCGGCCCCTGCCGCCCGCGCCAGGGGGCGCCCAGCGCGCGCACCGGCCGGGCTTTCGGGACGAAGCAGGCAGCCAGGGCGAGAACCAGCGCCGCGAGCGCGGCGGGCAGCGCGGCCAGCGCGTCGTTGAGCCGGCCGGCCGCCATGCCGAAATCGCGATAGCGCAGGTCTTCGCCCGGCCCGTGCAGCCGCACCGCCATGACCAGCACCGCCTGCTGCAGGAACAGCCCGGGCAGGCCGAGCAGCACGTACCAGAAGCAGGGCGCGGCGACGCCGTGGACGAAGGCGCGGGCCAGCGCCAGCGCGCCGACCCGGACCGTGCCGGGGACGCCGAGCCCGTCGAGCGCGCCGGGGCCGAGCCCCGCCACCGGGCGCAGCACCTCCTGCGCCGTCACCAGGCTGCCCTGGCCCATGAGCTTCGCCGCCTCGGCGACCCGGTCATGCGGACCGCGCTGGGCGAGGAGACTCATCACCAGGACCAGCTCCACCGCCCAGAGGACGGGCAGGTTGCGGGCGATCCAGGCGGCCGCCAGCCCCGCCGCCAGGGCGAGAAGCGCCACGGCGAGAACGACCAGCGCGCCGCGGACGAGCCGCGCCCGCGGGCCGCGCGTGGCGCGATTGAGCCGCGGTTCGAGGAAATCGACGAGCAGCGCCGCCAGAAGCCGCGGATGCGGGACGCGGCGGAACAGCCAACGCAGCTCGCCCATGAGCGCCTCGCCGCCGAGCGCCAGGAGCAGCAGGAAGAGAGATCCGGCGCTTGCGACCATCGTGCTCATCGGCGCCACAATCGGCCGCGCCCCCGGGCCGGGTCAATCGCTCGCGCGAGCCGGCGGCGGGGACCCGGTCGCCTGCGCCGGATCGCGCACTGGCCGCGCCCGGCGAAGCTCCTTATATGTCGGACGACATCACCAGCCCGGAGCTTCGATCTTGCCCAAGAGCCTCATCGCCCGCCTGTCGCTCGTCCTGTCCGCCCTGGTCGCGGCCGTCGCGCTCGGCGCCGTCGCCTGGCACTATCTGTCGCCGACGGCGCAGGACGCGGCCGCGGTCCAGATCGGCGGTCCGTTCAACCTGGTCGATCAGCACGGGCGGCAGGTCACCGAGGCGGATTTCCGGGGCCGGTACATGCTGATCTATTTCGGCTACACCTACTGCCCGGACGTGTGCCCGACCGAGCTGCAGGCGATGAGCCAGGCGGTCGACCAGCTCGGCGAGGCGGGCGAGAAGGTCACGCCCGTCTTCATCACCGTCGACCCGGAGCGCGACACGGTCGAGCAGCTCGCCGGCTATGCCCAGCATTTCCACCCGAGGCTGGTCGCGCTGACCGGCAGCGAGGAGCAGGTGACCGCCGCCGCCAAGGCTTACCGCGTCTATTTCCGCAAGGTCGAGGACGAGAGCACCACCGAGTACCTGATGGACCACTCCTCCATCATCTATCTCATGGGGCCCGAAGGCCGGTTTCTCACCCATTTCAGCTACGGCACTCCGCCGGAGGAGATGGCGGAGAAGATGCGAAGCTACCTGTAAAGGCCCACGCGACGGCGCCGGCCGGCGGAATCTTCTGACCGCCGGCTGCGCAAAACACTTTGCAAAACGTTTTCCGGCGGGCGTAATGCGCAACATTCGGTCCGGTTGCCCGAGTCGCGCATGCTCTATCAGACCCTCGACGCCCATCTCGCCGCGCTGATGCCCCTCCGCCTCGCGGCCGAGGCGTTCCAGCAGCTCCTGAGGCACCCGCTGCATCCGGGCGCCTACACCCCGGCGGGACGCGCCGCGGCGGCCGGGCTCGAGCTCTTCGAGCGCGCGACCCGGCGCTACGGCAAGCCGGAGTTCGGCTTCGCCTCGGTGACGGTCGACGGCAAGGCGGTCGCGGTGCGCGAGGAGACGGTCGTCGAGAAGCCGTTCTGCCGGCTGCTGCACTTCGCCCGCGACCTGTCGCCCCGCCGGGCCGATCCCGCGGTGCTGGTGGTGGCGCCGATGTCCGGCCACTATGCGACGCTGCTGCGCGGCACGGTCGCCGCCCTGCTGCCCGAGCACGAGGTCTATGTCACCGACTGGGCCGATGCGCGATCGGTGCCGCTGGCGCGCGGCACGTTCGGCCTCGCCGACTACATCGACTACGTGATCGCCTTTCTGCGCCTGCTCGGGCCCGAGACCCATGTCCTGGCGGTCTGCCAGCCCTCGCCGCCGGTGCTCGCGGCGGTCGCGCTGCTCGCGGCTGCGGGCGATCCGGCGCAGCCGCGCTCCATGACGCTGATGGGCGGGCCGATCGACACCCGCGTCAACCCGACGGTCGTCAACCGGCTCGCCACCTCGCGCCCGGTCGACTGGTTCGAGCACAAGGCGATTCACCTGGTCCCGCACTGGTATCCCGGGGCCAATCGCCGGGTCTATCCGGGCTTCCTGCAGCTCACCGGGTTCATGTCGATGAATCTCGACCGCCATCTCGGCGAGCACGTGAAGCTGTTCCGCCATCTGGTGCTGGGGGACGGGGAGGGGGCGGAGGCGCATCGGCGCTTTTACGACGAGTATCTCTCGGTCATGGATCTCGCCGCCGATTTCTACCTGGAGACGGTGCGCAGCGTGTTCCAGGACCATGCCCTGCCCTGCGGGACGATGACCCATCGCGGCATCCGGGTGGAGCCGCGCGCCATCGAGCGCACCGCCCTGATGACGGTCGAGGGCGAGAAGGACGACATCTCCGGCGTGGGCCAGACCCGCGCCGCCCACGCGCTCTGCCGGGCGATCCCGGCGGGACGGCGCGGCCACCGGCTGCAGCCCGGCGTCGGGCATTTCGGCATCTTCAACGGCCGGCGCTGGCGCCAGGAGATCTATCCCGAGCTGCGCGACTTCATCCGCCGGAACGGCTGAGCGCCCCTCGTCCTTCGACCGGCTCAGGACGAGGATTTCCAGGGTATCGGGTCCGCCTCATCCTGAGCCCGTCGAAGGATGAGGCGCGCACCGACCTATCCACCTGCTAAACTCGGGCCTCCCCGCATCGGCAGGAACAGCAGAAGCAGAGATCCCGCGTGCCCGCCCCGAAGAAGCCGAAGAAGCAGCAGGAGCGCCCGTTCTGGGAAACCAAGACGCTCGCCGAGATGACCCGGCGGGAGTGGGAGTCCCTCTGCGACGGCTGCGGCAAATGCTGCCTGTTCAAGTTCGAGTACGAGGACACCGGCGAGGTCGACTACACCAACGTGGCCTGCCGCTATCTCGACAAGGACACCTGCCGCTGCACCCAGTACAAGCGGCGGCAGGAGCTGGTGTCGGACTGCATCAGCCTGACCTCCAAGCTGGTCGGCAACCTGTCCTGGCTGCCGTCGACCTGCGCCTATCGCCGCCTGGACGAGGGCAAGAAGCTGCCGCCCTGGCATCCGCTGATTACCGGCGATCCCGACAGCGTGCGCAAGGCGGGCGTGTCGGTGGCCGGCCGGTTCCTCTCCGAGGACGAGGTCGACGATCCGGAGGACTACGTCATCGACTGGATCAAATAGACGGGCTCTCCGCCGGCGGCCCCTTGAGCTCGACCGTATTGCCCTCCGGATCGTCGAGATAGATCGACGGCCCTTCGCCTTCCGCGCCGTACCGGCTCGCCGTCTCCCCCGCCGCCACGCCATGCGCCGCCAGATGGGCCCGGATCGCGGCCTCGTCGAAGGGATCCACGCGCAGGCAGAGATGGTCGAGATTGCGCCCGCCCGCGGCGAGATCGGGTCCGGGAGCGGCGCCGCCGGCGCGGCCGAGCTTGCCGTCGACGGGCACGAGGTCGATGAGCGACCGCCCGGCGCGCAGCTGGACCAGCCCGATCCCGTCTTGCCGGCGCTCGACCCGGCAGCCCAGCACTTCCTGATAGAACCGGGTCATGCGCGGCTCGTCGCGCACCCTGAGCACCAGGTGATCGATCTCGCGCACGGCGATCGGATGTCGGCCGGCCATGAGTCCTCCGGATTCCAGCGGATTGGACATCATAACATGGCGCCACGCCGGGCTCTCCGGCCTGCGCAAGCATCGGATAGAATGGGTGCCGCCGCCCATGGCAGGGTCGCGCCATCCGATGTCCTGTCAGCCAGGAGAAGTCGCGCATGTATGTCGGCGGAGACACACGGGTCGTGCCGCGGCAGGCGGCCAAACCGGCCCAGCCCGAGACGGCGGACGACCGCGTCGCGCTGGTGAGCCGAGCCTGCCGCTACATGGACGAGCGGTTGGACGAAAGCTGCGAGGCCACGGTCACCCTGGCCGAGCTCGGCAGCCATTGCGGCATGAGCCCCTGGCATCTGCAGCGGCTGTTCAAGCGCATGATGGGGGTGACCCCGCGGCAATATGCCGACGCCAAGCGGCTCGACCGGTTCCGCGCCGGGCTGCAGCAGGGGAACGGGGTAGCGAGCGCCACTTACGACGCCGGCTTCAGCTCCTCGAGCCGGGTCTACGAACGGGCGGGGCCGGCGCTGGGCATGACGCCGGCGACCTATGCCAAGGGCGGCCGCGGCGCCCGCATCGCCTATTCCGTGACCGATTCGCCGCTCGGCCGGCTGCTGGTCGCCGCCACCGCGCGGGGCGTCTGCTTCGTCGCCCTGGGGGAGCGGGACCCCGTGCTGATCGAGAAGCTCCGCGCCGAGTATCCCGCGGCGGCCGCGATCCAGCGCGACGACGCCGCGCTCGGGCAGATGGTGCGCACGATCCTGGAGCTGATCGACGGCGGCGAGCCGCATGTGGACCTGCCCCTCGACATCCGCGCGACCGCCTTCCAGCGCCGGGTCTGGGAGGAGCTCACCCGGATCCCGCTCGGCGAGACCCGCAGCTACAGCGAGATCGCCGCGGCGCTCGGCCAGCCGAACGCCCGGCGGGCGGTGGGGCGTGCCTGCGCCACCAACCCGCTACCGCTCATCATCCCCTGCCACCGGGCGGTCCGCCAGGACGGCGAGGTCGGCGGCTATCGCTGGGGAACCACCCGCAAGCGCAAGCTGCTGACCCGGGAGACCCGTGCCGCCGACAAGTCCAGGGCCGGCGAGGCCGCTTCTGGAAAGGATTAGAAAAGATACCATTTGGCGGCTTTCCTGGCTTTCCGGGAGGCGTCCTGAAGCCCTGATAAAAAAAATGCGTAAACCAATGGTTAACGCGGTGAGTCGCCTTGCGAGGGTTGCCGGACGGACGCTAAAAATTTGGCATGCCGCGCTCCGCCGATGCCCCGAAGACCCCGCGCCCGGCCCCGACAGGCCGGGCAAAAACTGCGCGGAGACAAAGGGTTAAGCTGAGCCCCCTGGTGGTGGACAAGGACGGGCGGGCGGTCCAGGTGCTCGATCTCGGCAGCCGCCGCGTTCCCCTTGTGTTCCAGCCCAACAAACGGGCTCGCCGGATCATCCTCCGGGTCGATCACGAGAGCGCCGGGGTGGTGGTGGTGCTGCCCGCGCGCGCCAGCCGGGACGAAGGCCGGCGCTTCGCCCTCGCCAACGAGGCGTGGATCCGCGACCGGCTCTCCAAGCTGCCGCCGCGGGTCCGCTTCCGCGACGGCGCGGTCATTCCCTTCATGGGCGTCGACCACGTGATCCGGCACCGGCCGCGGGCGCGCGGCACGGTCTGGCGCGAGAACGGCGAGATCCATGTCGCCGGCCGGATCGAGCATCTGTCCCGCCGGGTGGAGGACTGGCTGCGCCAGCAGGTGCGCAAGGAGGTCGAGCGCCGGGCGATCGAGAAGGCGGAGCTCATCGGCAAGCGGGTGAAGTCGATCACCATCCGCGACCCGAAGAGCCGCTGGGCCAGCTGCTCGGCGGACGGCAAGCTGTCCTTCTCCTGGCGCCTGGTCTTCGCGCCGCGCGCGGTGATCGACTACGTCGTCGGCCACGAGGTCGCGCATTTGCGCGAGATGAACCACGGGCCGCGCTTCTGGCGGCTCTGCGACGAGCTCACCCGCGACTCGCTCTGGGCCCGCGACTGGCTCGGCGAGCAGGGCCCGGCGCTGCACCGGTTCGGGTAGGTCTCTCCTTCGTAGCCCTCTTTATCGAAAGATTTCCCCTCCCCTCGACGTCGGGCACCCAGACATAGCCGTCGGGATCGGCGATATAGGCCTCGCGCAGGCCGTGCGGCTTGTCGGCCGCCGGGGCCAGCACCACGTGGCCGAGCGCCGCGGCCCGCGCGACCGCGGCGTCGGGATCGCAGCCGTGCAGCCTGAGCTCCGCGCCCGCGCCGCGGACCGCGCCGTCGCCGGTCAGGCCCAGCAGCGGATGGTCGCCATAGGTGTGGTCGGCGTGCAGCATCCATTCCGCGGCGGTCAGCGGCGAGGCGTCGTCCCCTTGCTCCCCATCCCTGCGCGGCGGCCGCCAGCGCATCACCGCGAAGTCGGGATCGGCATAGACGCTGGCGGCGCCCAGCACGTCGCGCTGGAAGGCGACCGCGCGCGCGATGTCGCGCACCAGCAGGTTGACGCTGAGCCCCTGGAGCGAGCGCCCGTATTCGGGCGCCGGCATGAACGGCACCTGGTCCTCGCCGCGCTTCTTCGCCATCGGATCGTCCCGTCCTCCGCCCGCATCGCCCGTCCGCGCGGCCCGTGCGCTGCGGATTGTCGGGCGGCGCGGACGGTTTGCCAAGGCCGCGAACCTGCCCGTATAACGGCGGCTTCGCGCCGTCTCCCCGCGCCCGTCCCGCCCGCCGTCCAGAGCCCCGACCCATGCCGCGCGCCAGCAGCACCGCCGTGACCGTCCTGCTCTGCCTGCTGGTGGCGCTCGGCCCGATCTCGACCGATCTCTATCTGCCCTCGCTGCCGGGCCTCGCGCGCGCCTTCGCGACCGACGTGGCCGAGGTGCAGCTGACCTTGAGCGTGTTCCTGGTCGGGCTGGCGGGCGGCCAGCTCGTCTACGGTCCGCTCTCCGACCGCTTCGGGCGGCGCCCCGTGCTCGTCGTCGGCCTCGTCATCTACACCGCGGCCAGCATCGCCTGCGCCCTGGCGCCCAGCATGGAGCTGCTGATCGCGGCCCGCTTCCTGCAGGCGATCGGCGCCTGCGCGGGGCCGGTGATCGGCCGCGCCGTGGTGCGCGACGTGCACGGGCGCGAGGGCGCGGCGCGCATCCTGTCCTACATGTCGGCGGCGATGGCGCTCGCCCCGGCGATCGGGCCGATCCTCGGCGGCTTCCTCGAGGTCTGGCTCGGCTGGCAGGCGAACTTCGTCGCCCTCATGGTCTACGGCGCGGCCGGGCTGGTCGGCGTCGCCCTTCTGCTGCCGGAAACCAATCCCGGGCGCGACGACATGGCGACCCGGTTCGGCAGCATGCTCGGCAATTACGGCGCGCTGGCCCGCCACCGCGTCTATCTGGGCTACGCGCTCTGCGTCGCCTTCTCCTACAGCGGAATCTTCTCCTTCATCTCCGGATCCTCCTTCGTGCTGGTCGACGTGATCGGGCTGACCCCCGACCAGTACGGCTTCTGCTTCGCGGCGATCGTGGTCGGCTACATGGCGGGCACCATCGCCAGCGGGCGCGTCACGAGGCGGTTCGGCATCGACCGGATGATCGCGGTGGGCGGCGCGCTGTCGGTCGCCGGCGGTCTCGTCCTCGCCCTGCTGGGCTGGCTCGGGCCTTGGCCGGGCTTCGCCGGCGCGGCCGCGGTGGTACTGCCGATGATGCTGTTCATGGCCGGCACCGGCTTCGTCAATCCGAACGCGACCGCCGGGGCGATCGGCCCGTTTCCGCGCATGGCGGGCGCCGCCTCGGCGCTGCTCGGGTTTCTGCAGATGAGCCTCGCGGCCCTGGTCGGCATCGGCGTCGGCCATCTGCACGACGCCAGCGCGCGCCCGATGACGACGGCGATCGCGCTCGCCGCCATCGCCGTCGTGATCGCGCATAAGACGCTGGTCCGGCCCGGCGCGGCGGCACCGGCAGGGTGCTGACGTCGGCCGTGCGACGCCGCAACGTCGCAATCCGCGACGTGCCGGTTCAGTACTGCGCTTCGGCGAGCTCCATGATCGGCGCCTTGCCGCTGGTCATCGCGGCGGCGAGCGAGCTGTGCTGCGGCAGGATCCGCGTCATGTAGAACTTCGCGACGGCGAGCTTGGCCTGGTAAAACTCCGGCTCGTTCGTGCCGGCGTCGAGCCTGTCGGTCGCGATGCGCGCCATGCGCAGCCACATGAACCCCAGCGCGACCAGGGCGAAGAAGCGCAGATAGTCGTTCGCCGCGGCGCCGGCTTCCTCGGGGTCCTTCAGCCCCTGCTGGGCGAGCCAGGCGGTCGACTGCTGCAGCCGGGCGAAGGCCTTCATCAGCGGCAGGGCGAGCTCCGCCATCTTCGGATCGGCGGATTCCGTCTCCAGCAGCGCCGAGACCGGATGGAAGAAGCGGCGCAGCAGACGCCCGGTACCCTGCCCCATCTTGCGGCCGACGAGGTCGAGCGCCTGGATGCCGTTGGCGCCCTCGTAGAGCTGGGCGATGCGCGCGTCGCGCACGATCTGCTCCATCCCGTTGTCGCGGATATAGCCGTGGCCGCCCCAGACCTGGACCCCCAGATTGGCCGCCTCGAAGCCGTAATCGGTGAAGAACGACTTCACGATCGGCGTCATCAGCGCGACGAAATCGTCGGCCTCCTGCCGGCGCTCCGGGTCGGGGTGGCGCAGGGAGATGTCGATCTCCATGCCGACCCAATAGGCGAGCGCCCTCGCCGCCTCGTTACAGGCGCGCATGGTGAGCAGCATGCGGCGCACGTCGGGATGGACGATGATCGGATCGGCCGGCTTCTCCGGCTCGCGCGGTCCGGCCAGGGCGCGACCCTGCAAGCGCTCGCGGGCATAATCGCGCGCCCCCTGATAGGCGAGCTCGGCGAGGCCCAGCCCCTGGATGCCGACGGCGAGCCGCGCCGTGTTCATCATGGTGAACATGGCGGACATGCCCTTGTTCGGCCGCCCGACCAGCCAGCCCGTCGCGCCGTCGAAATTCATGACGCAGGTGGCGGAGCCGTGAATGCCCATCTTCGTCTCGATGCCGCCGCAGGCCACGCCGTTGCGCGGGCCGGGCGTGCCGTCCGGCTTCGGCAGGTATTTCGGCACCAGGAACAAGCTGATGCCGCGCGTGCCCTGCGGCGCATCGGGCAGGCGTGCCAGCACCAGATGCAGGATGTTGTCGGTGAGGTCGTGCTCGCCGGCGGAGATGAAGATCTTGGTGCCGCTGATGCGGTAGCTGCCGTCCCCGCTCGGCTCCGCCTTCGTCTTGATGAGGCCGAGATCGGTGCCGCATTGCGGCTCGGTGAGACACATCGTGCCGGACCATTCGCCGCTGACGAGCTTCGGCAGATAGAGCTGCTTCAGCGCGTCCGAGCCATGCAGGTGGATCGCGTTGTAGGCGCCGTGGGAGAGGCCCGGATAGGTGCCGAAGGACAGGTTGGCCGAGCAGATCATCTCCACGAAGGCGAGGTTGACGGTCTGCGGCAGGCCCTGGCCGCCATAATCGGGATCGCAGGCGAGCGAGGTCCAGCCGCCGGCGGCGAAGGTGTCGTAGGCCTGCCTGAAGCCGGCGGGGGTGGCGACCGCGCCGTTCTCGAAGCGGCAGCCCTCCTCGTCGCCGCCACGGTTGAGCGGCGCCAGCACCTCCTCGGCGAGCCTCGCGCCCTCGTCCAGGACGGAATCGACGAGGTCGGCCGTCGCCTCCTCGTATCCCGGCAGGCGCGACAGCTGCTCCACGCGCAGCAGCTCGTGCAGCACGAAGCGCATGTCCCGAAGCGGCGCCTTGTAGGTCGGCATCTATCGCGCTCCTGCATCGGGGTTCGTGCACAAACCCTCACCCGCCTCGCAGTAGCACGGCAACCAAAACCCCCCAGAGGGAGAGGGGTTAAGGGCGCGCCGCAAGCGCCCCACACCCCCCCCCCGGGGCCGGGTGACATTCTCAATTCCTCAACGGCTTGCCCGTCTCCAGCATGTGCTCCATGCGGGCGAGCGACGGCTGCTGGCGGATCAGCTCCATGAACGCGGCGCGCTCCAGGGCGAGCAGCTGGTCCTCGGTGGTGGGCAGGGTGATGTCGGCCTTGGGGCCGCCCGACAGCACCCCGGCCAGCGCCATCGACACGGTGCGGTCGTGCGGCAGCGCCTTGCCCTGCAGCACGAAACCGTCGACGGCGAGGGAGAGCGCGGTCTTCGCGGTCGGGCCGGGCAGGGTGAAGCTCGGCGGCTCCGGCGGACGATAATCCTTCGCCAGCTCCAGCACCCGCGCCTTGGCGTCGGCCAGCAGCCGCTCGCGGTTCATGGTGATGCGGTCCTGCGGCCGCAGGAACGACAGCTCGCGCGCCTCGGCCGCCGAGCGCGACACCTTGGCAAGGGAGATCGTCTCGAAGGCCTGGGCGATGGGCGGCATCGGCCCGCCGGGACGTTTCGGGTTCGCGGCGGCGCGCGCCAGCAGCTCCTTGCAGCCGCCCCAGCCGGGCACCAGCCCGACGCCCACTTCGACCAGGCCCATATAGAGCTCGGCATGGGCCTGGATCGCGTCGCAGTGGAGCAGGATCTCGCAGCCGCCGCCCAGCGCCATGCCCGACGGCGCGCCGACCACCGGGAAGGGCGCATATTTGAGCTTCTTGTAGGCCGACTGCCCCTGGCCGACCAGATCCTCGATCATCGGCCAGAGCGCCACGTTCGCGGCGAACAGCGCGAGGCCGATATTGGCGCCGACCGAGAAATTGTCGGCCTCGTTATGGATGACGAGGCCCTTCATCCCGCCGGAAACGCCACGGCCGACGATGTCGACCGCCTTGCCGATCAGCGCCAGCGTGTCGGGGTCGAGCGCGTTCATCTTGGAGTGGAATTCCAGGCAGGCGACGCCGTCGCCGATGTCCCACAGGCTCGCCGAGCCGTTCCTGGCCAGCGGCTTCGCGGCGAGCCTGACGTCGGAGAGCAGCAGCACGCCGGGCGCGCGCGGCTCGTCGGCATAGCTGCCGCCCGTCGTCAGGAACTGCGGACGGCCGTTCTCGACGCGATAGAACCCGCCGGTCTCCGCAGCCATTTGCAGCAGCGCCGGCACGGTCCGCTTCTCCGCCGCCAGCCGGTCCGCGAGCCACTTCGCGCCCAGCCGGTCGATCATCTGGAACGGCCCGTGCTTCCAGTTGAAGCCGAGCCGCATGGCGCGATCGACCGCGACCACGTCGTCGGCGATCTCCGGCACCAGCGAGGCGGCGTAGGCGAGCGTCTCCGACAGCACGCGCCAGGCATAGCGCCCGCCCTTGTCGGGATGCTCGACCAGCGCGCGCAATCCGGCCTTCGCCGCATCGACGCTGTCGAGCCGCGGCCGCTCCGCCGGATGATACGCGCCGGTGCCGAGGTCGATCGCCTCCTTCACCCGTTGCCCGCCTGCGGTGTTCAGGCGATAGAAGCCGCCCTTTCCCTTGCGGCCCGTGTAGCCCTCCGCGATCAGCTTCGCCATCAGCGGCTGGTCGCGCCGCACGCGGTGATAGGCGTCGTCCCGCGGCAGGGCCGCGGTCAGCGACCGGTCCACATGGGGCATGAGATCGAGCCCGACCAGGTCGAGCAGCCCGAACACGCCCGTCTTGGGAATGCCCATCGGCCGGCCGACGACGGCGTCGGCCTCCTCGACGCCGAGCCCCATCTCCTGCGCCGCGACGACCGCCGACTGCATCCAGAAGGCGCCGATGCGGTTGGCGACGAAGCCCGGCGTGTCCTTGGCCATGACGACGCCCTTGCCGAGCTTCAGGTCGGCGAACGCGGCGATGGCCTCCACCGCCTCGGCGCGGGTCTGCGGCCCGGCGACGATCTCGAGCAGCCGCATGTAGCGCGGCGGGTTGAAGAAATGGGTGATCAGGAAGTCCCTGGCGAAGGCGGCGCCCATGCCGTCGATCAGCTTCGCCAATGGAATCGTCGAGGTGTTGGACGAGACGATGGAGCCCTTGCGCCGCGCCGTGTCGAGCTTCGCGTAGAGCGCCTGCTTGACCGCCACGTCCTCGAGCACGGCTTCCACGATCCAGTCGATCCCGACGAGCTGCCCGAGATCGTCCTCGATGTTGCCGGGCGTGATGAGCGCCGCCGCTTCGCGGTGCATCAGCGGCGCCGGATCGGTCTTCAGAAGCCGGTCGATCGCGCTTCTCGCGATGACGCTGCGATCCGCAGCATCCTTCGGAACGATGTCGAGCAGCAGAACCGGCACGCCGGCATTGGCGATATGGGCGGCGATGCCGCTCCCCATCACCCCGGCGCCGATCACCGCCGCCCTGGCGATCGTCGTCATGCCGCCTCCAGGATCGTGGCGATCCCTTGGCCGCCGCCGATGCACTGGGTGGCGAGCGCGAGCGCCTTGCCCTCGCGCTTCAGCAGCGCCGCCGCCTTGCCGGTGATGCGTGCGCCGGTGGCGCCCAGCGGATGGCCGAGCGCGATGGCGCCGCCGTCGACATTGGTCCTGGAGAGATCGAGCTTCAGGTCGCGGGCGACCGCGAGAGACTGCGAAGCGAAGGCCTCGTTGAGCTCGACGATGTCGATGTCCTCGATCGCGAGCTTCGCGCGCTCCAGCGCCTTCCGGCTGGCGCCGACCGGGCCGATTCCCATGATCTCCGGCGCGCAGCCGGAGACCGCGATGCTGCGGATGCGGGCCAGCACGTCCAGCCCGTGCGCTTTGGCGTAATCCTCGGAGACGACGAGCGTCGCGGCGGCGCCGTCGGTCAAGGGCGAGGACGTGCCGGCCGTCACCGTGCCGTTGGCGTCGAAGGCCGGCTTCAGCCCGGCGAGCCCCTCGGCCGTGCTGTCCGGCCGGATGCAGCCGTCCTCCGCCACCAGCTCGTTGCCGCTCCCCACCGGCGAAATCTCGGCAGCCAGCCTGCCCGAGTCGCGGGCGGCCGCGGCGCGGCGGTGGCTTTCGACGGCGAAGGCCTCCTGCTCGGCGCGCGGGATGCCGTATTTCCGTGCGACGTTCTCCGCCGTCACGCCCATCGAGACATAGGCTTCGGGGAAGCGCTCGGCGAGGCCGGGATGCGGCATCGGGTTGAAGCCCATGATCGGCACGCGGCTCATCGACTCGACGCCGGCGCAGACGAAGGCATCGCCGGCGCCGAGCGCGATGGCGCCTGCCGCGATGTGGATCGCCTGCATGGACGATCCGCAGAACCGGTTCACCGTCGCGCCGGCGACCGAGATCGGCAGGTCGGACAGGAAGCCGATCAGCCGCGCGACGTTGAGCCCCTGCTCGCCTTCCGGGAAGGCACAGCCGACGATCAGGTCCTCGATGTCGGCGGGCGGCACGCCGCTGCGCTCGACCACGGCGCGCACCGCCGTCGCGGCCAGGTCGTCCGGCCGCACGCGGGCGAGCGCGCCCTTGCCGGCGAAGTGGAACGGCGTGCGGGCGTAGCCGGCGATGACGGCCTTCTTCATGACGCTGCGGTCCTCTCTGCTCCCGCCTCGTGCTCGGCGACGAGCTGGGTCTTCAGGATCTTGCCGATCGGCGATTTCGGCAGCTCGGAACGGAACTCGATGATCTTGGGCAGCTCGATCGGCGACAGGCGCTCGGCCAGGAAGGCGGTGAGCTCCTCCGCCGTCAGACCGGCGCCCGGCATGCGCTTCACCACCGCCTTCACCGTCTCGCCGCGATAGGGGTCGGGCACGCCGAACACGGCGCATTCCGCCACCTGCGGGTGGGTGTAGATCGCCTCCTCGACCATGCGCGGATAGACCTTGAAGCCGCCGGCGTTGATCATCTCCTTCAGGCGATCGGTGATGAAGACGTAGCCGTCCTCGTCCATGTGGCCGATATCGCCGGTGTGAAGCCGGCCGTCGATCAGCACCTGCGCGGTCGCCTCCGGCCGCTTCCAGTACCCCGCCATGACCTGCGGGCCGGCGACGCAGATCTCGCCCTTCTCGCCGACCGGCAGCAGCCGGTGCGGCGGCTCCGGCGCGCGGATCTCGATGGTGGTGGCGGGATAGGGCAGGCCGATCGAGCCGGGCTTGCGCAGCCCCTCGACGGGGTTGCAGCAGGCGACCGGCGCGCATTCCGACAGGCCGTAGCCTTCGAGCACCCGGCAGCCGGTGAGGGTCTCGAAGCGCTCGCGCACCTCCGCCGGCAGGCTGGCGCCGCCGGTCACGCAGATCCGGAGCGAGCTCAGATCGTAGCGGCCGAGATCGGGGCAGGTATTGATGGCGTTGAGCAGGGTCGGCACGGCGGCGAGGGCGGTCGGGCGCCGCCGATGGACGGTCTCGAGCAGCTGCTTCAGCTCGAAGCGCGGCAGCAGGATCATCTCCGCCCCGGTCCGCAGCGTCCAGTTCATGACCACCGTCATGGCGAAGACATGGAAGAGCGGCAGGACACCGACCATGGATTGGGTCGCGCCCCCGGTCCCGCCGAACCACAGGCTGCACTGCACGGCGTTCGCATAGACATTGGCGTGGGTCAGCATCGCGCCTTTCGGCGTGCCGGTCGTCCCGCCGGTGTATTGCAGCAGAGCGAGCGCGCTGTGCGGATCGAGCTCCGGCGGGGCGATGCGGCCGTCATTGGCCATCAGCTCGCGATAGGCGACGTGATGGCCGTCGTCGGGTACGCGGGCGAGATCCTTGCGGCGCGCCAGCGGGAAGAGCAGGCCCTTGGCGAAGGGCAGGGCCGCCGCCATCGGACAGACCACGACGTGGCGCAGCCGGGTGCGGCCGATCTGGGCGGTGACCTTCTGGCAGAGCGCCGCGAGATCGAGCGTCACCATGACGTCGGTGTCGGAATCCTCGATCTGCTGCGCGACCTCGGGCTCGGCATAGAGCGGGTTGAAGTTGACGACCGTCGCGCCGGTCTTCAGCGTCGCGAAATAGAAGACGACGAAATAGGGGCAGTTGGGCAGGAACAGCCCGACCTTGGTGCCGGGCCCGACGCCGAGCTTCTGCAGCCCGCAGGCGGCGCGGTCCACCAGGACGCCGAGCTCGGCATAGCTCGTGCGGCGGCCGAGAAAATCGATGCAGGGCCGCCCGGGAAAGGCCGCCACCGCCTCGTCGAGCAGATGCCAGAGGGGCCGCACCGGAATCTCGGAATCCCAGCGGATGCCAGGCGGATAATGGGCGAGCCACGGCCGCGCGGCATCGCTTTCCGTCACGGCCGGCGCAGCGACCTGCTGCGGTCGGCCCAGCCCGCCCTGTGCCGCATCGATGGTCACGGCCGGTTACCTCTCGCATCGGGGATGAAGAGCCCCGATAGATATGGTTAACGCATTCTCAGCTTGCGAGGGAGAGTGAGAATTTTTCGTTAAGCGCCAAGCGGGTGGCGCCCGTGCCGCGAGTCCGCGATCAGGTCGGCGGGAGGGTGAAGATCTCGACGCCGGTCTCCGTCACGCCGACCGAATGCTCGAACTGCGCCGAGAGCGAACGGTCGCGGGTGACCGCGGTCCAGCCATCGGCGAGCACCTTCACACCCGGCTTGCCGGCGTTGAGCATCGGCTCGATGGTGAAGATCATGCCGGGCTCCAGGACGATCCCGCTGCCCGGCCTGCCGTGATGGAGCACCTGCGGCGCATCGTGGAACACCCGGCCAACGCCGTGCCCGCAGAAATCCTCGACGATGGAGAAGCGCTCGCGCCGCGCCACCGTCTCGATCGCGTGACCGACATCGCCCAGCGTGGCGCCCGGCCGGACGGCGCCGATCCCCGCCATCATCGCCTCGTAGGTGGTGTCGATCAGCCGCCTGGCGAGGACGGAGGGCTCGCCGGCCACGTACATGCGGCTCGAATCGCCGTGCCAGCCGTCCAGGAGCGGCGTCACGTCGATGTTCAGGATATCGCCCTCCCGCAGCACCTTGTCGGCCGAGGGGATGCCGTGCGTGACCACGTGGTTGACCGAGATGCAGCTGGCATGGGCATAGCCGTGATAGCCGATCGTCGCCGGCACGGCGCCGCGCTCGCGCATGAATTCCTCGCACAGCCGGTCGAGCTCGGCCGTGCTGACGCCGGGCTTCACATGGTGCGCGATGAAGTCGAGCGTCGCGGCCGCCACGCGGCCGGCGCGGCGCATGCCTTCGAATCCCTCGGCGCCGTGCAGCGGAATGGCGCGGCCGGTCTCGTCGCGCTGTGCGGAGATGCGGTCCATGCCGTTACAATAGGTGTCCGGCGGCGGGGCTTCAATGCGGGCCGACGGCCGGTGTGGCTGTCGCCCTTGCACATCTCTCTCCGGCGCGCCATATCACCCGTCAGCATCAACAAGGAAAGGAGGTGATCCCGTGTCTCATTCTCATCCTCGTCCGGTAGCCGAGACCCGGGGCGTCACCGCCACGAAGCTGGCCGTGCGCTGACCGAACGTCCTGGTCCTCGGCGCCGGCCGAGGTGGATTGGGGAAGGGCCGCTCCTGGAGCGGCCCATACAGTTTTCTGCGCGGCCGGAACCGGCGGATTCCAGCCGCGGCGATCGCCGTTGCATTTCCCCGGCGGCTTGGAAATGATCGGCGGGCCTCCCCCGACAGCTATCACGGACCCGACGGCGACCATGACCGGTTTCCTGACCCTCGACGACATCGACGTGGCCCATAAGCGCGTCCTGGTGCGCGCAGATCTCAACGTGCCGGTGAAGGACGGCAGGGTGACCGACACCACCCGTATCGACCGCACCGCGGTGACCCTGCAGGAGCTCATCGACAAGGGCGCGCGCGTGATCGTGCTGTCCCATTTCGGCCGGCCGAAGGGCGGGCCCGATCCCAAGCTCTCCCTGAAGCCGGTGCTGGAGCCGCTCGGCGCGGCGCTCGGCGGGCGCAGCGTCGCTTTCGCCGCGGACTGCGTCGGCCCGGCGGCCGGGCAGGCGGTCTCGCGGCTCGAGGACGGAGAGGTGCTGCTGCTCGAGAACCTTCGCTTCCACGAGGAAGAGGAGGCCAACGATCCGGGATTCGCGAAGCAGCTCGCGGCGCTCGGCGACGTCTACGTGAACGACGCCTTCTCGACCGCGCATCGCGCCCACGCCTCCACCGAGGCGATCGCCCGGGCGCTCCCCGCCGCGGCCGGGCGGCTGATGCAGGCGGAGCTCGAGCATCTCGGCAATGCGCTGGACACGCCGGCGCGCCCGGTCTGCGCCATCGTCGGCGGCGCGAAGATCTCCACCAAGCTCGACCTGCTCGGCAATCTGGTCGCCAGGGTCGACACGCTGGTGATCGGCGGCGGCATGGCGAACACCTTCCTGAACGCGATGGGAGTCAATATCGGCCAGTCGCTCTGCGAGCGCGACATGGCGGGCACGGCGCGCGGCATCCTCGACAAGGCGAAGGCCGAAGGCTGCGACGTCGTGCTGCCCAGCGACGCGGTGGTGGCGGCGACGCTCGCGGCCGGCGTGGAGACGAAGACCGTGCCGATCGCCGAGGTGCCGTCCGACCAGCTCATCCTCGATGTCGGGCCGGTCAGCGTGGCGGACATCACCTCGCGTCTGGGCGCCAGCCGGACCCTGGTGTGGAACGGCCCGCTCGGCGCGTTCGAGACGCCGCCCTTCGACGCCGGCACGACCGCGGTGGCGGCGGCGGCGGCCAGGCTCACCCGCGAGGGACGGCTGCTCAGCGTGGCCGGCGGCGGCGACACGGTGGCGGCGCTCGCCCAGGCCGGCGTCGTCGGCGCGCTGTCCTACGTCTCGACGGCGGGCGGCGCGTTCCTGGAATGGCTCGAAGGCAAGGACCTGCCGGGCGTCGCCGCCCTCCGGGACGCGGCGAAGACGCGGCAGGGGTAGGGAAGAGAACCACAGAGGCACAAACACACAGAGGAAGCAAACCAGAGATTGTCATGCGCGGGCTCGACCCGCGCATCCATTCATCGGCTCGCACGAGTGGCGCAATGGATCGCCGGGTCTCCCTCGACAAGCTCGGGATAAGGGCCCGGCGATGACACCTTCCTAAGGCTTCCTTTGTGCCCCTGTGCTTCACTTCTCTGAGGAGCCATCCCGGCCGGCCGAGCGTTCGCGGCAGCGGGGGCGAAAGCGACTATTGACCGGTCGAGCTTTCGGTGCGGCGGCGGAAGCGGCTGGCGGGCAGGCGGATCGTGACGGTCGTGCCCTTCCCTGGCTCGCTCTCCAGCTCCAGCGTGCCGCCATGGAGCTCGGTCAGCGAGCGCGACAGCGGCAGGCCGAGGCCGGTGCCGGAGAAGCGGCGGCTGAGCCGGCTGTCGACCTGGCCGAACGGCTCCATCACCCGGGCGATGTCCTGCGGCGCGATGCCGATGCCGGTGTCGGCGACGGCGATCGCCAGGCCGCCGTCCTCGCCGATCCGCGCCTCGAGCGTGGCGCGGCCGCCGGCCGGCGTGAACTTCACCGCGTTGGACAGCAGGTTGATCAGGATCTGCTTGAGCTTGCGCTCGTCCGCCATCATCGGCGGCAGGCCGGGCTCGATCTCGACGGCGAGCTTGACCTCGGCGCGCTGCGCCCGCTCGCGGATCAGGCGGATGACGGACTCGAACACGCGGTCGAGCACCACCTCCTCCTCGATCAGCGTCGCCTTGCCCGCCTCGATCTTCGAGACGTCGAGGATGTCGTTGATCAGCCCGAGCAGATGCCGGGCGCTGTCGTGGATGTCGCTGGCATAGCCGAAATACTGCGGGTTCCCCATGGGACCCAGCAGCTCCATCTTCATGATCTCGGTGAAGCCGATGATGGCGTTGAGCGGCGTGCGCAGCTCGTGGCTCATATTGGCCAGGAACTCGGTCTTCGCCCGGCTCGCCATCTCCGCCACCTCCTTGGCGGCGCGCAGGCCGAGCTCGCGCCGCCTGAGCTCGGTGATGTCGGAGGCCGTGCCGCGGAATCCGACGAGGGCGCCGCTGGCGCTCGAGAACACCGGGACCGCCGACAGCAGGAAGAGCTTCACGTCGCCGCTGCGGGTCGCCGCCTCGAACATCTGGTCGCGGAACGGCGAATGCTGGCCGAAACGGCCGCGCAGCGCGTCGCGCGTCGACGGATCGCAGCCGAGGCTGAGCAGGCTGCGCCCGGCGAGCTCGCGCGGGTGGTAGCCCAGCACCTCGGTGATGCGCTGCGACACCGAGGTGATATTGAGCTCCGGGTCGGTCTCCCAGATCCAGTCGGATGCAAGGCGCGTGATGTCGTCCAGACGCTCGCGCAGCAGCGCGATGAGCTCGATCCGCTGCGACTCCTCCGGCGTCGTCTGCACGATGCCGGCGATCGCGCCGATCCGGCCCTGGCCGTCGCGCAGCGCCACGTGGCGCGAGCGCAGGCGCTGCAGCGTCCCGCCGATCCGGATCGTGTCCTCGCGGAACACCATGCTGCCGAGCAGCGAGATCTCGGCCGCGATCTCGGCGAGCGGCAGCAGCGCCGCGTCCGGCGCCGACGCGGCGGCGGCGAGGCGCCGGAACGCGCTGTTCGTCCATTGGATGGCGCCGTTCAGGTCGGCGACGTAGAGGGCCGGGCCGTGGTCGAGCAGCTCCTGCCGGAAGATCTCGTCGAGCAGCTGGGAGGGCAGTGCGGCGGGGCGGGTCTGCGTCGGCGCGCCGGGCGTGCCGAGGGCGGGCAGGTCGAGCGGCGTGTTGGCGTCAGACGGCCGCGACGTCACGGTGCACCTCCTCGACCGCTCTGATCGCGTGCAAGAGGTCGGGATCGCGCCGCCAGCGCGCCAGCACGGTCCCCGCCGCCTCGGGCCGCACATGCTCGAAGAAGGAGAGCACGCGCGACAGCTCCCGCGGGTCCATGGAGCGCTCGCTCGGCCGCGCGCGCCGGCTGAGCAGGAAGATGGTGGCGAAGGTCGGCTTGTCGATCTCGAGCGCCCGGCAGCAGACGGCGAGCCCCTCGCCGCCCGGCTCGAAGACGAGCCGGCGGACGAGGCGCAGGCGCAGGCCGCTCATCTCCGCCAGCAGCGCCTCGAACAGCGCGATCTCTCCCTGCCGCAGGGTCTGGACCAGAAGGCGGGGCGTGATCTGCCGCGCCTCGGCCAGCCGGCGGGCGAGCACGGCGGGCTTGTTCGGCTCGCGCGGGTCCGGCGGGGCGGTGATGCCCTGGACCGCGTCGTGGGCGGCCGCCTCCACCGCCTCGTCGAGCGCGGCGAGATCGATGTCGAAGTTCTCGATGATGTGCTGGCGCAGCGCCGCCGAGACCCAGAAATAGAGCTTCCGGGCGAGCTCCGGCGGCAGATCGTGGCGGCGCACCAGCGGCTCCTGGAAGCTGTCGACGCGCCGCGCCTGATCGACCAGATAGCACATCGTCGCCTCGGCGATGCGCGCATCCGGATTCTCGAGCAGGGTCTTGATGACGTCGCTGTTGCCGGTCTCCACCAGCGCGTCCGACACCTGCTCCGACAGGTTGCGCCGCATGGCGATCGCGAGCTGATGCTCCTGCGACCGGTGGTGGATGATCTCGATCAGGTCGATGTCGAGCAGCGCCTCGCTGCGCATCAGGACCGGCTTCGCCACGTCGATCTCGTCGTTCGCTAGGGCGACGATCACGTCGTGCGGTGCCGAGGGGACGGTGGCGAGCCGCTCCGCGAGCGCCTTCCTGACCGGCACCGCGACGTCGTTGATCAGCTTCTTCAGGATGTCGGTCATCAGGGCGCGCTCGTGCGCGGTCAGCGCCGTGCCCTTGTCGAAGAACAGGTCGCTGACGATCGCGACGAGCTGCTTCCTGCTGTCGATCGACTTGTCCCGCGCAAGCCGCAGCAGGTACGTCACGTCTTCAGAGGTTGCTGCCATGAGACGGATCTTGCCCAGCTCGCCCCTCGCGATTCCCGGCTAGACAATTCGGTTCGACCCCCGCCGAATGCCGCCGCGGTCGTTCTCGTCCCCCTCGTCCGCGGCATCATCTGACGCAATCCTGAACGAAAGTTTATCCGAAATACGCGATAATTAAAACCAATGATCGAACTTCTCTATGTACATAGTTGAAGCTAGGCCAGTTTCCGCCCGGCTTCATTAAGGACCTGTTAGCACGGGCCCGTGTCGTTCGCGTTACGGACGAGTCGCGGGAAGCGGCAAAAGCCCGCGCCGACAGGCCGTTTCCGTCATGCGGCGCGCTCAGGCGGATGCGCGGGCGCGTCGATCCGCCGCCGTCCTGCGGCGCTCGATCCGGCACGGGATGCGCAACTTCCGGTATTTTAGGCGTACCGGGTCGCCGATGATCAAGATCCTATGGCCTGGCGATCAGGCCGGTGGCGCGCTTCAGCGCTCGACCTTCTTCAGGAGCTGCTTCGGGCGGCGGCTGCGGGCGGTCGGGAACAGGGAGAAGGTGCGGTTCACGAACTGCGTCACCGCGTCCATGCCCTTCAGATACTGCGCCAGCTCGGGCGTCATCTCCGCCTCGACCAGCCGAACGTGGCGCGACGGGTCGTGCGTCTCGAACCGGGCATAGAACCAGGGCTCGCCGCGCTTCAGGATCAGGTCCTGCGAGACGTCGTGCCACTCGAAGGCCCACATCATGATGCGCGGCCAGTCGTGGATCGGGAACCGGCCGCCGATCAGCGTGCCGGGCAGCGGCTTCGCCCGGTAGTGCAGGAAGGGCGGCAGCTGGGTGATCCAGACCGGCTCGTCGGCGACGAAGCGGTAGGGCGTCTTGATCTGGAGCACGGGCTTGGCGGGCTCGCGCCATTCGGTCGGCTGGCTCGGCTTCACCAGCTGCGCCAGGAACTGCGGGTTCGCGGTCGATTCGTTCGGCCGGGGGTACTGGATCTGCAGGTTGCCCTTGTCGTCGCGGCCGAGGCGCAGGTGGACGTCGAACGGGCAAAGCACCTCGAACAGCCGCGCCTCCAGGTCGAGCACCGCGGGGCAGTGGCCGACGGCCTTGGTGGAGGGCGGGCTGGGCGCCTTGCGCTGATACTGGCGCGGCGCCTCGTAGATGAAGCCGGCCTTGTCGGCGTCGATCATCCAGCCGACCTCGACGGTCCGCCGCCGCTCGACCCCGTTGCGCACCCTGTCGAAGAAACCCGCCATGCCCGTTCCGCTCCGTTGCAGACCCAGAATCGGGCCGGCTTGTCCGGGGCCCGCCCGCGCGGCACATTAGCGCCATGTCCGCATCCGATCGCCCGCCCGCCGAAGACCAGGCCCCTGCGGGGAGCTTCGTACGCGAAGTGCCGCACGGCGACAACAGGCCGCGCCTGGTCTGCACCGATTGCGGCTTCATCAACTACGAGAACCCGAAGGTCGTCGTCGGCTCCGTCTGCGCCTGGGACGATCGCATCCTGTTGTGCCGCCGCGGCATCGAGCCGCGCAAGGGGTATTGGACGCTGCCGGCGGGCTACATGGAGCTGAACGAGACCACGGCGGACGCCGCCCGGCGGGAGGCCTGGGAAGAGGCCCAGGCCAGGATCGAGCTCGACGGCGTGCTCGCCGTCTACAGCATACCGCGGCTCTCCCAGGTGCAGGTGATCTACCGCGCCCGGCTGCTGTCGCCGGACGTCGCCTCCGGCGCGGAAACGGTCGAGGTCGGGCTGTTCCGCTGGGCGGAGATCCCCTGGCCCGACATCGCCTTTCCCTCGGTGCGCTGGGCGCTCGACCACCACCGCCGGGCTCTGGCCGAGCCGGGCTTCCCGACCCAGGGCAATCCGCAGGGCGAAGCGGGCGACTACGGGGCCGTGGCCGGCGTCTAGTACTCGACTTTCCTTGGACACTGATTCGGGGTCTTTCGAAATCTCCGTATCACGTGATTCCGGGCACCAGGCTTTCCGCTTCAGAGCTGCAGGTGGAGCAAGGCATTGCCGGCGGCGACCAGCGCCGCCGCGGCGATCCGCCGCGCGCCGAAGGGCTCGCCCAGGAACAGCGCCCCGATGGCCGCGGCCAGGATGACGCTGGTCTCGCGCAGCATGGAGACATGGGCCATGGGCACGTGGTTCATGGCCCAGATCACGATGCCGTAGCCGAGCCCGGCGACCAGCCCGCCGACGATCCCCTTGCCGATGACCGGCCGGTACGACTCGACGAGCCGGCCGCGGCGCAGCCACAGCCCCGCCGCCACCATCAGCGGCCCCTCGAGCGCGAGGAGCCAGAGGATGTAGCTCATCGGGTCGGCGGTGCTGCGCACGCCGAGCCCGTCCATCAGCGTGTAGAAGGCGATGGCGACCGAGGTGGCGAAGGCGAAGGCGATCGACTTGCCCTCGCCGTCGCGCCCGGAGCCGTTCCAGGCGAGCTTCCCGTTCCGCACGCCCACCGATCCCGCCAGGCTGATGATGCCGGCCGAGGCGATCGCGATGCCGAGGATCTGCAGCAGGCCCTGGCTTTCCCCGGCCAGCAGCCACGCCCCCACCGCGACGATGACGGGCGAGCTGCCGCGGGCGATCGGATAGGCCTGGGACAGGTCGCCGTGCCGATAGGCGCTGACCAGGGTCAGGTAATAGACGAAGTGGATCGCCGTCGACGCGGCGAGATAGGGCCAGGCCGCCGGATCGGGCGGCGGCACGAAGGGCAGCATCGCCATCGCCGGGATGCTCGACGCGGTGATGACGAGCACCAGCATCGCGGTCTTGTCGCGCCCGGATTTGACCAGGGCGTTCCAGCTCGCGTGCATGACCGCTGCCATGAGCACCAGGGCGATGACGAAGGAGTCGAGCGGCATGGCTCGGGGCGTTCCGGATGATGCTGCGGCGCGGGTGGCCGGGGATGGTGGGTCCTGACGGGCTCAGTCGGCGTGGTGGTGGAGGCCGTCGGCGATCTTGTCGTCGTCGAAGCCGGCGAGACGGCGGGAGACGAAGTTCCGGGCGGCGCGGGCCAGCGCGATCACCGTGCGCGAGCGCAGCCACGGGGCCGCGCCGTAGTCGATCCGGTGCTGGTCGGCGTTGTACAGGGCAACTTCGTAATCGTGCTCGTCGAGCCACTCGATCGCCGCCTCCGGCGACAGGCCGTAATCGGCGAGCGCATCGTCGAGCGCGATCAGGAGGGCCGGCGGATTCGCCTCGCGCAGCATGCGCACCGTCCCTTCGAGCACCGCCACCTCCTGCCCGGCGACGTCGATGCGCATCAGGCTGCAGCGCCGCCCGGCCAGCGCCTCGTCGAGCCGCACGCAGTCGACGCCGATGACGCCGGTGGCGAGCTCGACGGGCAGAGGCGGCCGGCGGCGGCCGGATTTGGTCGTGGCGTCGGCGAAGCGCGCCTGGCGCGTCTCCCGGCCGGCCATGCGCGGCTGCACCGCGACCTGGACCAGGCGGTTGAGCTGCAGGTTCTCGGTCAGCCGCCGCCGCATCTGCGAGCTCGGCTCGAAGGCGTCGACGCGCCCGCCGAACCCGACGAGCGCCGCCATCTGCATCGTCACCAGCCCGACATTGGCGCCGATATCGGCGACCGCATCGCCGGGGCGCAGGTAATGACGCTGGAACGCAGCGGTGTGGCGGTCGGGAAAGGCGCCGTCGCGCATCAGCCGGCCGGTGGCGGCGCAATCGGGAAAGCAGCGGACGCTGATGCCGTCCAGTCCGGGAAACGGCAGATCGACCGCGCGGCCGAGCCGGCTGTGCCACAGCTGCCATGCCGCGCGGCGGCCGAACCCGCCGCGATCTCGGCGGCCGCCCGTTCCCTGGCCGTGCTTGGTCGCATTCGGTTTCGGCATCGCAGGCTGGCGGAGACATCCCCTCGGGTCCGGCCCGATCGGCCGCAAACCGCGCCGCATCGAGCACCGGCCGACAGATGTAGCAGCGGCGGACTCGGGGCGAAAGCCCCTCCGGCCAGGCGTCCTGTCTACGCCGCGGGGGGCAGGCCCATGAGGGAGCGGCCGAACGCCTCGGCCGAGAAGGGACGCAGATCGTCGGCGCCTTCGCCGACGCCGATCGCATGGATCGGCAGGCCGAACCGCGACGCGAGCGCGACGACCACGCCGCCGCGCGCCGTGCCGTCGAGCTTGGTCACCACCAGCCCGGAGATGTCGGTCATCTGCCGGAACACCTCCACCTGGGAATGGGCGTTCTGCCCGGTGGTGGCGTCGAGCACGAGCAGGCAGGCATGGGGCGCCGCGGGATCGAGCTTCTTCAGCACGCGGATCACCTTCTGCAGCTCCGCCATCAGGTCGGCCTTGTTGTGCAGCCGCCCCGCCGTGTCGATCAGCAGCACGTCGGCCGCCGCCTCGCGCGCCTCGACCAGCGCGTCATAGGCGAGCCCGGCCGGGTCGGCGCCGGCCTCGCGCGCCACCACCGCGGCGCCGGTACGCCCGCCCCAGATCTTCAGCTGCTCGACCGCCGCCGCGCGGAACGTGTCGCCCGCGGCCATGACGACCTTGCGGCCCTCGTCGCGGAACTGCTTGGCGAGCTTGCCGATGGTGGTGGTCTTGCCGCTGCCGTTGACGCCGACCACCAGCACCACGGTGGGCTTCGTTCCGGGCGCGAGGGCGAGCGGTGTGGCGACCGGCGCCAGGATCTGCGCGATGTCGGCGGCGAGCGCGCCGCGCACCTCTTCCGGGGTGACCTCCTTGCCGAAGCGGGTCTTCGCCAGGTTGGCCACCAGCCTGGCCGCGGTCGCGGGACCGAGAGCGGCGGCGATCAGCAGCTCCTCGAGCTCCTCCAGCGCCCCCTCGTCGAGCTTGCGCTTGGTGAAGATGCCGGTGATGCCGTCGGCGATCTTGTTCGACGACCGGGTGAGGCCCTCGCGCAGCCGGGAGAGCCAGCCGCGCTTCGGGGCGGTTTCCGTCGCGTCGCTCATGCCGCGCTTCTCGCCGTCGCAGGCTCGGCGGTCAGCCCGCCGTCGTCGGCGCCGGTGACCCGCGCCGCCACGATCTCGCCGGGCGCGGCGGCCCGCGTCAGCGTCACCGGCGCGAACTGCGCGCTGTGGCCGCGGCTCTGCGGCCCCTCCGCCGTCTCCACCAGCACGACGACCGCGGCGCCCTGCTGGGCGTCGTAGAAGCGCCGCTTCGCCGCCTCGCCCGCCGCGCGCAGCCGCGCCGCGCGCTCGCGTCGGACGGCGACCGGCACCTGCGGCATCCGCGCCGCC
>DAIMFL010000019.1:0-35888 GCA_036724615.1 Alphaproteobacteria bacterium | reverse complement strand
AGGGCATCGGCATCGGCGGCAAGAAGTAGCGGGCTTGCGCCGGGCGGGCCCTCGGGCCGCGGAAACGAAAAAGGGGCGGATCGCTGCGCGGTCCGCCCCTTTCGTTTGCCCTCTCCGGACCTCGCGGAGCGTCAGACGCTCCGCCGCCGCCGGACTATCCAGAGTCCGGCCAGCCCCGCGCCCATCAGCGCCAGGGTCGCCGGCTCCGGCACCGGGGTGGTGCTCGCCCGGAAGTTCCAGCTAAAGCTGGTCTCGTTCTTGTCATCCGTCAGGAACGACAGGTTGATGTTGTCGACGAAGGCGAGTGTGTCACCGGCCCAGCCGGAGCCAACCCCGATCTCGATGCCGAGGATCAGGGCATCTTCGCCGAAGCCCTGCTTCGATACCGTGCCGGTGGAGTTGTCGAAGAATTCGTCGGTGATCCAGTCGCTCAGGGTCAGGCCGAAATTCTCGAAAACGCCGCCCTCGTAGAGCCACCAATGGCCGGTCGTCGCGTCGGCCGTCTGCCAGCTGCCCTCCGGCACGGGCGCGCCGCCGTTGTAGACCGGCTCATAGACCAGAAAGCCCTGGCGCCCCTCCCCGTCCGACACGACCAGCCGAAGAGACGGCGCCTGGACGTTCGAATTCGTGCTCGCGGGGTCGCGATAGTACTGGTAGGTGACGCTGGTCAGGTACTCCAGCTTCCCCAGCACGCTCGTTCCCGTGTAGATGGCGGTCGCCTTGGCCGAGGCGCCGGGCATCGAGAGGCGCAGCGAACCGTCGCCATCCGGCGACTGCTGGCTCGACAGCGTGACACTGCCGCCGTTGCGCGTCGACACGCCATCGAAGGTGCCGTCCCGCCAGACGTCGGTGCCCCCGCCGCTGCTAAGGCTGGTCACGTCGATGGCGGAGGCGGGGGAGATGCCAGCGATCAGGGCGAGGCCGAAGGCCCAGGCCGAAACCGTGGTCGCAAGTGTGGGGATACGCATGGGACCCTCCTGGTGAACTCGTCCGCGCCCGGCATGGGCGCGTCTGTTCGTATTTCCCGGAGGTCATGCAATTCCGACGCCAAGGCGGGCGGCTGTGCCAAGTGGCTGATCTGACGGAGGTATTATGGTCAGATCGCTAAGCCACTGAGAACACTGTCGGAATCTCTTACAATTGGCTCAGAATAAATACCTGTTGTTTGCATCCTTCACCCCGGCTCAGACCGGCACGATGTCGGATTCGTCAGCCGTCGGCGCGGCGGCCATCCGCTCCGCCCGCTGCTGGGAGATGCGGATATGGACCATCTCGTCGAGCCGGGCGACGCGGTTGTAGAGCGCCTCGCTGCGGTCGAGCAGCAGCCGCAGGCGGCGGGGCAGGCCGGACAGGTCCCACGGCCCCGGCTTCGTGCAGACGTCATGGCCGCCGAGCCGCCGCTCCGGGCGGTCGGCATCCTCGGCTTCGATCTCTCCGGCCTGGACCGCGCGCTGGACGAGGAGCCAGGCCATGACCTGCACCAGCCGGGTCGTGAGCCGCATCGTCTCGCAGCTCACGACCAGCTGCACGGAGGGCGGCAGGGGCTCGAGCTCTCGCTGCTGCCGTTCGGCCAGATAGTCGCGGGCCTCCTCCAGCAGGCTGAACGCCTCGCCATAGGTGCGGTCGAAGAAGGTGATTGTGGCGGCGCCGTCCTGCACGCAGAGGGACCCCGTGACTGCCCGAAGGGAAAGGGCGACGCGCGCCCGCGAGTGAGCCGGTTCCGCCGAGGCTAGGCGGGCCCGCTTAAGAATTCCTTTGGCGGCCGACCCGCCGCAACGCCCGTCGATTCAACGGCTTCCGCCCCCGCCTGGCAACTCTTGAAACGCGGGCGCGGCATTCCCAATTTCGGATCAGGCCGGATGCCGAGACCGGGTCCGGCCCACGACAGAGACCGGGAGTTCGACCGCGACGGTGGACTCCCATACCCATGTTGCTCCATGGAGGATATGGACATGCGAAGCTACGATTTCTCTCCCCTGTTCCGCTCGACCGTCGGTTTCGACCGGCTGGCCCGGCTGATGGACACGGCGACCCGCTTCGACGAGAGCGCGCCGAGCTACCCGCCCTACAACATCGAGAAGATGGGTGAGGACGAGTACCGCATCACCATGGCCGTGGCCGGCTTCGGCGAGGACGAGATCGAGATCACCGCGCAGGACAACACGCTGGTGATCGCCGGCAAGCCGAGGAAGGCCGAGGAGGAGCGGAAGTTCCTGTATCGCGGCATCGCCGGCCGCGCGTTCGAGCGCCGGTTCGAGCTCGCCGAGTTCATCACCGTGAAGGGCGCGTCGCTCGAGAACGGCCTGCTCCATGTGGAGCTCGTTCGCGAAGTGCCCGAGGCGCGCAAGCCGCGGACCATCAACGTCGAGACCAAGGCGCCGAAGGCTGCGCCCGTTCTCGAAGGCAAGGCGGCCTGACGAAACGCCGCCAAGCAGCACCGCTTCCTTTCCCTGAGCGGTGTCCGAACCGGGGCCGGGTGGGCAACCACCCGGCCCTTTTTTTGCGCCGCGAGCGCGCAGCTCCGGACTGTCGGCGACAGCGGCGCGGCGGCTCAGCGCCGCAGCAGATCGGCGAGCGCGTCGATCGTCTCGTCGGGCGCCTCGGCCATCACCATGTGGCCGATGCCGGGAAGCACGCGGCAATCCGCGCCGTCGATGGCGGCGGCGAGCTCGCGCCCCTTCCGCGCCGGCGTCATCCGGTCGTCGGCGCCGAGCAGCAGCAGCGTCGGGCAGGCGACGCGACGGGCCGCATCCGGCGCGTCCTGATAGGCGGCGCAGGCGGCGAGATCGTTGGCGAGCACGCCGGCCGGCGCGCGTTCGAGCAGGCGATGGGCGCCGCCCATCATCCAGAGGCCGGGCGCCGGGTTGCGGCCGAGATGCCCGCTCTGGCCGAAGCCCCAGGAGGTGACGAGCTGCGCGGCCAGGCCCATATCGGCGCGGGCCGCGCCGAGCAGATCGGGATGGACCGGCATGAAGGGGGCGATGCCGATCAGCCCGAGATGGCTCACGCGA
The DNA here is from genome assembly GCA_036724615.1 of Alphaproteobacteria bacterium. Lineage (GTDB taxonomy): Bacteria > Pseudomonadota > Alphaproteobacteria > Dongiales > Dongiaceae > DAIMFL01. The sequence goes on along the minus strand of DAIMFL010000019.1, from coordinate 32,877 downwards.
CCGGGATGGCGCGAGGCGGTCTCGAGCGCGACGAGCGCGCCCATGCTGTGTCCGACGAGCGCGGCGCGGGCGATCCCGGCGGCATCCAGCAGCCGGGCGATCCAGCCGGCCATCGCCTCGATCGAGTCGAGGAGCGGCCCGGCGGAGCGTCCATGGCCCGGCAGATCGACCGCCAGCACGCCGTGCCCGTGATGGGCGAGATAGCGCGCCTGGAGGCTCCAGACCGTGTGGTCCATGCCGGCGCCGTGGATCAGCGCGACGGCCGGGCGCGCCGGATCGAATGCCGCGCCGCCATTGGCCGCGAAGACCCTCCGCCCGTCGACGGTCAGATCCATGATGGCGCACTCATCGCGACGATTCCCCCGACGTCCGGCGCTACGTCTTTTGCGACGCCCGCAGCGCCTGCGCCAGATCATCGACGATGTCGGCGGGATCCTCGAGGCCGACCGACAGGCGCACCATGTCCTCGCCCACGCCGGCGGCCTGCAGCGCCGCGGCATCCATCTGCTGATGCGTCGTGCTGGCAGGGTGGATGACGAGCGTCTTGGCGTCGCCGACATTGGCGAGATGGGAGGCGAGTCGCACGCTGTCGATGAAGCGCGCACCTGCCGCGCGCCCGCCCTCGATCCCGAAGCTCACGATCGATCCGCAGCCCTTCGGAAACAGCCGCCGCGCCAGCGCGTGGTCGGGATGATCCTCGAGGCCCGGATAGGCGACCCAGGCCACGGCGGGATGCTGCTTCAGGAAGGCGACAACGCTCTCGGTATTCTCGACGTGGCGCGCCATGCGCAGCGGCAGCGTCTCCAGCCCCTGCAGGATGTAGAAGGCGTGCTGCGGGCCGAGGCAGGCGCCGAAGTCGCGCAAGCCCTCGGCCCGGGCACGGGCGCAGAAGGCCTGCGGCCCGAACTCCTCGGCGAAGTCGATGCCGTGATAGCCCTCGTAGGGCTCGGTGAGCGTGGGAAACTTTCCCGATGCCTCCCAGTCGAAGCGGCCGCCGTCGACGAGGACGCCGGCGATCGCCACGCCGTGCCCGCCCAGCCATTTCGTGGCGGAGTGCATGACGAGATCGGCGCCGTGCTCGATCGGCCGGTTGAGATACGGCGTCGAGAAGGTGGAGTCGATCATCAGCGGCAGCCCGGCCGCATGCGCGATCTCGGCGACGGCCGGCAGGTCGAGCAGCTCGAGCCCGGGATTGCCGAGCGTCTCTCCGAAGACGAGCCGCGTCTCCGGGCGGATCGCCTTGCGGAAGCCGTCGAGGTCGCGCGGATGGACGAAGGTGGTGGTGATGCCGAAGCGGGGCAGCGTCAGCTTCAGCAGATTGACGGTGCCGCCGTAGAGCGAGGCCGAGGCGACGATGTGGCCGCCCGCACCCATCAGCGTGGCCACGGCCAGGTGGAAGGCCGCCTGGCCGCTCGCCGTGCACACGGCGCCCACCCCGCCTTCGAGCGCGGCGATCCGCTCCTCGAGCACGGCCACCGTCGGATTGGCGATCCGCGAATAGATGTAGCCGGGCCGCTCCAGGTCGAACAGCGACGCCGCGTGGTCCGTGTCGCGGAAGACATAGGAGGTCGTCTGATAGATCGGCACGGCGCGCGCGCCCGTGACCGGGTCAGGCTGCTGGCCGGCATGCAGGCTCAGCGTGTCGAAATGAAGAAGCTTGGGATCGGCCATGGCGAATGTCGCGGCGATGCGGCACGGAGCGCGTGAAGCGGGTGGCGATCCTACCCGTAAAAGCGGAGGGCCGCTCGCCCTTTCGGGTGGCGGCCCTCTCTTTTGTCCGGAGCCTCGACCTGTCTAACTTGCCGGTGCCAAAAGTTAGGTTGGCGGACGAGCAGCCGTCAAGAAGATTCCCGTTGTTGCAAAAATACAACAGACCCGCCGCCAGCCGGAGATCAAAAAACAAAAAACCGCCGGCGAGGCCGGCGGTTCAAGTTAGACAGGGAGGCGTCAACAAGGATCGGAAGCGACCCAAGAGAGGGTTCCGGAACCGGAACCCTCCGAGGGGAAATCTACCCGTCGATCCTTAAGGTAAGGTTAACGCGGGCGACCGCGGCGCCGTCAGCCCTTTCTGAAGATGTCCGCCGCGCCGGCCCGATGCGCCTCCTTCACGGCGATCTTGGCGCGGGCGCGCTCGATCTCCGCCTGCAGCTCGCCGATATAGGCGTGGAGCTCCTCGATCGAGCACTCGTCGAGGTTCTTCGGCTGCGGCGCCTTCTTGCGCGGCTCGAGCTCTTCCAGGTCCATGGGCGGCCTCCCGGCCTGCGGCGACTGCTGTTCCCGTCCCGGCTTGTCGCGGGTGCTTCGCCATAATATTAGACGAGGCCACCCGTCCAACCCCCGCAAGCAGTCTCCGGAGGCCGCCGGCATGCCCGACACCATGACCGCCATCGAGATCACCAGATTCGGCGGGCCGGAGGTGCTGGTCCCGGGGACGCGGCCGATGCCCCGGCCGCAGCCGGGCGAGGTGCTGATCCAGGTGGCGGCCGCGGGAGTCAACCGGCCCGACATGCTGCAGCGCGCCGGCGGCTACGCCCCGCCGCCCGGCGCGTCCGACATCCCCGGGCTCGAGGTGGCGGGCACCGTCGCCGCGCTGGGCGAAGGCGTCACCGGCTGGCGGGTCGGCGATCCGGCCTGCGCGCTCGTGGCCGGGGGCGGATATGCGGAGTTCTGCGCCGCCCCGGCGCCGCAATGCCTGCCGGTCCCCAAGGGGCTCGACATGGTGCAGGCGGCCGGGTTGCCCGAGACCTTCTTCACCGTGTGGAGCAACGTTTTCGACCGCGGGCGGCTGAAGCCGGGCGAGAGCTTCCTGGTTCACGGAGGATCGAGCGGAATCGGCACCACGGCCATCCAGCTGGCCCATGCCTTCGGCGCGCGGGTCTTCACCACCGCCGGCAGCCCGGAGAAATGCGAGGCCTGCCGGAAGCTCGGCGCCGAGCTGGCGATCGACTATCGGACGGAGGATTTCGTCGAGGCGATCGGCGCGGCCACGGGCGGCAAGGGCGTCGACGTGATCCTCGACATGGTGGGCGGCGATTATGTGAAGCGGAACCTGAAGATCCTGGCCGTCGAGGGCCGGCTGGTGCAGATCGCGTTTCTCAAGGGCAGCACGGTCGAGCTCAACCTGGCGCATCTGATGGTGAAGCGGCAGACCCTGACCGGATCGACGCTGCGCCCCCGCCCCGTCGCCGACAAGGGCGCCATCGCCGCGGCTCTCCGGGAGAAGGTCTGGCCGCTGATCGAGGGCGGCCGAATCAAGCCGCTGGTGCACGCCACCTTCCCCCTGGCCCGGGCGGCGGATGCCCACCGGCTCATGGAATCGAGCGCACATATCGGAAAGATCGTGCTGACCGTCGGGAAGGGCTGACCCGCGCCCGGCGCAGATTCCTGTGGCGATGGCGGTCCGGGAGTGGTATCTCGCCCCCGATCGCTTTCATCCCGGTCCCGAAACCCTATATCCTGGGTCACCATTCGCCGCCGGGCGGGGCGCCAAGCCGCCGCCGCGAGATGGCCCCTTCACGCGTGCCGCGGAGGGATCGTCGGCAGCGGTGCCGGAGATCACGAGGAGCAGCATGGCACACCCACTGATGCCCAAGGCCACGGCCGTGTGGCTGATCGAGAACACCACGCTCAGCTTCGAGCAGATCGCGGATTTCTGCGGGCTGCACCCGCTGGAAGTGCAAGGCATCGCCGATGGCGAGGTCGCGATCGGCATCGTCGGCCAGGACCCCACGGCGAACGGGCAGCTGACGCGCGAGGAGATCGCCCGCTGCGAGCAGGACCCCTCCACGCGGCTCAAGATGCAGAAGCAGGACATCCCGATGCCGGCGCCGCGCACCAAGGGGCCGCGCTACACGCCGGTCTCGAAGCGCCAGGACAAGCCCGATGCGATCGCGTGGCTGCTGCGCCATCACCCGGAGCTGTCCGACGCGCAGGTCTCGAAGCTGATCGGCACGACCAAGCAGACGATTGCCGCCGTGCGCGACCGCAGCCATTGGAATTCGCCCAATCTCCGGCCGCGCGACCCGGTGCTGCTCGGGCTATGCTCGCAGAGCGACTTGAACGCCGCCGTCACCAAGGCGCGCCGCGCGCTGGAGAAGGCCGGAGTCGAGCGGCCGCAGCCGGCCGAGGACCAGCACACCGAAGCCGGCAAGGCGACGCTGCCCGGCGGCTTCGACATCTCGAGCATCCTGTCGAAGCAGAGCTGAGTCCGGCGCCTCTGGACGACGCCGGCGCATCATGCGCGGATCGACCAGTCGACCGACAAGGCCAGCTCTCGCTCGAGCGATTCGGCGAAGCCGAGAACATCCTTGTCGCTGTCTCGCGCTCCGACAACCTGCACGCTCGTACCGGTGCCCGGTGCAATCACGCTCGTCGGAAGCGAGACGGCAGGATGCCCGGTGTGGTCGAACAAGGCCGTGTAGCGCACCAGCGCCCAGGTGAAGTCGCGGTCGATGCCGCCTACGAGCACGCTTTCCGCATCACGCCTGGGCGGCGTGACCGGCAGGGTCGGCACCAGCAGGAAATCCACATCCTCGAACGCGGCATCGACGGCGCGGCGGGCCTCTTCGCGCTTCTGGCAGGCGAGCAGATACTCGTAGCCGCGCTGGTTCCGCGCGATCTCGAACAAGCCGCGGGCGACCGGGGAGTAGACGTCGAGCTGCGCCGGAAAGGTGGTGAAGTGATAGGCCGCCGACTCCGCCGCAAGAATGGCGACGTGAAACTCCCCGACGGCATCGGGACCGGGGAGCGCGACCTCCCGGATGCGGCCGCCGAGTTTCTGCGCGGCATCGAGCGCAGCCGACATTCCGTCCGCCACCTCGGGCGCGGCATCGCGCCAATAGGCAGGCGCGTGGCCGATCGTCAGCGTCCGGCCGTCGCGCCGCCTGACGGCGCGGGCGAAACGGCGATCGATGACCTCTGCGATCGCCCTCAGATCCGCGGCGCGGCGCGCCATCGGCCCGACGTGATCCGCCGATGGCGCCAGGGGCCGTACGCCGACGGGCGAGACGCGGGCATAGCTCGGCTTCAAGCCGGCGGTCAGGCAGCAGGCGGAGGGGATGCGGATTGATCCCCCGGTATCCGTTCCCAATGCCCCGAGGCAGAACCCTGCGGCGAGGGCCGCGGCCGATCCGCCGCTGGAGCCGCCGACGGTCAGCGCCGGCGCCTGCGGATGGGTGACGGCCGGCGTGCGCACGCCGAACGTACCGGGATCGGTGGCAGAGACGCCGAGGATCACGGCGCCCGCCGATCGCAGCCGCCGCACCACCGGGGCGTCGGCATCCGGGCGATGGTCGGCCAGGAACGACAGGCCGGCCGAGCAGACGACGCCGCGCGTGTCGATGCAGTCCTTGATCAGAACCGGGATCCCGTCGAGCACTCCTCGAGCGCCGCCTTCGGCGCGACGGGAATCGGAATCGCGTGCCGCCCGAAGCGCACTGGACGCCGCGAGATCGGTCACCGCGCCGAGGCGCGGGTTGATCTCCTCGATGCGCGAGATGGCGTCGCGGGTGAGCTCTTCGGACGACACGCGGGCAGCGCAGAGAGCCTCCGCCGCCTGCAATAAGGTGTCGTAGCCGCCTGGTGCAGACATTCCCGGCCTCTTGATTGATCGCTCCCCGCCCGGAACGGCGCGCGTTCCGGGCGGGTGCGGCATCGCGATCAGCCGAGCTGGCAGCCGGGAATCTCCGGATCGATCTGCCCGAAGTTCTCGATCGTCTCCCACATGCCGTCCGGCTTGGCCCGGGAGAGGATGCTGTTCGACCGCATGTGATTGTTGACCGCCGAGATGTTGACGTGGCCCTGCGGGGCCTCGAACTCGACCTGGCTCAGCGCGGCGATGACCTTGTCGTCCTCCGTCGAGCCCGCCTTCTCGACCGCGAGCGCGTAGAGGTTGAGCGCGTCATACGCCGCCTCGCCGATGGCGTTGATCGGCTTGTCCTTGCCGAACTTGGCCTGGTAGTTGGCGACGAACGCCTTGTTCTGCGGGTTGTCGATGGTCATGAAATAGGCCTGGTTCGAGATCGCGCCGGCCGCCAGGTCCGGGTGCGCGAAGCTGTAGACCTCGTCCCAGCCATTGCCGACCAGCTGCGGCTCCATCCCGAAGCTCCGGTACTGCTTCAGCACCGTCACCCCGTCGGCCCCCGCAACCATCATCCACACCATGTCGGGCTTCGCCGCCTTCACCTTGTCGAGCGCCGGGCCGAAATCCTGGGTGCCGAAGGGAAAGAACTCCGTGCCGAGCACCTGGCCGCCATTGGCCTCGAACGCGGTCTTGATCGCGACGGCGGAGCGCTGCGGCCAGATGTAGTCGGACCCGAGAATATAGACGCTCTTGCCGACGTTCGCGGTGAGCCACCTGGTCATCGGGTCGATCTGCTGATTGGGCACCTGCCCGGTGGCGGCGAAGTACTTCTCGCAAACCTCGCCCTCGTAATAGGTCGTATACATCAGGAGCTTCTTGGCAGGAGTCGTCACGCTGCGGGTTGCGACGTGCTCCAGGCTGGCGATCAGGCCGATGATGACATCGACCTTGTCCTGGAAGACCAGCTTCCGCGCCTTGTCGATGCATCCTTTGGTCGTCGTCTGATCGTCCTCGGCGATGACCTCGATCTGGCGACCGCCGATGCCGTTCCTGGCGTTCAGCTCCTCGACGCCCAGCTGGAAGCAGTTGTACTGCGTCTCGCCGAGGATCGTCTCCAGCCCGGTGAAGGCCGTCAGGAAGCCGATCCTGACGGTGTCCTCTGCCTTCAGGATGGTCGGCATGCCGACCGAGGCCGCGGCGACCGCGGCGAGACCGGCGCCGGCCTTCAAGGCCGAACGGCGACCGACTGGACGCGTGAGGATCGTCCTGTTCTTCGTCATGGCGTCTCTCCCTGTGTATGTCGTCGGCGTCTGCGCAATCGTCAGATCGCCAAGTACTCCCTCAGTACCTCCTCGTCCTGGAACTCGTCGGGCCGCCCCTCCCGGACGATGGTTCCCTTCTCCATGATCACGCAACGCGTGGCGGCCCCGAGCCCGAGGTCGAGATTCTGCTCGACCAGGAGCACGGCGAGGTCGGTGTCGGCGGCCAGGCGCCGTACGATGTGTCCTATCTGGTGAACGATGTCGGGTTGAATCCCTTCCGACGGCTCGTCGAGCAGCAGGACCTTCGGTTCGCCGCACAGCGCGCGGCCGATGGCGAGCATCTGCTGCTGGCCGCCGGACAAGGTGCCGCCGAGCTGGCGCAGCCGCTCCTTCAGGATCGGGAAGAACTCGAACACGCGATCGGGGATCTCCGACCGCCCGTCGGCACGCGCGCGGCTGCCGATCGTCAGGTTCTCCCGCACGGTGAGCTTGGGAAAGATGCCGCGGCCCTGCGGCACGTAGCCGATGCCGTGGCGGGCGACACGATAGGGCGCCGCCCGGGTGAGATCCGTTCCGTCGAGCGTGATGCGCCCGGCGCTCGGCGGGACCAGACCCATCAGCACGCGCATGAGGGTGGTCTTGCCGACGCCGTTGCGGCCGAGCAGGACCAGAACCTCCTTCGGCTCGATCTCCAGCGTGACACCGCGCAGCACGGGCACGGCGCTGTAGCCGGCTTCGATGGCGTCGATCCGGAGCAAGGTCAACGCCTCCCCAGATAGACGTCGCCGACCAGCTCGTTCGCCTCGATCTCGGCGAAGGTGCCGTCGGCGATGAGACGGCCCTGATGGAGCACCATCGTGCGGCACGCGAGCTGGCGGACGAAGCGCATGTCGTGCTCGATGGCGATGACCGCGATCCGGCCTTTGAGCCCCAGCAGGAGATCGGCCGTCTTGCGGGTCTCTTCCGCGCTCATTCCCGCCGTCGGCTCGTCGAGCAGGAGAAGCTTAGGGGCCGACATCAGGCCCATGCCGATCTCCAGCCACTGCTTCTGGCCGTGCGGCAGCTCACCCGCCGGCGTCTCCGACCGGGTCGACAGCGACAGCGAGTCCATGAGCTCGCCCGCTCGCGATGCAGCCGCGGCAGGATCGAGGCTGCGCGCGGCGACGAGCAGGTTGTCGCGCACGCTCATGCTCTCGAACAGGCCCGGCACCTGGAACTTGCGGGCGATGCCGATGCGGGCGAAGCGATAGGGCTTCATGCCGGTCAGGTCCTCGCCCTGGAACCGGATGCGCCCGGCGCTCGGCCGGATGCTGCCGCACAGCATGTTGAAGAGCGTCGATTTTCCGGCGCCGTTCGGTCCGATGATGCAGATGAGGTCGCCGTGCCGGATGGTGAGATCGACATTGTCCACGGCGACCAGCCCGCCGAAGACACGACGCAGGCCCTCCGCTTCCAGGAGGGGCGCGCTCACCGCCCGGTCCTCCGGCGGGCAAGACGCGTGCGCAGCGACCGGACGCTGCGGAACAGGCTCAGCACGCCGTCGGGGAACAGGAACACCATGACGATGAAGAAGCCGCCGATCGCCAGCGGCCAAAGCTTGGTATCGATCGAGGAGATTTCCTGCTGCACCCGCATGACCAGCAACGTGCCGACGAAGGGCCCGATGAGCGTCCCCCGTCCGCCGACCGCCACCCACATGATCACCTCTGTGGAGAGCAGAAGGCCGATCATGTCGGGTGCCACGAAGCCGGTGCCGGTGACATAGATGCTGCCGGCCAGGCCGGCCAGCGCGGCGGACAGCACGAAGACCAGCAGGAGATGGGCCGAGGTGTTGTAGCCGAGGCTGAGCGCGCGCGGCTCGTTGTCCTGAAGCGCGGCGAGAATGCGCCCGTAGCGGCCGCGGCACGCAAGCCAGAGACCGAGGAGCGCGGCGAGCGCCACGGCCAGCACGAGATAGAAGAAGGGAACGTCCATGAAGGTGACGGAGACCATCGGCAGGCTGAGCGGCGGCACGCCGATCAGGCCGGAATCCCCACCGGTCACCTCCGACCAGCCGATGGCGATCTGCTGAGCGATCAAGGTGAGCGCCAGGGTGACGATGGTGAAATACGCGCCCCGCACGCCTCCGAAGAAGAGGAGATATCCGACGACCGCGGCAATCGCGCCGGCAAATGCCATGCCGGCGAGCAGCCCGAGCCAGGGCGAGACGACCGGATCGAGTCCGAGCTTGATGGTCACGACCGCCATCCCATAGGCGCCCAGGCCGAAGAACGTGGCGTGGCCAAAGCTCATGGTGCCGGTCTTGCCCCAGAAGAAATCGAGGCTGAGGGCGAAGATTCCGAACAGAAGCGCGTCGCGGATGGTGGACAGATTGTAGACGTCGACGAAGGCGGGCACCGTAGCCAGGCCCGCGGCCACGACCAGAGTAGCCATGAGCCAGCGCCGTTCGCCGCGCGCGATCCGTGGGGCGGCGGCGGCTTTCGCCATCGATGGGGTCAGCGAGGACGCCGTCGGGTCGGCCATCGCGGATCACGCCGGCAGCAGGCCTTGCGGCCGGAAGCGGATGATGAGGATGGCGATCACCAGGACGAGCGCCTGCGAGACCGTCACCGGGATCTGATAGTTGAGCACGGTCTCCAACCCTCCGACGAAGACGCTGCTCGCCGCCACGCCGCCGATGCTGCCGGCGCCGCCCAGGATGACCACGAAGAAGGACCGCGCGAGATAGTTGAGCCCCATCTGGGCGATCACCACGGTGAGCGGCGCGATCAGCACGCCGGCCAGCGCCGCCATCGCGACGCCTAGGGCGAAGGCGGCGGCGTAGACGCGCTCGGTATTGATCCCCATCGCCGCCGCGACCGAGCGGTTCTGGATCACCGCCCGCAGATCGAGGCCGAAGCGCGTGTACTTGAAGCCGATGGCGCAGGCGGCGACCACAAGGGCGGCGACGACGATGAGGAACAGGCGATAGGCCGGATAGCTCTCGCCCAGGATCAGTATCGATCCGTCGATCGGGCTGTCGACCCGGCGCGGAGCGGCGCCGAAGGCAAGCTGGATGAGCTGCTGGATCACCAGGCTGAGGCCCCATGTCGCCAGAATCGCCGAAATCGGCCGCCGGTAGAGGAACCGGATGAGCGTGCGCTCCAGGGCCAGCCCGAGCAGGCCGCCGACAATCGGTGCCAGCAGCAGGGCCAGCCAGTACGAGCCGCCCAGCGCCTGGACCAGGGCCAGGGTGTAGGCGCCGATGGTGACGAACTCGCCGTGGGCGAGATTGATCACGTTCATCAGGCCGAAGATGATCGCCAGGCCCAGCGCCACGATCATGAGGATGGTGGCCAGCGTCAGGCCGTTGAGGAGCAGGGACACGAGGTTCATCGAACGCTCTCCCTCAGCCCAGACGGCTCATGGACTTCACCTCGCGATGCGTCGGCACGTCCAATAGCGGCCCCCGGTCGATCGAGCCGGAGAGCGCCGTCATGAACCTCGCAGCCTGGTCCATGTGCTTCTGCATGATATGACGGACCGCCTTGCGGTCCTCTTGCCGGAAGGCTTCGATCAGATCCTGATGCGAGCAGAGATTCGCCTCGGCGAACTCCTTGTGCGGCGGCAGATAGAGCTTCTTGAACACGATCAGGTCTCGCAGCATGCGGTTCATGAAGCGGCAGACGAAGGCCAGCCACGAGTTGGGGCAGGCCTCGGCGAGCACGTTGTGGAATTCGAGCTCCGCGCCGCGCTGCTCCCGGCGCTGGTCGGGCGTGCGGGCCCTTATCGAGGACTTCCTGATGAGCTCCTCGAGGCGGACATAGTGGTCCTCGGTCAGATGGCCGACGACCGATTCGGCGAGCTGCGGCTCGAGGGTGCAGCGGACCTGGTAGATGTCGGGGATCGTCAGCGTACGGAAGTAGAAGTAGCCGCCGAGAAGCTGCATCGCCCGCTCCTCCGGAATTTCCACGATCAGGCCGCCGCCGCGCGGCCCGGTCATCAGGCGGACCAGGCCCTGCACTTCCAGCGCGCGCAGCGCCTCCCGCATCGTGCCCCGGCTCACCCCGAAAGCTTCGATCAGGGATTTCTCAGGCGGCAGCTTGTCCCCGGGCCCGAGGGACCGGCTGACGATCCAGGCCTTGATCTCCTCCGCCACGAGGTCGGACCGCTTGTGCGGGCGGCGCGGCGACACGTGCGCCCGCCCCGGCGACCGCTTGCCGACGGACCCCTCCATGCGGCCCCCGCCTAGATATTTATTATAATAATTATACAATCAGTAGAAGTCATGCGTGTCAATGTCTTGCGGCGCAGCTGTTGCGTCGGCCGGTACCGTCGATCAATCTGGCGGCAGGTGCGAGGCCGCCGACCGCGAGGCAGGGACCCGAGAGATGCCGCACGATCACCACGATCATGACCACGACGAGGAGGAGACGGGCGTCGCGCTCCGCGTGAAGGCGCTCGAGGCCGTCCTCGTCGCCAAGGGGATCGTCGATCCGGCTGCGCTCGACTCCTTCGTCGAGGCGTACGAGACCCGGATCGGGCCACGCAACGGCGCGGCGGTCGTGGCGCACGCCTGGACCGATCCGGCATTCCGGCGGCGGCTGCTCGAGAACGGAACCGCCGCCGTGGCGGAGCTCGGCTTCGGCGGGCTGCAGGGCGAGCATCTGGTGGTGGTCGAGAACACCGCGGAGACGCACAACGTGATCGTCTGCACGCTGTGCTCCTGCTATCCCTGGCCGGTGCTGGGACTGCCCCCGACCTGGTACAAGAGCCAGGCGTACCGCGCGCGCATCGTGCGGGAGCCGCGGGCCGTGCTGCGCGAGTTCGGGGTGGCGATCCCCGACGGCAAGTCCATCCGGGTCTGGGACAGCACCGCCGACATCCGCTACATGGTGCTGCCCGAGCGCCCCGCCGGCACCGACGGGCTGAGCGAGGCGCAGCTCGCGCGGCTGGTCACGCGGGACGGCATGATCGGCACGGCGCTCGTCTGAGGAGGACGGCGTTGGACGGCGTACACGATCTCGGCGGGATGCACGGGTTCGGGCCGGTGGAGCGCGAGCCCGACGAGCCGGTCTTTCACGCGCGGTGGGAGGCCCGGGTCTTCGCCCTCACCCTTGCCGTGCCGTTCTCCGTGCGCTTCAGCGACGACCGCTTCCGCCGCGCGATGGAGCGGATGCCGCCGGCCGACTACCTGTCGGCAAGCTACTACGAGCGCTGGCTCGCCACGCTCGAGGAGCTGCTGCGGGACTCGGGCGCCGTCGTCCGCTCGGAGCTCGCGGGCGGTCCGCGGCTGCCCCTGCCCGACGGCGTGCACCCGCCCGTTCCCGCCGCTGCGGTGCCGGCAGCGATCGCCGCGGGCGCCTCGCAGGCCGTTACCGACGCTTCCGACGCGCCCCACCGGTTCAAAGTCGGCGACCGGATCCGCACCCGGCGGCATTGCGGTCCCGGCCATACCCGGCTGCCGCGCTACGCCCGCGACCGCCTCGGCAGAATCGTCGCCGAGCGCGGCTGCTTCGTCTTTGCCGACGCAAACGCGAGCGGCCTCGGCAAGGCCCCGCAGCAGCTCTACTCCGTGGAGTTCGCCGCCCGGGAGCTGTGGGGAGACGAGGCGGCGCCGGCGGACAGGATCAGGCTGGATCTTTGGGATTCCTACCTGGAGCCGGCGCCGTGAGCGACATGAGCGGAGACCGGATTCCGCTGCTGGACGGGCCGGCGGCCATTCCGTCCTCGACGGACGGCCCGGTCTTCGTCGAGCCCTGGGAGGCGCGGATCTTCGCCGTGGTCGTGGCCCTGCACGAGGCTGGCGCATTCGCCTGGCCCGCGTTTCAGAAGCTGCTGATCGAGGAGATCGGCAAGGCGGAAGCGGCCGGGCGCAGCCGCCCCTATTACGAAAGCTGGCTCGCCGCCGCCGAGCGCCTGTTCGAGACTCTTGGCCTCGCCGCGGGTCCGGAAATCGATGCCGAGGTCCGGCGGCTCCGCCCCGACGACCGGACGATCCGGCTGCGCTGAGCCGCGGCCGACGGGCTCTTCCGCCTGCGCAAGGGCTCGGCGGCAGCGACACGTGACGCGAGAAACGCCCGAGCCCGCCCCGGATCTTTCTGTCGGGTCCGTCCGCCGGCCGGAACCTGCCATCGCCCGTCACGTTCTCCCCGCATCGGCGTCCGAGCGCTTCGCCCCTTGAAAGGAGACAGCATCGTGCATGCCAGGGAGATGATCGGGACGCATCCCGACGTGAAGGGCAACGTCAACGACGCGCTGATCCGCTGCATCGAGGCGTGCCTCGACTGCGCCCAGACCTGTACCGCCTGCGCCGACGCCTGCCTGGCGGAGAGCGGAGTCCAGGACCTGCGGCAGTGCATCCGCCTCAATCTCGACTGTGCCGATATCTGCGCCGCGACCGCTTCCATGGCGTCGCGGCGGACGGGATCGAACGAGAAGCTGCTGCGCCAGGTCGTCGAGGCCTGCTCGCTGGCCTGCGGCACCTGCGCGCAGGAATGCGAGACGCATGCCGGCCGGCACGAGCACTGCCGCATCTGCGCGGATGCGTGCCGCCGCTGCGAGGCCGTCTGCCGGGAGGCCGCGAGCAGCATCACGCCCTGAGCCAGACCGCGGCCCGAGGCGCGCCCGGCTAAAGGATCTCGTCGGCAATCGGCGTCTCGGCGATGTCGAGAATGGCGCGCACCCCCTCGCGCAGACCGCGCCGCGGCACCTCCCCGACGCCCAGGACGAACAGCAGCAGCGAGCGGCCGGTCACCTGGTAGCGATGGCCGAACGCGAAGGTGCCCGGCTCGACCCGGGCCGGGTCGTTGGTATCGATGAGGCCGACCCACCGGTTGCCTTCCGGCACCTCGGGAAGGGTGAACTCCACCACGTCTTCGTGAGCGTTGAAGACGAGCAGCAGCGTCGCGTCGGAGCCGCGCCGCTTGATGCCGGTGGGCTGGGCCCGCCCGTCGAGCAGCACGCCGAAGCACTTCGCCTTCGGATCGGTCCACTGCTCGATCCCCATCTCCGTCGCGGCGGGGGTGAGCCAGGTCACGTCCTTGACGTCGAGCTCCTCGTTGTACTGGCCGACCAGGAAGCGGCCGCGATGCAGGATCGGATAGGCCTTGCGGATGGCGATGAGCCTGCGCGTGAACTCCAGAAGCTCGCGTCCTTCCTGCGCGATGCCCGCCCAGTCGAGCCAGGCGATCTCGTTGTCCTGCGCGTAGGCGTTGTTGTTGCCGTTCTGCGTGCTGCCGAACTCGTCCCCGGCCAGGACCATCGGCGTGCCCTGGGACAAGAGCAGGGTCGCCATGAGGTTGCGCTTCTGCCGCTCGCGCAGCGCCGTGATCTCTGGATCGTCGGTCGGCCCCTCCACCCCATGATTCCAGGAATAGTTGTTGGAGTGTCCGTCCCGGTTGCCCTCGCCGTTCGCCTCGTTGTGCTTGTCGTTGTAGGAGACGAGGTCGTTCAGCGTGAAGCCGTCATGCGCGGTGATGAAGTTGACGCTGGCCCAGGGCCTGCGCCCGCGCTTGTTGAACAGGTCGCCGGAGCCGGCGAGGCGGGCGGCGAAGTCGGGCAGCTTGCCGTCGTCGCCCCGCCAATAGGCGCGCACCGTGTCGCGGTACTTGTCGTTCCACTCCGCCCAGCCCGGCGGAAACCGCCCGACCTGATAGCCGCCGGGGCCGATGTCCCAGGGCTCCGCGATGAGCTTGACGGAGGAGAGGATGGGATCCTGCCGGCAGGCATCGAGGAATCCGCCGCCCTCGTCGAACCCGTAGGGCTCGCGCGCCAGGATCGTCGCCAGGTCGAAGCGGAAACCGTCGACGCGGGTCTCGGTCGCCCAGTAGCGCAGCGAGTCCGCCACCATCTGCAGGACTCGCTGGTGGGACAGATTGACCGTGTTCCCCGTGCCGGTGTCGTTGATGTAGTACCGCTTCTCGTCGGGCAGCAGGCGATAGTAGTTCGCGTTGTCGATGCCCTTGAGGGACAGGGTCGGGCCCAGCTCGTTGCCCTCGGCGGTGTGGTTGTAGACCACGTCGAGGATCACCTCGATCCTCGCCGCGTGGAACTGGTTCACCATCTCCTTGAACTCGTTCGCGAAGGCCGAGTGCAGATAGCGCGGCTCGGGCGCGAAGAAGCCGATGGAGTTGTAGCCCCAGTAGTTCCGCAGGCCCTTCTCGATCAGAGAGCTGTCGTCGACGAAGGCGTGCACCGGCAGAAGCTCGACCGCCGTGACGCCGAGCGAGCGCAGGTAGCGCGGAACCTGCCCGTGGGCGAGCCCGGCGAAGGTGCCGCGCTCCGCCTCCGGCACATGCTGGCTGAGCTTCGTGAAGCCGCGGACGTGCATCTCGTAGACGATCGTGCGCTCCCACGGCACCATTGGCCGGCGGTCCTGCCCCCAGGTGAAGGCGGGATCGATGACCCGGCATTTGTGCACGAGATGGGCGCTGTCGCGGTCGTCGAAAGACAGGTCCTTGTCGGGGCTGTCGAGCTTATAGCCGAACAGCTCCGGCCCCCAGGTGAGCGATCCGACGAGCTGCTTGGCGTAGGGATCGACGAGAAGCTTGTTGGGGTTGAAGCGGTGACCTGCATCGGGCTCGTAGGGGCCGTGCACGCGATAGCCGTAGACCGTGCCGGGCCGCGCCTCGGGCAGATAGCCGTGCCAGACCTCGTCGGTGTATTCCGGCAGCTCGATCCGCTCGAGCTCCCGCCGGCCGTCGATGTCGAACAGGCACAGCTCGACCTTCGTGGCGTTGGCGGAGAACAGCGCGAAGTTGACGCCGAGCCCGTCCCAGGTGGCGCCGAGCGGAAACGGCCGCCCCTCGCGGATCGGCGAACGCCTGCTGACGCCGGTCCGACGCCTGGTCGTTTGCGCGCGCGGCTTCATGGCGGACCTCGGGGAGGCAGGGGTGAGCGGCTTCTGCTAGAGCTTGTCCCGTTCACACCGAGTCATCTCCCCCTCACCCAGCTCCCCCCTTCGCTCGGCTGCGCCGAGCTTCGGCGGGCAAGCCGGCTAGGCTCGGGCTGACGCCCTTGGCCCGCGCCTGCGCAACCCTCTCCCCCCGAAAAGGGGAAAGGGAAGGGTGAGGGGGTGCTGCGCCGACATAAACGAGAAATGCTTTAACGGATCGTCGCCGCCAAAGTTCCACGGCCCGGGTTGCGAGGAAGACGGCGTCGGACGCCGCGCTCCGGATCGAGCGGCGGTCTCCATCCCGTGGCACGCCACAGGAACAAAGCTTCGTCCGATCCGGTTTGCGGGGGAGACGAAATCGCACCCAGGAGACGGAGATGGCGACCGCTGAAGAGAGGCTGATGGAGTGGCTGCGCGATGCGCATGCGATGGAGGAGCAGGCCGAGACGATGCTCGGCTCTCTCGCCCAGCGCATCAAGAACTATCCCGAGGTCAAGGCGCAGGTGCAGCGCCATCTCGAGGAGACGCGGCGTCAGGCCGAAACCCTGCGCGAATGCATCGAGCGTCGCGGCGGCGACACGTCCAGCGTGAAGGATCTCACGGGAAAGCTGGTGGCGATGGGCCAGGGGCTGAGCGGGCTGGTGGTCGGCGACGAGATCGTGAAAGGCACCATGGCCTGCTACACCTTCGAGCATATGGAAATCGCGTCCTATAGCGTGCTGATCGCCGCCGCGGACGCCGTGGGCGATTTCGAGACGCGCGCCGCCTGCGAGCGGATTCTCCGCGAGGAGGAGGCGATGGCCGACTGGCTGAAGCAGCATCTGGCGACCGTGACCGGAAGCTATCTCGGCCGCGAGGAGGCGCCGGGCGTCGTCGCGAAGCACTGAGCGGATCTGCCCGCGGGCCGTGCTCCGAGATCGGACGCCCGCCGCTGAACTTCTTTGAGCAGCGGCGGGCGCCGGCAGTTCAGCCGAACACGATGCCCTGGGCGAGCGGCAGCTCGCGCGAGTAGTTGATGGTGTTGGTGGCGCGGCGCATATAGGCCTTCCAGGCGTCGGAGCCGGATTCGCGCCCGCCGCCGGTCTCCTTCTCGCCGCCGAACGCGCCGCCGATCTCCGCTCCGCTCGGGCCGATGTTCACGTTGACGATGCCGCAATCGCTGCCCACCGCCGACATGAAGCGCTCCGCCTCGCGCAGGTCGGTGGTGAAGATGCAGGAGGCCAGGCCCTGCGGCACGCCGTTGTGGAGCGCCATCGCCCCGTCGAGATCGCGGTACTTCATGACGTAGAGGATCGGCGCGAAGGTCTCCTCGCAGACGATCTCGGTCTGCTTCGGCATCTCCACGATCGCCGGCCTGGCGTAGAAGGCGTTCGGGTACTTGCGCGCGAGCGCGCGGCCGCCGCCCGTCACCTTGCCGCCATTCGCCTCGGCGCGCCGCAGGGCGGCCTGCATGCGCTCGAACGCGCCCTGGTCGATGAGCGGCCCGACCAGCGTGCCGCGGTCCAGCGGGTTGCCGATCCTGACGCTCTCATAGGCCTCCTTCAGCCGCGGCAGCAGCTTGTCGTAGACGCTCTGATGCACGATGAGCCGCCGGAGCGACGTGCAACGCTGCCCGGCGGTGCCGACAGCCGAGAACAGGATGCCGCGCACGGCGAGGTCGAGATCGGCCGAGGGCGCGACGATCATGGCGTTGTTGCCGCCGAGCTCGAGCAGCGTGCGGCCGAACCGCGCGGCGACGCGGGGGCCCACCTCGCGGCCCATCCGGGTGCTGCCGGTGGCGCTCACCAGCGGGACGCGCGGATCGTCGATCAGCGCTTGGCCCGCCTCGCGGCCGCCGATCACCACCTCGAGCAGCCCCTTCGGCGCGTCGCCGAAGCGCTTCAGGGCGCGGGCGAAGATGCGCTGGCAGGCGAGCGCCGTGAGCGGCGTCTTCTCCGACGGCTTCCAGACCACCGGATTGCCGCAGACGAGCGCCAGCGCCGCGTTCCACGACCACACGGCGACCGGGAAGTTGAAGGCGGTGATGACCGCGACCGGGCCCAGCGGGTGCCAGGTCTCCATCATGCGATGGCCGGAGCGCTCGGAGGCGATGGTGAAGCCGTAGAGCTGGCGGGAGAGGCCGACCGCGAAGTCGCAGATGTCGATCATCTCCTGCACCTCGCCCTTGCCCTCGACGAGGATCTTGCCGACCTCGAGCGAGACGAGCTGGCCGAGCGCGTCCTTGGCGAGCCGCAGCTCCTCGCCGAGCAGGCGCACGAGCTCGCCGCGGCGCGGCGCCGGCACCTGGCGCCAGTCCTGGAACGCCTCCGCGGCGCGGCCGATCTTGGCCTTGACCTGCGCCGGCGTGTCCGACTTCACGCGGCCGAGCGCCGCGCCGTCGACCGGCGAGCGCACGACGATGTCGCCGGACTTGAGGTCCTTGGCGGGAAGGCCGAGCGTCTTCAGAATCCTGTTGGCTTGCATGTCCTGTCACCTGAGGGAAAGAGAGCCGGGCCGGGCGGCCGGCATCGGGGTCATTGCTGCGGGTGCATGTCCTGGAAGCTGCGCCCGACCAGGAGATTGCCGACCACGAGTCGGCCGTCCTCCTCGAGCAGGTACAGGACGAACGGCTTCTCCGTTCCGTCGGAGGCCGTGAAGCTCCTGAAGAACGCGAAGCCGGTCAAGCCCGCCGGATGGGTGGTGGGCGCCACCCATTGCTCCTCGCCAGGGGTCGCGTAATCGGCGAAGAACGGGATCACCTGGCGATCGACGAAGGCGTTGAGCTCCTCCTTCGTCGTGCTCGCGAGCAGGGTGGGGCTGAGCGAGGCGCGGAAGGCGCCGCTCTGCCCGGCCCTCAGCGCCGCGACGATCTGATCGGCGAAGGCCATGTAGGGCTCGGCCTTCTCCTGCAGGGCCATGTCCTCGGCCGGCGTCTGCGCCTCGAGGCGGCCGGGCTCGCCCGCCAGCACCACCCCGGCGAGCAGCAGGAAGAGCGGCGCAAGTCCCCTGCGGCTCACGACCGCTTCGCGTAGCCGAGGCCGGAGAGCGCATCGGCGATCTCCGGCAGGATGGCCGGGTCGTCGATCGTCGCCGGCGTCTTGTAGGCCTCGCCGTCGGCGATCTTCTGCATGGTGCCGCGCAGGATCTTGCCCGAGCGGGTCTTGGGCAGGCGCTTCACGACGGTCGCGGACTTGAAGGCGGCGACCGGGCCGATCCTGTCGCGCACCAGGGCCACGACCTCCTTCACGATCTCGTCGTGCGGCCGGGCGACGCCCGCCTTCAGCACCAGGAATCCGAGCGGCACCTGCCCCTTCAGCTGGTCCGCCACGCCGATCACGGCGCATTCCGCGACGTCGGGATGGGCGGCCAGCACCTCCTCCATGCCGCCGGTGGACAGGCGGTGGCCGGCCACGTTGATGATGTCGTCGGTGCGGGCCATAATGTAGACGTATCCGTCCTCGTCCATGAAGCCCGCGTCCCCGGTCTGATAGAACCCGGGATACTGCCTCAGGTAGGAGTCGCGATAGCGCTGCTCCGCGTTCCACAGGGTCGGGAACGCCCCGGGCGGCATGGGCAGCTTGCAGACGATGGCGCCGATCTCGCCGCGCTTCGCCTCGCGCCCGTCATTGTCGACCACGCGCACGTCCCAGCCCGGCACCGGCCGGGTCGGCGAGCCGTGCTTCACCGGCAGATGCTCGATCCCCATGCAGTTGGCGGCCATCGCCCAGCCGGATTCGGTCTGCCACCAGTGGTCGATGACCGGCACGCGGAGCTGCGCCTCGGCCCATTCCAGCGTCGGCGGATCCGAGCGCTCGCCGGCCAGGAACAGCGTGCGGAAGCCGGACAGGTCGTATTGGCGGATCAGCCTGCCGTCGGGATCGTCGCGCTTGATCGCCCGGAAGGCCGTCGGCGCGGTGAACAGGGTCGAGATCTTGTGCTGCGCGATCACCCGCCAGAACGCGCCGGCATCGGGCGTGCCGACCGGCTTGCCTTCATAGAGCACGGTGGTGCAGCCATGGAGCAGCGGCGCATAGACGATGTAGGAATGGCCCACCACCCAGCCGACGTCCGACGCCGCCCAGTACACCTCGCCGGGCACGACGTCGTAGACGTTCTTCATCGACCATTTGAGCGCCACGGCGTGGCCGCCGTTGTCGCGCACCACGCCCTTGGGCTGGCCGGTCGTGCCGGAGGTGTAGAGGATGTAGAGCGGATCGGTCGCCTGCACCGGAACGCAGTCCGCGGGCTTCGCTGCCGCGACGGCCTCGTCCCAGTCGACGTCGCGGCCGGCCACGAGCGCGCATCGCTCCTGCGGGCGCTGCAGGATGATGCAGCGCTCCGGCTTCGCCTCGGCGAGCGAGACCGCCGCGTCGAGCAGCGGCTTGTACGGCACGACGCGGCCCGGCTCGATGCCGCAGGACGCGGAGACGATCACCTTCGGCCGGGCGTCGTTGATGCGCGTCGCGAGCTCGCTCGCCGCGAAGCCGCCGAACACGACGGAGTGGATGGCGCCGATCCGTGCGCTGGCCAGCATGGCGATCGCCGCCTCGGGCACCATCGGCATGTAGATGATCACCCGGTCGCCCTTGGCGACGCCCTGCGCCGCCAGCGCGCCGGCAAAGCGCGCCACCGCGTCGCGCAGCTGCCGATAGGTGTAGTGCCGCACCGTGCCGGTGACCGGGCTGTCGTAGATCAGCGCCGCCTGGTCGGCACGGCCGCCCTCCACATGCCGGTCGAGGGCGTTGTAGCAGGTGTTGAGCACCCCGCCGGAAAACCAGCGATAGAGCGGCGCGGCCGAGGCGTCGAGCGTCCTGTCCCAGCGCCGGATCCAGTGGATGTCCTCGGCCGCCTCGGCCCAGAAGCCTTCAGGATCGGACAGGGAGCGGGCGTACACTTCTTCGTAGCGGCCGGTACGGAGTTCTTCTGTCGACGTCAACGACCACCCTCCCATTCGCCGGATTTCTGCAGCTCCTCGACGAGCACCGGCAACTCGCTGACCAGTATGGTCCAGAGTATATCGAGATCGACGGCGTCATAACCATGGATCAGCCGATTGCGTCGTCAGGCGGCCACATAACGCGTTTCCGCCTCGTTCAGGACCTGATCTCGGAACGCGCGGTCGAGAAACTGCGGTGTGTTGAGGTCGACCCTGCGCCCGAGGATGCGCGACAGCTCCTGCTCCATCTCGAAGAAAGCGAAGCCCGGGACATGGCCTGGCTGAAACTCCACCAGCACGTCGACATCGCTGTCGGGCCCGAAATCATCCCGCAGGACCGAGCCGAACAGCGCGAGCCGACGCACATGGTGGCGCCGGCAGAACTCGGCGATGGCCCGGGCAGGTACCGGGATTTTCGCACGACCCCTGGTCACGCTCACTTCGCTCCTCGGCGGCACCGCCGGCAGTCTGGAGCAATCGCCCCAAAGCCTCAAGCCGGGCACCGCCCAAAGGTCACTCCGCCGCCAGCCAGCTCCGATAGTCCTCGGCGAGGCCCGCCACGGCGGCGTCGTAGAGGCGCTTCCCCGCCTCGACGCTGGCGAGGCCGGGATTGGAGCCGATCCGGCCGTCGGGGAATCGCCGGCGGTAATCGGCGGCGTCGGTGAAGCCGCCGCGCGGCGCGACCGGCGGTTCGAGCGTCATCGGCCGCGCCGCGTCGGGATGGACATGCCAGGTGAGCGAGACCTCCGACGGCGTGGCGTGGCTGCCCTCGGCATCGCCGTAGAGCTCCTTCGAGATCGCGGCGACCCCGGGCGCTTCCCACCAGTTCTTCAGGCGGCAGCGGATCGCGCCCGCATTGCCCGTCTCGGCGGCCGCGCCGGTCTGGGCCAGGCTCGCCTCCGCGTAGATCTCGGAAAAGGCGGCGTTCGCCGTGGCGATGTTCCCGCCATGGCCGTTGATGAAATAGAACTGCCGGAAACCGTGCCGGGCGAGCGACTCCACGGTGTCGCGCAGCACGGCGATGAGGGTCGAAGGCCGGAGCGTCATCGTTCCGGTGAAGGCCATGTGGTGCTGCGCCATGCCGACCGCGATGGTCGGCGCGACCAGCGACCCGGCCGCCTCTCCCACCCCGCGGGCGATCACCTCGGCGCAGATCGCATCCGTGCCGATGAGCCCGTTCGGCCCGTGCTGCTCGGTCGAGCCGATCGGAAGGATGATGGCCCGGCTCGTCGCCAGATACGTCTCGACGTCGGGCCAGGTCTGCAGATGCAGCAGCATGGGCTGTACTCCTCGAAACGCGCCCTTTCTGCCCCTCCCGACCGCGTGGAGCAAGGGCGCCGTTCGCTCCGGCGCGCTCACTCGGCCAGGGTGGTCCGCAGCAGCGACGCGGCGATGCTCCACATCACGGCGCAGATGACGAGATCGAGGATGCGCCAGGCGGCCGGTTTCTTGAACAGCGGCGCGAGCCGGCGGGCGCCGAGGGCGAGGCCGTAGAACCAGAGCAGCGACGCGCTCATCGCGCCCGCCGCGAACCAGGGCCGGGTGGCGGTCGCGTACTGGCCGGCGATGCCGCCGATCAGCACCACCGTGTCGAGATAGACATGCGGGTTGAGAAGCGACAAGGCGAGGGCGGTGAACACGGCCCGGCTGCGGCTGGGCGCCCGTGCAGCGCCATCGGCCTCGAGCGCGCCGGGCGCGAGCGCCGAGCGCAGCGCGCGAAAGCCGTACCAGGCGAGGAACGCCGCGCCGCCCCAGGCCGCGATCCTGGTCAGCGCCGGAAATGCGGCCACCAGGCTGCCGAACCCGCCGACGCCCAGCGCGATCAGCGCCGCGTCGCAGAGGAAGCAGATGGTGGCGACGGAGAGCGCGAACTCGCGGCGCAGCCCCTGCCGGAGCACATAGGCGTTCTGTGCGCCGATGGCGATGATGAGCCCGCCGCCGAGGCCGACCCCCTGGGCGAAGGCAACGAGGGTTGCTGGCATGGATCGGGCCGAGCTGGATGAAGCGAGTCAGACGGGGCTGGTCGGCGCCGACCGGGTCGGCGCGACGGACGGACTCTGCGGGAGCGCACCAGGGCGCCGCGGCCTGTCGCGGACCCGGCTCCGCGCGGACAGGCGCGCTAGTGGTGAGTCATGCCGGCGATTTCATCTTTGATTCGCAGCTTCTCGCGCTTAAGTTCCGCAATCAAGAATTGGTCCGGACTCGGTCGATTTTCTTCTTCTATGATCTTATGGTCGATATCGGCGTGTTTGGCCTTGAGCGTTTCGACGCGGTCCATAACGGCCATGCGAACCCTCCTTTCCAGCACAACTCCTTGACCAGCGCGTGAATCCTACGCCTCCCCTTTTGCCTTTGCAAACGACGCGTCCGCTCGGCGGATCCATCTGGAAAAACAGGCGAAATGAGTGGTAATCCGGACGTTCCAGTACGCCTCGTCGTGGGAATCACCGGCGCGTCCGGCGCGATCTACGGCGTGCGCCTGCTCGAGCTCCTGAAACCTCTGCCCGTCGAGACCCACCTCGTCCTGTCGCGGGCGGCGGAGATGACGATCGGCTACGAGACGGAGCTGAAGCCGGCCGAGGTGAAGGCGATGGCCGACATGTGCCATCCGGTTGGCGATGTCGGAGCGCCGATCTCGAGCGGATCGTTTCGCACGCTCGGCATGGTGATCGCCCCCTGCTCCGTCCGCAGCATGGCCGAGATCGCGACAGGCGCGACATCGAGCCTGCTCACCCGCGCCGCCGACGTGACGCTGAAGGAGCGCCGCCGGCTCGTGCTGATGCTGCGCGAGACGCCGCTCCATGCCGGGCATCTGAGGAACATGCTGGCGCTGTCCGAAATGGGCGCCGTCATCGCGCCGCCGGTGCCGGCGTTCTACGCGCGCCCGTCGAGCATCGAGGAGATGGTCGATCACAGCCTCGGCCGCGTGCTCGACCTGTTCGGGATCGAGACCGGCACCGTGCGCCGCTGGGGCGAGACCGGAGACCCCGGCGCGAAGGCTAGCCGGAAAGCGCGGCGCTGATCGCGGCCTGGCTCGCCTCCGGAAAGGTGCCGGCCAGAAGGGCCTGGCAGTCGCGATCGTCCACGTCGTCCGGGTCGACGCCTTCGAGACGGAAATAGAGCCGCAAGGCCCGCACGGCGAGCACCAGGCCGGTTTCCGAGCCGGCTTCCGCCGACGGCAGGAGCGACTCGAGCCGCCCCTGCGCCAGCCGCTCGCCCTCGAGCTCGACCGCGAGCACCCTCTCGCGCAGGGCGGCGAGGTCGGCATCGGGGAACCCCGCGATCTCGCGCTTCAGCCGGCGGCGCAGGCTGCGCAGCGGCTTCACCACCTGGTTGCGCCATCCGGCGACCGCGGCTTCCGCGCCGGCGATGGCGCGCTGGTCGAGCCGGACGCCTTGCGAGGCCGCCCAGCAGCAGAAGAGCAGCAGGTTGACGTCGAGCCCGTGCCGGTCCTGCAGCGCCAGGCAGGCCGGCGCCACGCCCGGACGGCCGTAGACTTCGAGGGAGAACGTCCAGAAGCGTCCGTCGGCGGTGCTCACGGTCAGTCTCCGAGACAGATGCCGAGACCGCGGGCGGTCCGCACCAGCACGCCGTCCGGGTCCACCACCTGGGGATAGCGGATCGCCTCGGCGAGCGGCACGTCGACCACGTCGCGGTTCTGCCACGCCACCATGC
Organism: Alphaproteobacteria bacterium; assembly: GCA_036724615.1. Taxonomy (GTDB): domain Bacteria; phylum Pseudomonadota; class Alphaproteobacteria; order Dongiales; family Dongiaceae; genus DAIMFL01. Next base: position 8,569 of record DAIMFL010000019.1, on the reverse strand, counting down.
GGTCGAACTTGCCCGCGGCGATGAGGTCGACGGCGTGAACCCCGAAGGCGGATGCGAGAAGGCGGTCGCGCGCACCCGGCTGGCCGCCGCGCTGCACATGCCCCAGCACCGTCACCCGCGTCTCGGCGCCGGTGAGCTGGGCGATGCGATAGCCGATATAGTGACCGATCCCGCCATAGGTCGGCTTGCCGCCGAAATGCTGGGTCACGAGCGACTCGCCGTTCTCGGTCTTCACCGCCTCGGCGACCACGACCAGGGCGAAGTTGCGCCCTTCGCCTTTCAGCGCGTCGATCTTCTCGGCGACCTTCGACAGCGAGTAGCGGATCTCCGGCACCAGGATGACGTCGGCGCCGCCGGAGATTCCGGCGGAAAGCGCGATATGCCCGGCGTCCCGCCCCATCACCTCGAGCACCATCACCCGGCTGTGGCTCGCCGCCGTCGGCTGCAGATGGTCGAGCGCTTCCGTGGCGGTCGCCACCGCGGTCTGATGGCCGATCGAGACCTCGGTCAGGTCGAGATCGTTGTCGATGGTCTTCGGTATCCCGACGAGCCCGATGCCGCCCTGCTCGGCCAGGCGCCGCAGGATCGCGAACGAGCCGTCCCCACCGATGCCGATCAGCGCGTCGAGCCCGAGCTGGCGATACCCGTCGATCACCTCCTGCGAGCGGTCGATCACCCGCCCGTCGCTCATGGGATAGGCGAAGGGATCGCCCTTGTTGGTCGTGCCGAGAATGGTCCCGCCCTGGCGGAGCAACGTTCCGCCGAACAGCTCCAGCGTCACCTCGGCCGCCTGGACCGGTCGCGCGAGCAGCCCCGCCGTGCCGTTCCGGATGCCGAGGACCTGCCAGCCGTATCCGGTGATCGCCCGGTGCGCCACGGCGCGGATCACCGCGTTCAGCCCGGCGCAGTCGCCGCCGCTCGTCAGAATTCCGATCCGCTTGACCGGGGCCATGCGCCCTCCCTCCGGGTTGGATCTGGGGTGGATTCTCGGCCGGGGCGGGTCGCCCGCGGCCGTCGGCGAGTGTTCAGGAAAGCCCTGTCCGCATCAACCCCGCCCGGCCGCCGGCGGCCTCTGTTCCTGTGACGCAGGGCCCCGGAAGAGGTATAGTCCCGGCCGCGGAACGACCGAGGACCTCAGGGCGTAATGGTTGACGAGCAGGCGGAGTTGCGGCAGCGGCTCGAGGAGCTTCGCAGCGAGCACCGTGACCTCGACGACGTGATCCGCCGCCTGGCCGACGGCGGGCCGTTCGACCAGCTCCAGCTGCAGCGGCTGAAGAAGCGCAAGCTGTTGCTGAAGGACCAGATCACGCGGCTCGAAAGCAAGCTCCTGCCCGACATCATCGCCTGAGCGGCAGGTTGGCCGGAGGCTCAGCCGGCCGTTCCCGAGCCGTCCTGGCCGCGCTTCTGCCGGTACATCTCCTTGTCCGCCGCGTTCAGCGCGTCGTCGGCCCCGGCCGCCTCGGTCAGCGGCTGCATGCCGTAGGCGACGGAGAGCGGGATCCGCGCGCCCTCCCAGTCCAGGGCCGTGTCCGCGATCAGCTGGGCCAGCGCCGCCGCCTTCTCGCGCGCCGTCTGCTCGTCGGCCTGGGTGAGGATGACGCCGAACTCGTCGCCGCCGAGCCGCCCGACCAGGTCGGAGCCGCGTACGTTCGCGAGCAGCACCTCGGCGATCTTGCGGAGCGCGGCGTCGCCGGCGGCGTGGCCGTGCTCGTCGTTGATGCGCTTCAGGTGGTTGACGTCGAAATAGAGCACCGATCCGGTGATGCCGTAGCGCTCGCCGAAGGACATCATGCGCGACAGCTCGCGCACGAAGGCGCGGCGGTTCGCGACCGGGAGCAGCGTGTCCTCGTCGGCCAGGCGCTCCAGATACTCGATCCGGCGCCGCGACCGGTCGAGCTCGCGGCGCAGCCGCTCGACCTCCTCCATCAGCGTGGCGAGTGCCGCGCGCACGGCCGGGGACAGCTCGCTCTCGCCGAGCCCGGCGATCGAGGCGACGTCGGTCACCGATCGCGGCCCGGAGAGGCCATTGTCGCGCCGGTCGCCCGGCTTCGGCGCAGGGGCCGCACCGAGATGTCCTGATGCGCTCGATTCGCCGATCTTCATGACAGCTGACCTGAGTGCCCCAATATGCATGCCACCGCGCCGGCCGATGGGGTGGAGCATAATCAGTGCGACGACGTTTGGGTCAAAAATCGGGCAGATTGTGGATAACCCGGTGGAGCGGCGCCGGCGCGTGCTTGCCTTGCGCCTGCCCGCCCCTATAATTCCGGCCTTTTTCCAGGGGGAGCCGCAGGGTTCATGGATACCGGCGCACCGGCGGTGGGCATCGTGATGGGCAGCCAGTCGGATTGGGACACGATGCGCCATGCGGCGGACACGCTCGCCCGGCTCGGGGTTGCGCACGAAACCCGGATCGTCTCGGCCCACAGGACTCCGAAGCGGCTCTACGCCTATGCCGAGCAGGCCCGCGGGCGCGGGCTCAAGGTGGTGATCGCGGGCGCGGGCGGCGCGGCGCACCTGCCCGGCATGATCGCGTCGCTGACGCCCCTGCCGGTGTTCGGCGTGCCGGTCGAGAGCCACGCGCTGAAGGGCATGGACAGCCTCTTGTCCATCGTGCAGATGCCCGGCGGCGTGCCGGTCGGCACGCTGGCGATCGGCAAGGCCGGGGCGATCAACGCCGCGCTGCTGGCCGCCGCCGTGGTGGCGCTGGGCGATCCGCGGGTGGCCGAGGCGCTCGACCGCTTCCGGGCCGAGCAGACCGCGTCCGTGGCCGACGCGCCGGCCGGCTGAACCCGCGTCATGGCAGAGCGCAAAACCGCCGGAAGGTCCCCGCGCTCGGGGGCTTCCGCCGACACGGGACAGAGCTTCGGACCCGGCGCCACGATCGGGATCCTCGGCGGCGGGCAGCTCGGGCGGATGGCCGCCATGGCCGCGGCCCGGCTCGGCCTGCGCAGCCATATCTACTGTCCCGACCCGGACAGCCCCGCCATGCAGGTGACGCCGCATGCGACGGTCGCGCCCTACGAGGACGAGGCGGCCCTGAAGGCCTTCGCCGAGCAGGTCGACGTCGTCACCTTCGAGTTCGAGAACGTGCCGGACAAGACGGCGGAGTTTCTCGCCGCACTCCGCCCGACCCGGCCCGGTCCGCGCGTCCTGCATCTCTGCCAGGACCGGCTGCGGGAGAAGGACTTCCTGAACGGGGTCGGGGTCGCCACGACCCGCTACTTGGAGGTGACCCGCCCGGAAGCGCTGGAGCGGGCGGTGCGGGCGATCGGACGCCCCTGCATCCTGAAATCCGCCCGCTTCGGCTATGACGGGAAGGGCCAGGTCCGGATCAATCCCGATACCGATCTGCGCGAGGCCTGGCGGCTCATGGGCTCCGATCTCGGCATCCTCGAGGCCCTGGTGGATTTCACCCAGGAGATCTCGGTGATCGTCGCGCGCAGCGTCGAGGGCCAGCTCGCGGTCTACCCGACCGTGGAGAACCAGCACCGCAACCACATCCTCGACGTGACCATCGCTCCGGCGCGGGTTCCCGACGCGGTGTCGATGCGGGCCGAGGCGATCGGCCGGCACATCGCCGAGGCGATGGACGTGGTCGGGCTGGTCGCCGTCGAGATGTTCGTGACCGCGGCCGGCGAGGTGCTGGTGAACGAGCTGGCGCCGCGGCCGCATAATTCGGGCCACTGGACGATCGATGCCTGCTTCACCAGCCAGTTCGAGCAGTTCGTGCGCGCCGTCTGCGGCCTGCCGCTCGGCTCGACCGAGCAGCATTCGGATGCGGTGATGAAGAACCTGATCGGGGCGGAGGCCGATGCCTGGCGCGACGTCCTGTCGGAGCCCGGCGCCAAGCTGCATCTCTACGGCAAGACCGAGGCGAGGCCCGGCCGGAAGATGGGTCACGTCACCCGGCTCAGCCCGCGACGCTAGGGTTGCGGCGCCGCGGGCCGGTCCGCCGGCCCCGGGCGCTGGCGCGGCCCAGCGGCGCGCGCGGCCGCAGCAATCCGAACGGGTCGAGCCGCTCCGCCAGGCGCTCCAGGCCCTGGCGGGCCCGGGTGATCTTCATGACGTCGTCGATGCGGCGATCGAGGAAGGACCAGGTCGCCGCCGATCCTTCCGAACGGTCGTCGAGCCAGTAGAGCACCGTCGCGCTATAGACCCCGGCCAGAAGGCCGCGCTTGGTGTAGAAGCTGAAATCGGTCGAGCGGTCGCCGACGCCGTGCCAGATCGCGTCGACGGTGCGGTACAGGCAGCGCGCGGCGACCGCCGCGTTCTGCGGCATGGCGAGCAGCGCGATGCCGCGCCGCACGGATTCCTTGTGGCCTGCGGCCTCGAGCCGCAGCCGGACCGCGAGCGCCACGCGGTCGCGGAAGCGCAGATCCGACAGGTCGCGCGCTTCGAGGGCCGCCAGCATGCGCTCGTCGCTGCGCCTGTTCCACAGCTCGACCATCTCCGCCGCCCCGCCCGGAAAGGCGTTGAGCGCGAGGGCGCGGGAGATGCCCAGCCCGCGCGCGGCGGCATTCAGCGAGGCCGGCGTCCAGCCGTCGAAGGGCACGTGCACGAGCGTCGCGTCGAGGAGACGGTCGCGCAGGACGTTGCCGTCGGAGTCGCCATGTGGAGATGCATCTTCAAATGTCGCCATCGCCTCGACCTCGTTTTCCCCCTCCCCTTGCGGGAGGGGGTTTGGAAAGCGGCGCTTCAGCCGGCCCGCTACCGCATGGACTCAGTCCACCATCTCCTCCATGCCCGGCGCCCGCTCCGGCAGGCCGTGGCGCAGCTCCTCGGCGAAAGCCAGGAGCGAGAGGTCGGTCATGCGCTGGGGATAGAGGATGCCGTCCAGGTGGTCGCATTCGTGCTGCACCACCCGGGCATGAAAGCCGGAGGCCTCCCGCGCCACCGGCGCGCCGTCGAGCCCCAGGCCGGAATAGCGGATACGGGTCCAGCGCGGCACCGCGCCGGTGAGGCCGGGCACCGACAGGCAGGCTTCCCAGCCGAGCGCCGTCTCGCTGCCGAGCGGCTCGATCACGGGGTTGATCAGCACGGTCATCGGAACGCCGCCACCGGCCTCGCCCTCGCGGGCGGCGCGGCCGGCCGGCACTTCGAAGATCACCACCCGGAGCGGCACATGCACCTGCGGCGCGGCCAGGCCGATGCCGCCGACATCCGCCAGGGTTTCCAGCATGTCCTTGACCAGGCTGCGGATTTCCGGGGCGGACGGGTCGGCCACGGGGGCCGCCGGGCGGCGCAGCACGGGGTGGCCCATGCGGGCGATCTTCAGGATGGCCATGGCCGAACTATGATCGGTCCCGCCCCGTTTCGCAAACCTGCCGGGCGACCCGGACGGTCTCGCCCGGGTCGATAAGCGCCCCTTCACAAGGGCTTGGGGTTGTGCTACCCCTTTCGCCCTGAAGCCGATCGGCTCGGTGCGAGCCGGTGGGCTTTTCTTTGTCCTGCAACAACGGTCTGGATCGGGAAGGAGCGCCGAAACCCCGTGCAAGTACTGGTTCGCGACAACAATGTCGATCAGGCCCTCCGCGCGCTGAAGAAGAAGATGCAGCGCGAGGGCATCTTCCGCGAGATGAAGCTGCGCCGGAACTACGAGAAGCCGTCCGAGCGCAAGGCCCGCGAGAAGGCGGAAGCCGTCCGCCGGCATCGCAAGCTGCTCCGGAAGCGTATGGACCGCGAAGGGTACTGAAGCCCTCCCCTCGCCGGATTCAGGACTGACGAAAGAGCCCGCCGGGTCGTCCCAGGCGGGCTTTCCGATTCGGGCCGAATCGAGGATATCCCGTAATGTCAGCAACCGGTTGACGTATGTACGCAATCAGCTTACATACACGGTGATCAAGTCGTTCAAGAGCAAGGGGCTGGACGAGCTCTGGTCCAGAGGCCGGACGTCAAAGATCGACGGGAAGATGCGCCAACGACTTCTCGTCCGGCTGGATGCCCTGGACGCAGCGGCCAAGCCCGAGGACATGAACCTGCCCGGTTTCGACTTCCATTCGTTAAGGGGGTTCAAGCCGATCCGCTACACTGTCCATGTCAACGGTCCATGGTGCATCACCTTCGAGTTCGAGGGTGGCGACGCCTATCGGGTCGACTTCGAACAGTACCACTGAGGAGCCAGGCGATGGCTGAGTATACCGCCAAGCGGAACCCCGATCGTTGCCCGACTCATCCCGGCGCCCTGTTGCGGGAGGAGATGCTGCCCGCGGTAAGGCGCCCCAAGACCGAGATTGCCAGCCTGCTCGGGATATCCCGGCAGCATCTCTACGACATTCTCGAGGAGCGGAAGCCGGTGTCCCCTTCCGTCGCCGTCAGGCTGGGCAAGCTGTTCGGCAATGGTCCTGACCTGTGGGTCCGCATGCAGGCCGCGCACGATACTTGGCATGCGCAGCGGGAGTTGGCGGTGGAGCTCGAAAGGATCCCGACGCTGCCGGCGGCCTGAGCCTCAGACAAAGAACCGCTGGACGGCCCGAGGTCTCACGGCCAGACGTTGGCTTCCTCCTGGAAGTTCTTCCGCATCGCCCGCACGACGCAGAAGCGCTGGCCGGTCGGCGCCTCCATGACCCACCAGGTGCGGATTTTCTGTATCCGCTTGGCGCCGAGCTTCTCCAGCCGGTCCGCCTCGGCCTCCACGTCGTCGCTCTCGATGTCGATGTGGACGCGGCTCGGGTGATCGACCTTCTGCACCTCGATGACGAGCCCATTGGGCTCGCGCTCGAACAGCATGTAGTTCGAATCCTCGGGATTGCTGCTGGTCCGGGGCTCGAGACCCAGCGCCTGGCCCCAGAAGCGGGCGGCGTCCTCCAGATTCTCGGTGTTGCAGTCGATGATGAATCCGGCGAGCTGGCTGCGATGCAAGTGGGCCTCCCGGAGATTTCTGCGCATTACGTAGCCAGATGTACTGCGAGCGCGATCGTTATGAACGGCGAGATAGCCATCAATAAGGCAATTACGAGATTGCCCAAACCCTTCCACGCAGAGAATTGTTGCACCTCACCCACGCATTTCGCCAGCAGCACCACCCACCAGATGGCCATCGGAACGCCCACACCCATATGTACCAACGAAAGCCAGACGAATCCGATCGATGGTTCATCGGAGGTGAACAGCTCGTCGCCGAAAAACGTGATCTCCGCGACGTAAAACAGAGCAGCCGGCACCAGCGCCACGTTCGGCCACGCGATTGCGGCGCGCACATCTTCGCTGCTCGCCGCTCCCCCAAGCCACTCACCGGTCCAGCGCACCAGCCCGCCGTATATCAGCAGCCATAGATATCCAAAGATCGATCCCAGAATTGCGGCCGCCAGAAGAATCCAGGGCCACGCTATCTGGTCGCCGAGCGTCCGATCCGACGCTCTGTCGATCGCGCTCAATACCCCGCTCAAGCAGGCAATGAGCACAACATGCCGCTCCGGGTCCGAGGCGATGATGGCGCGCATGGTCGCGCGGGGCCGCGTAAAGATCGTCAGCCAGGGCCGCGCAGGAAACGCGGCGCGGCCCTCACCGCCAGGCAGCGGTCCAGATGCCGCCATCTCAAGCTCGCCTGACATCCCGCCCCCTCAGCGAGACCTGCCGCCGACGCTCAGTCCAGCGACTTCACGATCTCCTCGCAGACCTTCTTCGCGTCGCCGAACAGCATCATGGTGTTGTCGCGGAAGAACAGCTCGTTGTCGACGCCGGCATAGCCCGAGGCCATGGAGCGCTTCACGAACAGCACCGTCTTTGCCGCCTCCACGTCGAGGATCGGCATGCCGTAGATCGGGCTCTTGGGATCGGTCTTGGCGGCCGGATTGGTCACGTCGTTGGCGCCGATCACGAAGGCCACGTCCGTCTGGCTGAACTCGCGGTTGATGTCCTCGAGCTCGAACACCTCGTCATAGGGCACGTTGGCCTCGGCCAGCAGCACGTTCATGTGGCCGGGCATGCGGCCGGCCACCGGGTGGATGGCGTAGCTCACCTTCACGCCCTCGGCCTTCAGCAGGTCGGCCATCTCGCGCAGCGCATGCTGGGCCTGGGCCACCGCCATGCCGTAGCCCGGCACCACGATGACCGAGGAGGCGTTCTTCAGGATGAAGCCCGCGTCCTCGGCGCTGCCGGACTTCACCGCCCGGTCGCCCTTGCCGGCCCCGGCCGCGGCCGCGCCGCCCGAATCCGTGCCGAAGCCGCCCAGGATGACGTTGAAGATCGAGCGGTTCATCCCCTTGCACATGATGTAGCTGAGGATGGCGCCGGACGATCCGACGAGGGCCCCGGTGATGATCAGCAGGTTGTTGCCGAGGGTGAAGCCGATGCCGCAGGCCGCCCAGCCGGAATAGGAGTTCAGCATGGAGACGACGACCGGCATGTCGGCGCCGCCGATCGGCACGATCAGCAGGAAGCCGAGGAGCAGCGCGATCACCGTCAGGCCCCAGAACACCGGGACGGACTGCTCGGTGACCAGAAGGACGACGAGCGCGACGATGAGAATGCCGAGCAGCGCGGTGAGGACGTGCTGTCCCGGAAAGACCAGCGGCGCGCCGGTGACGAGGCCCTGCAGCTTGGCGAAGGCGACCACCGAGCCGGTGAA
>DAIMFL010000018.1:0-36219 GCA_036724615.1 Alphaproteobacteria bacterium | reverse complement strand
TGGGAGTCCCCCGCGTCAGCCCCTCAAGCCGTTAACCTGAAGCGATCGCCCTGGGACGCCCGGTCCGCAGGCTTGACAGCCGGCGGCCAGTCGGTATGGTGGCGCCCTTCCCGGGGCGCCCGGCGATCGAGGTAAGGCCATGGCCAAGCAAAACACCATTCTGATCAAGCTGGTGAGCACCGCCGACACCGGCTACTACTACGTGACCAAGAAGAACCCCCGCACCTCCACGGAGAAGTTGGAGTTCCGCAAGTACGATCCGGTCGCGCGCAAGCACGTCGCCTTCAAGGAAGCCAAGATCAAGTAGGCTGGCCGCCTTCGGCGCCGCCACGACGACCAGGGCCGCCCACCGGGCGGCCCTTTCGTTTGCCGAGAACGCACCCGAAGCCGCGCGGCGCCACGCCGCCGCGGTCACTCTTCGACGAAGACTTCCTCGCGGCGCCGGGCGACCGCCGGCAGGAAGACGACGACGAGCACCGCGACCGCCACCAGCAGCAGCACGGCGCTGATCGGCCGCTCGACGAACACCATCGGGTCGCCGCGCGCGATGATCATCGCGCGCCTGAGATTCTCCTCCAGCAGCGGCCCCAGGATGAAGCCGAGCAGGAGCGGCGCCGGCTCGCATTCGAGCTTCAGCAGCGCATAGCCGAGCAGCCCGAAGAAGGCGACGGTATAGAGGTCGAAGGCGTTGCTGTTGACGCTGTAGACGCCGATGCAGGAGAAGGCGAGGATCGCCGGGAACAGCAGGTTGTAGGGGATCGTCAGCAGCCGCACCCAGATGCCGATCAGCGGCAGGTTGAGCAGGACCAGCAGCAGGTTGCCGACCCACATCGAGACGATGATGCCCCAGAACAGCACCGGCTGCTCGGTCGCGACCTGAGGCCCGGGCACGATGCCCTGGATGATCATGGCGCCGATCATCAGCGCCATGACCGGGCTCGACGGAATGCCGAGCGTCAGCATGGGAATGAAGGAGGTCTGCGCGCCGGCGTTGTTGGCCGATTCCGGCCCCGCCACGCCTTCGATGGCGCCCTTGCCGAACCGCCCGGGCTCCTTGGACAGCTTCTTCTCCAGCGTGTAGGAGCCGAACGAGGCCAGAAGCGCGCCGTTGCCCGGCAGGATGCCGAGGGCCGAGCCCAGCCCGGTGCCGCGCAGGATCGGCCCGATCATCCGACGGACGTCGTCCCGGCTCGGCATCAGGCCGTGCACCCGCTTCACCAGGACCTGGCGCCCCGCCTCGTGCTCCAGGTTGCGCAGGATCTCGGCGATGCCGAACACGCCCACCGCCACGGCGACGAAGTTGAGGCCATCGGCGAGCTCCCGCTGCCCCAGATTGAAGCGCGGCGTGCCGGTATAGATGTCGGTGCCGACCAGCCCGAGCAGCAGGCCGAGCACCACCATCGCGAGCGCCTTCAGCATGGCCCCGTGCGCGAGCGCGACGGAGCAGACGAGCCCGAGCACCATCAGCGAGGCATATTCCGCCGGGCCGAACTTCAGGGCGATGCGTGCGAGGGGCGGCGCGAACAGCACCAGGACGAAGGTGGCGACCGTGCCGGCGAAGAAGGATCCGATCGCCGCCGTCGCGAGGGCCGGCCCGGCGCGGCCCTGCCGGGCCATCTGGTAGCCGTCGATCGCGGTGATCGCCGAGGAGGATTCGCCCGGCAGGTTGATCAGGATGGCGGTGGTCGAGCCGCCGTACTGCGCGCCGTAATAGATCCCGGCCAGCATGATGAGCGCCGAGACCGGCTCCAGCCCGAAGGTGATGGGCAGCAGCATGGCGATGGTGGCGGTGGCCCCGACGCCGGGCAGCACCCCGACCAGCGTGCCGAGCAGCACGCCGACGAAGCAGTAGAGGACGTTGTCGAGGCTGAGCGCCGTCTGCAGCCCGAGGGCGAGATTGCCGAGGAGGTCCATTCCGCCCGGCTCCTCAGAAATCGAGCCAGGGCCCGAACCGCCGCAGCGGCAGGCCGAGGCCGAAGCTGAACAGGCCCACGCAGAAGACGGTGAGCGCGACGGTCAGGCAGATGGCGACCAGCGGCCGCATCGAGCGGCTGGCGAAGGAGACGAGGAGCACCACCATCGCCAGGGACGGCACCAGGCCGAGGCCCCGGATCGTCAGCCCGAACACGACCGGCGCCGCCAGGATGAACGGCAGGGCGCGCCAGGCCACGCTGCCGAACGCCGCCGGCCGGTCGCGCATGGCGCGGACGACGATCAGCACGCCGAGCAGGATGAGGAGCCCCGCCAGCACCAGCGGGAAGTAGCCCGGCCCCATGCGCAGCGCCGTGCCGAGCTCGAGCTCGAGCGCGCTCACCACGAACCATGCGCCGATGGCCACGAACAGGACCCCGGCGACGACGTCGCGCAGGTTGATCGTCACGGAGCGATCCTTGACCGGGCAGCGCCTGCACCCTCATCCCGTCCCTCTCCCGCGAGCGTGAGAGAGGGCTGCGGTGAGGGCGTGTCACCGAGCTGGGTCATGGAGGACCCCGCCAACGAACCGCCGGCCGTCAGTCCGCGTAGACGCCGGCCTCCTGGATGATCGGACGCCAGCGCTCGATCTCGCTCTCGAGCTTGGCCTTGAGCGCCTCGGGCGTGGCGTCGGACTGGGAGGCCGGCGCGGTGCCCAGCTCGGCGAAGCGCTCGACCACGGCCGGATCCTGAAGCGCCGTCTGCAGCGCGGCGCTGAGACGCGCGATCGCTTCCGCCGGCGTGCCCTTCGGCGCGTAGAGCCCGTGCCAGACGCCGACCACGAACCCGTCGAGCCCGGCTTCGCTCGCGGTCGGCAGGTCGGGCAGGTTGGACAGCCGCTCCGGCGAGGTGGTGGCATAGGCCTTGATCTCGCCGGCCTGGATCTGCTTGGTCGTGTTGGTGGTCTGGTCGCACATGAAGTCGACCTGCCCGCCCAGGAGGTCCGTCATGGCCGGACCGGTGCCCTTGTAGGGCACGGTGGTGAGCTGGGTGTCGATGGCGTCCATGAACAGCATGCCGCAGAGATGGGACGCCGCGCCGATGCCGGCATTCGCGTAGGTCACCGTGTCGGCATTCGCCTTCACGTAGTCGATGAGCTCCTGCAGCGTGTCGGGCTCGAAGTCCTTGCGCGCCACCAGCGTCATCGGCACCTCGGTCACCAGCCCGATGTATTCGAACGCCTCGAGCGGCTCGTAGGGAAGCTGGCGATAGAGGGTCGCGCTGGTCGCCATGCCGATATGGGCGAGGAGCAGGGTGTAGCCGTCGGGCTCGGCCTCCGCGACGCGCGACGCGCCGAGCGGGCCGCCGGCCCCGCCGACATTCTCCACCACGATCTGCTGGCCGAGATCCTGGCTCATCGCCTCGGCGACGAGCCGGGTCACCGTGTCGGTGGGACCGCCGGCCGAGAACGGCACCACGATGGTGATCGGACGCGACGGATAGTCCTGGGCGACGGCCCAGCTCGGAAGAAACAGAACGACGTACAGCGCTGCAAGCACGAGCCGCATATCTGCCTCCCTCCCGCCCCCGGTTGTCCGCTCGGCTCCGGGGTTGATTGTCCCTGACGGCCCCTGACGGGCCGTCGAAATTCTATAAGGGAAAGACGATCGCGGGCAAAAGTTTCGAGGAGGCGTCGGGAGGGCGGGTCTTCGAGCTCGACCGCAGTCCTTCACGCCGCCCGGCGCGGAGAGGCGGAGGGTCCGGAGATCGAGGTCAGCGGGAGGCCGCGCGCGCCCGGCCCGCCTCGGGGGACGCGCCTGCGCGGTCGACCTCGACCCGGTTCCGCCCCGCCGCCTTCGCCCGATACATCGCCGTATCGGCGCGCCGCAGCAGGTCGTCCGGGCCCCCGTCCTCGTCGTTCGCCATGGCCACGCCGATGCTCACCGAGACGGTGAGTCCCTCCGGCCCGCCGGCCCAGACGATCGGCTCCGCGGCGATGCGTTCGCGGATGCGCTCCGCGATCATGGTGGCGAGGTCGAGCGAGGTATCGGCCATCACCACGACGAACTCCTCGCCGCCGAACCGCGCGACCATGTCCGTGGTGCGCAGGTTCGCGCTGGCGCGCTGGGCGATCGTCTTCAGCACCTCGTCGCCCGCCGCATGGCCGTGAGTGTCGTTCACCGACTTGAAGTGGTCGATGTCGAACAGCAGGACGGAGACCGGCTTGCCGCTGTCCGTGCGCCGCTGCAGCAGGCCCTCCAGATGGCGGATCGTGTAGCGCCTGTTGTAGAGCCCGGTCAGGCTGTCGGTCAGGGCCAGGGACAGGCTTCTCTGGTAGTTCGAGCGCAGCCGGTCCTGATAGCGCCGGCGGCGGATCTGGGTGCGCGCGCGGGCGACGAGCTCGTTCTGGTCGACCGGCCGGATCAGGTAGTCGTTGGCGCCGATGTCGAAGCCCTTCACCAGCCTCGGCGTGTCGAAGTCCTCGACGACCAGCAGGATCGGGACCTGCCGCGTCTCCTCCTGGGAGCGCAGCTGCGAGCAGAGCCTGAGCCCGTCCTCGCCGTTCAGCGACAGGCTGACGACCAGCAGGTCGAAGCGGCTGTCCCGGCTGAGGTCCAGCGCATCGGCGCTGCGGCTCGCCACGCGCACGCGGTTGCCGAGGCGGGTGAGCGTCTCGACCATGCGCTCCGCCGTCGGGCCGGGGCTCTCGATCAGCAGGATGTCGGCGTTGCCGCCCTCGTCGGCGGCGGTGGCGCCGCCCATGCCGAGGAGATCGAACTCGCCGCAGGTCTCCTCGCGCAGCCGCCATTCGTCCATGACGGTCTTGAGGCGCACGAGCGAGCGCACCCGGGCGAACAGGGCGAGATCGTTGACCGGCTTGGTCAGGAAATCGTCGGCGCCGGCCTCGAGCCCGCGCACCCGGTCGGCGGAGTCGCTGAGCGCGGTCACCATGACGACCGGAATATGGGAGGTCTTCGCATCCCCCTTCAGCCGGCGGCAGACCTCGAAGCCGTCCATCTCCGGCATCATCACGTCGAGGAGGATGATGTCGGGGGCCTGCGCCGCCACTGCCGCGAGGGCTTCCGCGCCGCTTCCCGCGGTGACGACGTCGAAATACTCGGCTGACAGCTTCGCCTCGAGCAGGCGAACGTTCACCGGGATGTCGTCAACGACAAGAACCCGTGCGGACATGTCACGATCGAGATACTGCTCAACTCAAATCGAGATATCTATCAACTCAGGAAGCGCTCGACGGTCTGCAGGAAGCTCGCGACCGAGATCGGCTTGGCGATATAGGCCTCGCAGCCGCCCTCCCGGATCTTCTCCTCGTCGCCCTTCATCGCAAAGGCCGTGACGGCGATGATCGGGATCGCCTTGAGGTCGTCGTCCTCCTTGATCCACTTGGTGACCTCGAGGCCGGAGACCTCGGGCAGCTGGATGTCCATGAGGATCAGGTCCGGACGGTGCTGGCGCGCCAGCTTCAGCGCCTCCATGCCGTCCTTGGTCTGAAGGATGTTGTAGCCGTGGGCCTCCAGGAGATCGTGGAAGAGCTTCATGTTGAGCTCGTTGTCCTCCACGACCAGGATCGTCTTCGCCCCGACGCCGTTCTGGACGCGCTTGCGAAGGGCCGCGATCTCGGTGACTTGAGTCATATCTCCTCGCATGGCAGTGCTTGCCGGCAGTGCGGTCCATCCGGCGACACCTGCGTCCCCCCGGAATCGGGCCTCGTCTTAAGAAATTGCCCTAGCATCGTTAACGAATGGTAAGTGCCACGGCCAGCCGACTGGAAATTTCGTGTCAACCGGCCGGACGTAAGTCCCGATAATGAAACAAAGTGACCCACGCATCGGCGTCGATCTGGGCGGTTCCAAAATCGAGGCCATCGTATTAAACGCAGATGGGGAGGTCCGGGTCCGAGAGCGGCGTCCGACCCCGGCGGGTGACTACCATGGCACGATCTCGGCAATTGTCGATCTCGTCGGCCGGGTCGAGAGGCTGAGCGGCCTCGATGCCGGGTCGTCCCTGCCGGTCGGCATCGGCATACCGGGCGCGCTGTCCCCGGCGACCGGGCTGGTCAAGAACGCGAACTCGACCTGCCTCATCGGCCGGCCGCTCGATCGCGATCTGGCGGCGGCGCTCGGGCGACCCGTCCGGGTCGCCAACGACGCCAACTGCTTCGCGGTTTCCGAAGCGATCGACGGAGCCGCGGCGGGCGAGAGGAGCGTGTTCGGCGTGATCCTCGGAACCGGCGTGGGCGGCGGCATCGCGATCGACGGGCGCATCCTGACCGGCCGAAACGCCATCGGCGGCGAATGGGGGCACAACCCCCTGCCCTGGCCCCGGGACGCGGAGCTGCCGGGCCGGCCCTGCTATTGCGGCCTCTGCGGCTGCATCGAGACCTTCCTGTCGGGCCCCGGCCTGGTCGCCGACTACCAGGCCGGGGGCGGTCGCGCGGATCTCGATGCGCCGGCGATCGCCCATGCCGCAACGGGTGGCGATTCGCTGGCCGAGGCGGCGCTGGTCCGATACGAGGACCGCCTGGCGCGCAGCCTGGCGACCGTGATCAACCTTCTCGACCCGGACGTGATCGTTCTGGGCGGCGGACTGTCCAACCTGGACCGGCTCTACCGGTCGGTGTCCAGGCTGTGGGGGCGCTGGGTGTTCTCGGACCGGGTCGACACGAAGCTGGTTCCGCCGCGGCACGGGGATTCCAGCGGCGTGCGCGGCGCCGCCTGGCTCTGGCCATGAGGGCCGGGCCGCCATGAGCCGGGGACCGGCCGTGACGCTCTGCCGCGAGTGCGGCCGCCTCGCGCCTCCGAACGAGGCCGAGGCGCGGCGCTGCGCCGCCTGCGGCTCGCCGCGTCTGCTGCGCCACCCGGAGCTCGCGCGCCTGTCGATCGCCCATATCGACTGCGACGCCTTCTACGCCAGCGTGGAGAAGCGCGACGACCCGACATTGCGCGACCGCCCGGTGATCGTCGGCGGCGGGCATCGCGGCGTCGTGTCCGCCGCCTGCTACGTGGCCCGCACCTATGGCGTGCGCTCGGCCATGCCGATGTTCAAGGCCCTCCGGCTCTGCCCCGACGCCGTGGTGATCCCGCCCAACATGGCGAAATACCGGCGCGAGGGCCTGCGCATCCGCGAAATGATGCTGGCGCTCACGCCGCTCGTGGAGCCGCTCTCGATCGACGAGGCGTTTCTCGACCTGACGGGCACGGAGCGGCTGCATCACGGCCCGCCGGCCATGAGCCTGGCCCGCCTCGCAAGGCGCGTCGAGGCGGAGACCGGTCTCACCGTCTCGATCGGCCTCAGCTACAACAAGTTCCTGGCGAAGATCGCGTCCGACCTCGACAAGCCGCGTGGCTTCGCCGTGATCGGGCGGGGCGAGGCGCTGGAATTCCTGCGCGAGAAGCCGGTCGGGATGATCTGGGGCGTCGGCCAGGCGCTGCAGAAAAAGCTCGGCGCGGACGGCATCACCCGCATCGGCGACCTGCAGGAGCGGCCGGAGATCGACCTCGTCGCCCGCTACGGCAGCATCGGACACCGCCTCTACCACTTCTCGCGCGGCGAGGACGACCGGCGGGTCGATCCGGACGCGCCGACCAAGAGCATCTCGGCCGAGACGACGTTCGATATCGACATCGCCAGCCCGAAGGCGCTGGCCGCCGAGCTGTGGCCGCTCTGCGAGACCGTTTCGGGGCGGTTGAAGCGGCACGAGCTCGCGGCGCGCACCGTGACGCTGAAGCTCAAGACCGCCGATTTCCGGCTGCTGAGCCGCAGCCGCAGCCTGGACTCGCCGACGCAGCTGGCAGAGGTTCTATACCGGACGGCCGAGGCGCTGTTGCTGCGGGAGGCGGATGGCCGCAAGTTCCGGCTGATCGGCGTGGGCGGCGCGGAGCTCGAGAACGCGGCGGGCGCCGATCAGCCCGACCTGCTCGACTCGGGCGCGCAGCGCCGCGCGCAGGTGGAGCAGGCGATGGACACGGTCCGGGCGAAGCTCGGTCCCGACGCCCTGATCAAGGGGCGGAGCCTCTCCGCCCGGCCGCAGCCCCCCGCCGACCGCGGGCCGCGCAAGGGGTAGCTACACCCTTCACGATCACTCCATTGTCATCGCCGGGCCCCGACCCGGCGATCCATCCGGCCGCCTGCGCGGGCCGATGGATGGATGCCCGGATCAAGTCCGGGCATGACAATCAGTTGGACCTCGAGGATCGAGCCCTGGCGGCCGTGGTCCGGCCCCCTCAGCACTTCGCCGGCGGCAGCTTCTCGATCTTCTGGAGCGTGGCGGAAACGGTGAAATCGCCGTAGTCGAGGACCAGATCCTCCGTCACGCCGTTCGCGTGCAGCCGCAGGCTCTGCTCGTGCTCCGGCTCGGCACCCTGGCCGGTGGCGGCGAAGAAGGCCAGGGCCACGTGCCAGGAGGGCCCGGCGACCAGCAGCGGCGAGCGCGGATCGGACACGCCTTCCGCCTCGCGCCGGTCGGAAACGATGGCGTTGACGCCGAACAGCCCCTCCTCGTCCGAGCCGTCGAACACCGTCGCCCACAGGAACTGCCCGCCGCTCTCGGCGAGCTCGAGCAGCTTCAGGCTGTGCGCCGTCGCGAACAAGGTGCCGGCCGGCAAATGGATCTTCCGCGGCTCGGGCAGGCTGTACTGGGCCACGCCGCCCTTCCCCGGCCCGTCGAGCTTGGTGTCGCCGCGCAGCTCCTCGTAGAGCTCGCCGTTCTGGTACTTGCGCACGTAGAAGCGGTAGCGCAGGCCGTCTTTCGATTCCCAGGAGACCAGGCTCCAGCCGAGGTCGACCTCCTCGCCGGTGTTATACAGAAAGGTCATCAGGGACCGCTGATCGATGGCCCAGCCGTCGCAGGCATCCTTCCATTCGAACTGCATGGTGCCGTTCACGTCGGCGATGTCGCTGCCGCCGCGGCTCGACAGCAGGGTCATCTGATAGATCGCCCGGTGAGGCGTCACCTCGGCCGCCCAGCCGGGCAGCGCCGTCGACAGGCACAGCACTACCCCCGCCAGGCAATCCCTTGCCCTCAGAGTCATGAACACGTCCACGTTCGGGTGAAACAGGGAGGCAAACCAGCGCATCGTCGCCGAACAATTATGTCATGCCATTCGCGCCTGGAATAGTATCCTCGGGCGCCGTTTTCATTCCAGGAACCCCGGATCAGGAGAGCCATGCCCACCAGACCCGTCGTCTTCGTCACCCGCCGACTGCCCGACGCCGTGACCGAGCGCCTCCAGAAGTCCTATGAGGCCCGCCTGAACCCCGAGGACCGCATCCTGAGCGCGGCCGAGATCGTCGAGGGCTCCGCCGGGGCCGACGCCCTCATCGTCACCCCGGCCGACAAGGTCACGGCCGAGCTGATCGGCAAGCTGCCGGAGTCGATCCGGGCCATCGCCACCTTCTCGGTCGGGTACGAGCACGTCGCCCTCGACGCCGCCAAGGCGCGCGGCATGGTGGTCACGAACACGCCGGAGGTGCTGACCGACGCGACCGCCGACATCGCGCTGCTGCTGATGCTGGGCGCGGCGCGCCGGGCGCATGAGGGCGAGGCGATCGTCAGGGACGGGTCCTGGAAGTCCTGGGCGACGACCTTCATGCTGGGCACCCACATGACGGGGAAGCGCCTGGGCATTCTCGGCATGGGCCGGATCGGCCAGGCCGTCGCCAAGCGCGCGCGCGGCTTCGACATGACCATCCACTACTCCAACCGCCGGCGGCTGGCCCCGGAGCTGGAACAGGGCGCGATCTTCCACGCCGATCCGAACGAGCTGCTGCCGCATAGCGACTTCCTATCGATCAACTGCCCTGCCTCGCCCGAGACGCACCACTTCCTGAACGCCGAGCGCATCGCGAAGTTGCCGGACGGGGCCGTGGTGGTGAACACGGCGCGCGGCGCCGTCGTCGACGACGAGGCGCTGATCGTGGCGCTGAAGTCGGGCAAGGTCGCGGCGGCCGGCCTGGACGTCTATGAGAACGAGCCCAATCTCAACCCGGGCTATCGGCCGCTCAAGAACACGTTCCTGCTGCCGCATCTCGGCAGCGCGACGGTCGAGACGCGCAACGCCATGGGTTTCAAGTGCCTCGACAACCTGGACGCGTTCTTCGCCGGCAAGGCGCCGCCGGACAGGGTGGCGTGAGCGGCGGCGCCACTGCGCCGGCATCGCAGGGCCTCCTCCTTCGACAGGCTCAGGACGAGGCCCGTTGCGTTGGTTCTGGAGTGCGCCGCTCCTCATCCTGAGCCCGTCGAAGGAGGAGGAGAAGCAAGGCGGCGCGGTTGCGCCTGGTGGCGCTACGTCGCCGGCGTGCCGGCGGGCTGCTGCTGGGTGATGCAGTGGATGCCGCCGCCGCCGTGCAGGATCTCGAGCGCCGGGACCTGCACCACCTCGCGGCCCGGAAACAGCTTGTTGATCGTGTCGAAGGCGCGCGCGTCCTGCGGGTCCTCGAAGGCGGGGAGGATCACGCCGCCATTGGCGATGTAGAAGTTGATGTAGGACAGCGCCATGCGCCGCCCGTCCGGCAGGAAGCGCGCGCGGGGCTGCTCGATCTCCACCACCTCGAGCTGCCGCCCCTGCGCGTCCGTCGCATTGCGCAGGCGGTTCAGGTTGTCGGCGAGGCCCTGATAGTTGGCGTCGGTGGGATCGCTCGACGACAGCGCGGCGACGACGCCGGGGCGCACGAAGCAGGCGAGATTGTCGATGTGACCGTCGGTGTCGTCGTCGACGAGGCCGTGCTCCAGCCAGATCACCTTGCGGATCCCGAGATAGGCGCCGAGGATCTCCTCCATCTCCTCGCGGCCGATCCCCGGATTGCGGTTCGGGTTGAGCAGCACGCTCTCGGTCGTGAGCAGCGTGCCTTCCCCGTCCGTGTGGATGCCGCCGCCCTCGACCACGATCGGCGCCTCGAAGCGGCGCATCTGCAGATGCTCCAGCACGGCGCGCGCCACCTCGGCGTCGCGGTCGTGATCCGGGTACTTGTTGCCCCAGGCGTTCCACTGCCAGTCGACGCCGGCGACGCGGCCGCCGCCGTCGACGACGAAGGTCGGGCCGGAATCGCGCATCCAGGAATCGTCGTGCGGCAGGGAGAAGACGCTGACGCCCTGGACCGAGCCGGCGCGCAAGGACACCTCCGCGACGTTCTTCGGCTTGGCCACCATGGTGACGGGCTCGAACCGGGCGATCGCGGTCGCGACCTCCGCATAGGCGTCGCGCGCGGCCTCGATGTGATCGCCCCACAGCTCGGCGCGAACGGGCCAGGCCATCCAGCAGCGGCTGTGCGGCGCCCATTCCGCCGGCATGAAGAAGCCGTCATCCGCCGGTCGCGTCATCGTCTGCCCTCTTCCCCCGTGAACGGCCGTCAGACTCTATGAACGGCAACCCGCGTTGGCAACCGCCGGGCGCCGGCTCCTCTGCCCCGTTCCGGCGCGTCACTTCCTCGCGGGCGGCAGGTCGAGGCGGATGTGGAGCTCCTTCAACCGCGCCGGGGGCACCTCGGCTGGCGCCTGCATGAGCAGGTCCTCCGCCTTCTGGTTCATCGGGAAGGCAACCACTTCGCGGATGTTCTTCTCGTCCGCGAGCAGCATGACGATGCGGTCGATGCCGGGGGCGGATCCGCCGTGCGGCGGCGCGCCGAACTTGAACGCCGTCAGCATGCCGCCGAAGCGGCTTTCGACCTCGGCGGCGCTGTAGCCGGCGATCTCGAAGGCCTTGTACATGATCTCCGGCAGGTGGTTCCGGATCGCGCCGCTCGACAGCTCCACGCCGTTGCAGACGATGTCGTACTGATAGGCCTTGATGGTGAGCGGGTCCTTGGTCAGCAGCGCCTCGAGCTCGCCCTGGGGCATCGAGAACGGATTGTGGCTGAACTCGATCTGCCCCGTCTCCGGATTCTGCTCGAACATCGGGAAATCGACGATCCAGCAGAAGCGGAACGCGTCCGGCTCCAGCAGGCCGAGATCGTCGCACAGCCTGGTGCGCACCGCGCCGGCGAACTTCTCGGCCGCCGGCTTCTTGTCGCAGGCGAAGAACACCGCGTCGCCGTCCGAGAGGCCGGCGGCAGTCTTGATCGCGGCGAGCCGCGCCTCGTCGAGGTTCTTGGCGATCGGCCCCTTCGGCCCGTCCGCGGCGAAGACGACGTAGCCGAGCCCCGCGGCGCCCTGCTCGCGCGCCCAGTCGTTCAGCTTGTCGAAGAAGCTGCGCGGCCGGTCGGCGGCGCCTGGCGCGGGAATCGCCCGGACGATGGCGCCCTGCTCCACCGCGCGCGCGAAGATGCCGAAGCCCGAGCCGCGGAAGGTCTCGGTCACGTCGGCGATCATCAGCGGGTTGCGAAGGTCGGGCTTGTCGGAGCCGTATTTCAGCATCGCCTCGTCGAAGGGGATGCGCGGGAACGGCGCCGGCGTGATCTTGCGGCCGGCGCCGAACTCCTCGAACACGCCGTGGAGGACCGGCTCGATCGCGGCGAACACGTCCTCCTGGGTCACGAAGCTCATCTCGAAGTCGAGCTGGTAGAACTCGCCCGGGCTGCGGTCGGCGCGGCTGTCCTCGTCGCGGAAGCACGGCGCGATCTGGAAGTAGCGGTCGAAGCCGGCGACCATCAGCAGCTGCTTGAACTGCTGCGGCGCCTGCGGGAGCGCGTAGAACTTGCCCGGATGCAGCCGGCTCGGCACCAGGAAGTCGCGCGCGCCCTCCGGCGAGGACGAGGTCAGGATCGGCGTCTGGAATTCGACGAAGCCCTGCTCGACCATGCGCCGGCGGATCGACGAGATGACCTGGGAGCGCAGCAGGATGTTGCGATGGATGCGCTCGCGCCGGAGGTCCAGGAAGCGATAGCGCAGGCGCAGCTCCTCGTTCGTGTCCTCGTCGCTGTTGACCTGGAGCGGCAGCGGCTCGGCCGTGGAGAGCAGCTCGACCGCGCCGATCTGGAGCTCCACCTCGCCGGTCGGAAGCTTCGCGTTCACCGTCTCGGACGGGCGCGCCACCACCTTGCCGGTCAGCGAGACGACGCTCTCCAGCCGCAGCCCTTCGATCTTCGGGAAGAGCGGGCTCGACGTGTCGATCACGCACTGGGTGAGCCCGTAATGGTCGCGCAGATCGATGAACAGCAGGTTTCCGTGGTCGCGCTTGCGGTGCACCCAGCCGGCGAGTCGCACCTCCTGCCCGGCATCGGCAAGGCGCACGGCGCCGCAGCTGCGGGTCCTGTAGGGATGCATCATCAATCCTTTTTCGGCGCCACGCAGGCGCGCAATGAATGGGTCCGGGGTCCCCGTCCGCCGGACCGCCCGGCGCCCAAGAAACCGGCCGCAAAAGGCACGGAAAACCGCGCCATGTCAAGCCGGCGCGGACCGCGCGCGCCGGCCGGCGGGGCAGGCCCGACGGGGCCGGTCCGCGGGCTCGAAGCCGGACCTTCGGGCTCGTGCAACGGGCCGAGCGGCGTCAGGCCGGCCCGGAACGGAAGGTCAGCCGCGCTCCTCCACGCGGGCGAAGAAGCTCTCCCGATGGGCCGCGATGGCCTTCTGCTCGGCCTGCTTCTGCGCCTCGGTCTTGGGCGGGGCGGGCTTGGTGGTCTTGCGCTCCAGCTCGATCGCCATCCGGCGGAGCTCTTCCAGCATCTCCGCACCGACGACGCCGGCCTGTCCGCCGCTCGGCTGGGCGCCCATCTCCGGAGACTGGCCCGACTCGGCCGCCTCGGGCCCGACCGGCGTTTCGGAGCTGTCCTCGGGGAGCATCTCGCGCGCCGGCGCGGTGACGCCGCCGGTCGGATTGCCGGCGCCCGCCGGATCCGGGGCGACCTCCTCGGCGGGCGTATTGGTCTGTTCGTTCTGGACCTGGGTCGTCGGCGTCCTGGCGTCGGCGGCGCCTGTCGAGCCGGTCGCCTCCTCCTCGGTCGGGCTGGCGGCGGTCGGCTGTTCCTGCGCATCGGCTGGAACGGCGAGCGCGAACAGGATCGCGGTGGTGGCGAGCAGATGCTTCGGCATGGCATGACCTCCCTGGCGGACTTGCCCTTTCCGGCCAACGCCGGCCCGGGAGCAATGTTCCGCCCCGGCCGCCGGCCGTCCCTGGCCCTCCGCTTCCGCGCTCCGGGGATTGCGTGTATAGCTCAGCTCCATGACCCTCATTTCCGACACCGCCGATCTGGCGGGCTTCTGTGCGCGCCAGAAGGGCGCCGACTACGTCACCATCGATACCGAGTTCATGCGGGATCGGACCTACTGGCCGAAGCTCTGCCTCGTGCAGATCGCGGGGCCGGAGGAGACCGCCGCGGGCGACGCGCAGGCGGCGGGGCTCGACCTTGCGCCGCTGTTCGACCTTCTCCTGGACCCGGGGGTGGTGAAGGTCTTCCACGCGGCGCGTCAGGACATCGAGATCTTCTATCACATGACCGGCAAGATCCCGGCGCCGGTGGTCGACACCCAGGTCGCCGCCATGGTCTGCGGCTTCGGCGACGCGGTGAGCTACGAGAGCCTGGCGGCGAAGCTCGCCGGCGCGCGCATCGACAAGTCGTCCCGCTTCACCGACTGGTCGCATCGCCCGCTCACGGAAAAGCAGCTGCAATACGCCCTGTCCGACGTCACCCACCTGCGGCCGGCCTACGAGAAGCTGAAGCGCCGCATCGACAAGAGCGGCCGCGGCGAGTGGGTCGAGGAGGAGATGCGGGTGCTGACCGATCCCGCGACCTATCAGCTCGATCCGCGCCAGGCCTGGCGCCGGCTGAAGACGCGGAGCGAGAACCGGCGCTTCCTGGCCGTCCTGCGCGAGGTCGCCGCCTGGCGCGAGGAGGAGGCGCAGACCCGCGACCTGCCGCGCAATCGCGTGCTCAAGGACGAATCGATCATCGAGATCGCCTCGCACGCCCCGACCACCATCGACGAGCTCGCCCGCAGCCGGGGCATGCAGCGCAGCTTCGCCGAGGGCCGCATGGGCCAGGCCATACTGGCTGCGGTCCGGCGCGGCCTGGATCTGCCCGAGCCGGAAGCTCCGACCCCGGAGCCGCGGCTCGACCTGCCGGGCGGGCTGGCGCCGGTGATCGACCTTCTGCGCGTCCTTCTGAAGACGAAATGCGAGGCGCACGACGTGGCGCAGAAGCTGGTGGCGAGCGCCGACGACCTGGCGGCCATCGCCGCCGACGACGATGCCGACGTGCCCGCCCTGACCGGCTGGCGGCGCGAGCTGTTCGGAGAGGACGCCCTGGCCCTGAAGCAGGGCCGTCTGGCGCTGACCGCCGACCGCAAGCGCATCCGCGTGGTGCGGATCGATCCTTCGGGCTCAGGATGAGCGGTGAGCTCCGCCGTGACCAGAAGAGCCTCATGCTGAGCCTGTCGAAGCATGAGGCTTACGGCGCTGCCCCTCATCCTTCGACGGGCTCAGGATGAGCGGTGAGCTCCATCGCCATAGGAAAAGCCTCATGCTGAGCCCGTCGAAGCATGAGGCGCCCTATCCCGCCCGGCGGGGCGCTGCTTCTCCGACCTGGGTGGCGAGGCCGAGCGCCTTGCCGAGCGTGTCGAGCCGGCGCTGGACCGCCTCGCCATGCATCGCGCGCTCGCCGCGGGGAAGGAGCAGCGTGACCTGTGCGCCGTCGCAATCGAGCGCGGTGCGCGACAGCAGCTCCACGGTCGCGCCGCTGACCGAATAGGCGAGCCGCAGCCCCAGCCCGATGACGATCGCGCGCTGTCGCTGGGCGTCCTCGAGCATGTGCTGCACCGCCTGAACCTCAGTGCCGCCGAGATCGCCGCCATAGCGCACGGCGAGCGCGAGCGCCGCGATCACCCGCTCGACATGCTCGATGCCGCCGATCGGCAGATGCAGCATGCGCGTGAAGGCCTGGGTCGCGCGGTAATCCGGATGCTCGCGCCAGGCCATGTCGCTGAGCAGGCAGATCGCCTGGCGCAGACGGCGCTCGCCGGCGCCGTCCTTGGGAAAGAGCGGCTCCAGCCAGTCGGCGAGCAGCGGGCCCATGACGCCGAACCGCTGCTCCGTCACCGCGATCTCGTGGCAGGCCGCGAGCAGCGGGTCCTTGCCCTGCTCCGCCGCCGGCAGCTGGTCGTAGAGATGGCCTTCGCGCAGGCCGTAGGCGGAGAACACGATGCGCTCCGGCTTCACGATCCGCAGCAGGCGCTCGAGGACGACCGACGCGCTGGGAAGAATTTCCGCACGGCGTCGCGGCAGGCTGGCGAGCGAGCGCTTGCCGAGGCGGCTCAGCACCCGGGCCAGGTCCTCGCCCTGCCGCCGCCCGATCTGATACTGCTGGATGACGTGGAGCGGATAGCGGGTCTGCTCCATGTGGATGCGTGCGAGGGTGCGCCAGGCGCCGCCCACGGGATAGAAGCTGCGCGCCTTCACCTCGCCGAGCCAGCCGAGGGTCGCGAGATGCCGGTCGACGATGGCGCGCAGCTCGTCACGATCCTCCGTGGCGGCCATGAGGCGGAGCGGCCCGAGCGGCAGCGTGGTGTGGCGCCCGACCCTTCCCTGGGAGAGCTCGACCAGCTCCAGGCTGCCGCCGCCCAGATCGCCCATCAGCCCGTCGGCCTCGGGAATGCCGGCCAGGACGCCGAGAGCGGACAGCCGCGCCTCCTCCTCGCCCGAGAGCACCTGGACCGGCTTCCCGCAGCTGCGCTCGATCTCGGCGACGAACTCCGCGCCGTTCGCCGCGTCGCGTACCGCCGCGGTCGCCAGCAGGTCGAGCCGGCCGACCTCCATCGCCTCGGCGATCCGGACGAAGCGGGTGAGATTGGCGAGGGCGAGCTCGGACCCCGCCTCGTTCAGCCGGCCGGTCTTCTCCAGCCCGCGCCCCAGCCCGCACAGCACCTTTTCGTTGAAGAGCGGGACCGGCGCCCGGGCCAGGCGGTCGAACACGACCAGGCGGATCGAGTTCGATCCGACGTCCACGACGGCGACGCGGGCGCCCCCGGCCGCAGCGGAGCGCTGGGCGATCGGTGCGCGCAAGTTCAGGCCTTCTTCAGCACCAGCTCTGGGGCCTTCTTCGCTTTCTTCAGGGCGCTTCCCCGTCCCGAGAGGCTCGGGTTGGTCATGAAGTAGTGATGGGCGCTGAAGGCATCGGCGCCGCCGTCGACGCGGGTATACCGGCCATCGGGACCCAATGTCCAGCTTTGCGCCGTGTCCTTCAGGTTCGCCACCATGATCTGATCGAGCACCTGCTGGTGAACGGTCGGGTTCTCGATCGGGACCAGCGTCTCCACCCGCCAGTCGAAATTGCGCGGCATCCAGTCGGCGGAGGAGATGAACACCTTCGCCGCGCGGGACGGCAGGGCCTGCCCCGCCCCGAAGCAGACGATGCGCGAATGCTCCAGGAAACGGCCGACGATGCTCTTGACCCGGATGTTCTCCGACAGGCCCGGCACGCCCGGGCGCAGGCAGCAGATGCCGCGCACGACGAGGTCGATGCGCACGCCGGCCTGCGAGGCGGCATAGAGCGCCCCGATGATCTCCGGGTCGACCAGCGCGTTCAGCTTCGCCCAGATCGCACCCGGCCGCCCGGCCCGCACATGGGCGATCTCGTCGTCGATCAGCTGCCGCAGCGTCGAGCGCAGCGTGAGCGGCGCCACGGCGAGCTTCTCCATGCGTTCCGGCCGCGCGTAGCCGGTCATGTAGTTGAACAGCCGGGCGGCGTCGTGGCACAGGCCGGGATCGCAGGTGAAGAAGGACAGGTCGGTGTAGATCTTGGCGTTCACCGGGTGAGAGTTGCCGGTGCCGAAGTGGCAGTAGGTGCGCAGCGAACCGCCCTCGCGCCGCACCACCATCGACACCTTGGCGTGAGTCTTGAGCTGCAGAAAGCCGTAGATCACCTGCACGCCGGCGCGCTCCAGGTCGCGCGCCCAGCGGATGTTGGCCTCCTCGTCGAAGCGGGCCTTGAGCTCCACCAGGGCGGTCACCGACTTGCCCTTGTCGGCCGCCTCGATGAGGGCCTTGACGATCGGCGAGTCGTCGCTGGTGCGGTAGAGCGTCTGCTTGATCGCCACGACGGAAGGGTCGCGCGCCGCCTGCAGGATGAACTGCACCACCACGTCGAAGCTTTCGAACGGATGATGGACGACGATGTCCTTCTGGCGGATCGCCGCGAAGCAGTCGCCCCCCATGTCGCGGATGCGCTCCGGAAAGCGCGGGTTGTACGGCGCGAACTTCAGGTCCGGCCGCTCGTCCACGATGAGCTTCGACGTGCTGGCGAGCCCGAGCAGCCCGTCGAGCACGAACACGTCCGAGGGCGAGGCGTTGAGCTCGTCGGTGACGAAGGCGAGCAGGTTCTCCGGCATCGCCGCATTGACCTTGAGCCGGATGACGTTGCCGCGGCGCCGGCGCTTCAGCGCGCTCTCGAACAGGCGGACGAGGTCCTCCGCCTCGTCCTCGATCTCCATCTCGCTGTCGCGGATCAGGCGGAAATAGCCCTTCCCCACCACGACGAAGCCGGGAAACAGCCGGTCGAGATAGAGGCTCGTCAGATCCTCGATCGGCAGGAAACGGATCTCCGCGCCCGGCAGGCGGACGAAGCGCGGCAGCTGCGCGGGCAGCGGCAAGAGGGCCCGGAGGCTGCGGCCCTCGATCGCGCTCGACAGCTCGAGCACGAGAGAGAAGCCGAGATTGGGAATGAACGGGAACGGGTGCGCCGGATCGATCGCCATCGGCGTCAGCACCGGAAAGATCTCGTCGATGAAATACCCGTCGAGCCACTGGCGGTCCTCCGCCGTCAGCTCCTCCGGGTCGACCACGACGATCCCGTTCTCCCTGAGCTCCTGCCGCAGCGCCCGCCAGCAGGCCTGCTGGTTGCGCATCAGCTCGCCGGACCGGCTGTTGATCGCGGCCAGCTGCTGCGCCGGGGTGAACCCGTCCTGGCTCTGGTTGGTCACCCCGGCGGCGACCTGCCCCTTCAGCCCGGCCACCCGGACCATGTAGAACTCGTCCAGATTGTTCGCCGAGATCGACAGGAAGCGGAGCCGCTCGAGCAGCGGATGCGCGCGGTTCCCAGCCTCCTCGAGCACGCGCTCGTTGAAGGCGAGCCAGGACAGCTCGCGATTGATGAACCGGCTCACGTCCGGCGCGGCGGGCTCGGGGCGTTCGAGGGTCTGGCTGGTATCCAAGGGTTGCTGGCTCCGATGTTGCCGCGCCCCGGGCTGCGTCGCCGGCATGCGGCCGGCGCGTTCAGGGTCCAGGCGACGGAAGATCCGGCCTTCGGCTTCCGTAGCTATATATAGGCCAGATTCTGCAGTCATGACACGACGCGGTTAACGAATCGCTTACCATGCCGGCCGCCCGCCGGCGACCGGCCAGGGGGCCGCCGCTCCATGAAGATTTTGCTGCTGCTGCGCCACGCCAAGTCGAGCTGGGAGGACGAGGCCCGGCGCGACATCGACCGGCCGCTCACCGAGCGCGGCCGCAAGGCCGCCTGGCGCATGGGCCGGCTGCTGGCGGACCAGGGGCTGGTTCCGGAGCTGGTCCTCTGCTCCACCGCGCGGCGCGCCCGGGAAACCTATGACGGGCTCGTCCCGGCCCTGCCGGACGGGGTCGAGACCCGGTTCGAGGCCCGGCTCTACATGGCCGAGCCGGCCACCCTGCTGCAGCTGGTCCGGGCGCTGCCGGACAAGGTCGGCACCGTGCTCCTCATCGGCCACAATCCCGGGCTGGAGCAATTCGCCGGCCGGCTGTCCGGCAGCGGCGACGGCGATGCGCTGGGCCGGATGGCCCACAAGTTTCCGACCGCCGCCCTCGCCGTGCTGCGCTTCGAGGACGGCGGCTGGCGCAAGGTGGCGCCCGCCGCCGGGCGGCTCGACGCCTTCGTCGCGCCGCGCGAGCTGGACGGCTGATCCCGCTGCGCGGCGGGACTCACTCGGTGGTCTTGCCGTCGAAATGCTCCTCCGACGCGTCCGCCTCGGCCTTGGTCCGGTGCACCGTTCCGTCGCGATGCTCCGGCGGGCCGTAGATCGTATAGAGCCGCAGCGGCTCGTCGCCCGTGTTGACGATGTTGTGCCGTGCCCCGGCCGGAACGATGACGGCGTCGTCGTCCTCGATGGGGCTCGGCTTGCCGTCGATACGGACCTCGCCCTTCCCGGCTTCCACGCGGAAGAACTGGTCGCGGTCCTCGTGCACTTCCGCGCCGATCTCCTCGCCCGGCTGGAGCGACATCAGCACGAGCTGCAGATTCTTGCCGGTGTAGAGGACGCGGCGGAAATCCGAGTTCTCCTCGGTCAGGTCCTCGATATCGCCGATGAAGCCCTTCATGGTCCGCTCCCTGGATGACCACTGTCCGAACGCGCGGGACCCATCCCCGTTCCCTGCCGCGCTGGAGAGCTATCGCGGCCAGAACGGCTTGGCGTCGGCGAAGCGCGCCCAGACCTCTCCGAAGCGGCGGAGATCGCCGTCGATGCGGGCGGCCTGCCAGCCGAGCACGAGGCCGACGGCGCGCGGCGTCAGCGCCGGGGCGCTCGACGCCATGCGCCGCTCCAGCTCCACCACCAGCTGCCGGCTCACCGCGGCATCGTTCAGCGAGCCGAGCGTCTCCTGAATCTCCACCAGCGCGGTGTGGTACCGTTTCGCCGCCTTGCGCGGATAGAGATCCCGGAAGAACTCCACGGCGTAGCGCATCTTCTTGCCGAGGAGCCGCAGCCGGTGCAGCTCGGATTCGGTGAGATCCGCGTGCCGGCCGCCATATTTCCGCAGGCGCTTGTGCCGCCGCTGCAGCATGGCGCGCGCGAAGGCGTCGACGCCCGCCGATGGCGGCGCCTCCTGCGGGATCCAGCCGCCGCCGTCGATCAACAGCCCCAGCTTCAGCAGGAATTCCGTGTAGCGCGGCGCCGCCATGGCGGCGGCCGCCGTCCGATAGGCGGCGTCGCGCAGCTGCTTCGCCTCGCGCCGCAGCGTCTCCACCGCCAGCTCGGTGCCGAGCCGTCGATGCAGCGGCTCCAGCGTGTCCTCGATGAAGACGTCCCAGTCGCGCGCCGGGCCCAGCTGCTGCTGCAGCCAGCGCAGCTCCGCCGACAGATAGGCATGCGCCTTTCCGTCCGTGGCGTCGCGGTAGATGCCGAGCAGCGCGCGCAGCCGGCGCACCGCCACGCGCATCTGGTGAATGCCTTCGGGATCCTCGCCGAGGCGCGCCGCCTCTTCGTTGGCGCGGAGCTGGACCATGCAGGTCCGGGCGATGGCTGCGAAGGCCTGGGCGGCCGAGGCGGCCGCGTCGAGCCGCACCGGCAACGCGCGCTGCGGCTCCGGGCGGGCGCCGCTCCGAAGCGCGTAGCCGCGCGCGGATTTCGTGCGCGCTTCCAGGGTGAACGGGACCGTGGCGTGGAGCGCGAGCGCGAGCTCGTAGAGCCGCTCCGGCTTGCCGGACCTGAGCTCCAGCTCCGCTTCGCGCAGCGCCATCCGGCGCCCGTCGCTGCGGATCTCGCCGATGTCCAGCGCCAGCTCGATCTCGCTGTCGAACATCGTGAGCAGCCAGCTGCGGCGCTCGAACTCGGTGACGAAGACCGGGTGGAGCTCCGGCCCGATCCGGTTGACCTCGAGAAATTGCTTGAGGGGCTCGTCCTCGACGAGGGTGAGGTCCGGCATGTCGGCCGCGATCTCGGTCTCGATCTCCTGATGCACCTGCAGGCCGGTCGTGGCATCGACCGCGGCCTTCAGCGTCTGGATGCGCTTCGCGCCGAGCCGGCGGACGCGCAGCCCCATGCCGTTCGCCGCGAGCTTATGGTCCGGCGTGTCGAAATAGACGCTGACGAGCTGCTGTGCCTTCGACCGCCGCTGCGTGAGCGACCGGACGAGCGGATTGCGGCCGAGCCGCGACGCGGCATCCGGCGACAGGCTCAGCTTCAGTTCGATTTCCTGCGGCATGGCTGGCGGCACCCCAGGAAAATTTACGGAGCGCCGGCGCAGCGGGACAGTTACGTTTTTGTGACAGCTCGGCGGGTCGCGATCAGATGCTCAGGCGCTTGAAGATGCGCTCGGGAATGGCGCGTATGATCGCCATAATTCCCAGCCAGAAGAACGGGAAGTACACGGTCTCGCGGCCCTTCGCCGCATGCCGGCGACAGGCGGCCGCGCAGGCCTCCGGCGTCGCGACCAGGAAGAGCCCCGGCAGGCCGAAGGTCATCGCGGTGTCGAGGAAGCCCGCCTTGACGGTCGTGACGGTCGCCCCGGAACGGTACAGCCGGGCGCGCAACCCTTGCAGATAGGCGTTGAGCCCCGCTTTCGCCGATCCGTAGACGTAGTTCTTGAGCCGGCCGCGATCGCCGGCCACCGAGGTGAGCGCGATCACCCGGCCCGATTGCTGGGCCTCCAGGATCGGCGCCAGGCGATGGAGCACCGAGGCGGCGCCGGTGAAGTTCGCGGCGATGGTATCGACGACGAGAGCCGGCTCGGCGTCGATCTCCGACTGGTCCGGCATGGCGCCGAACGCCAGGAAGACGTTGCGCCGCCGGTCCGGACCGGCGGCCTCGCGGCAGCGCTCGACGAAGGCGGCATGGGCGGCGTAATCCGCCGCGTCGAACGGCAGCACCTCGGCACGCGCCGCGCCGCGCACCCTGAGGTCGGCGGCGCTGCGCTCGAGATCGTCGAGGTCGCGGCCGGCGAGCAGCAGCGTCGCGCCGTCCGCCGCGACGAGCCGGGCAAAGGCTCGCGCCACGGACGAGGACGCGCCGAGGATCAGCCAGGCCTCGCGCGTCATGGCGCATCCCCGCGGATGTTCAGGCGGCGGGCCATGTCGGACTGCATCCGCGCATCCGGGTCGATCTCGCGCAGCACGCGCCGGAAATCGGCAAGCTTCGGATACATGGCGGCGAAGCCCTCGGGGGAGAGGCAGGCGTCCTTGGCCGGGTAGATGCGGCCGCCATGGTCGAGCGTCAGGCGCTCCAGCCGGCGCATGAGATCGTCCACCCCGCCGCGCCGGGGGAAGTCGAGCGCGAGGGTGTGGCCGCGCATCGGAAAGGAAAGATGTCCTCGACCCGCGCCGCCCAGCGTCTTCAGCACCGCGAGAAAGGAGGCGCCCCGCGCGGCCGAAACCGCCTCGAGCAGCGCCCGCAGCCCGGCCGGAGACGCCTCGTCCGGCAACACGCACTGGAACTGGTAGAACCCGCGCTTCCCGTAGATGCGGTTCCAGTCCTCGACGGAATCCAGCGGATAGAGAAACTTGCGATAGGGGAGACGCCGCTCGCGCCCGCCGGCCGGCACCCGGCGGTAGTAGAGCTCGTTGAACAGCCCGATGCTGAGCGGGTTCAGCACCGCGCCCGGCAGGTCGCGCGGCACGCGTCGGGCCTTGGCCTTCGCCGGCGCGCCTGCCGTGCCCTCGGCACTCGGCTCGGCGATCTCGAGAATGCCGCGGCCGAGCCGCGACCCGCGCGCCAGCCCGTCGATCCATCCTACGGAATAGCTGGCGCTCGCCCGGTGCTCCGCGAAGGCGGCGAGAAACCCGTCGAGATCGGCGATGCGCCGCTCGCGCACGGTCACATGGGCGGAGGGCACCCGCATCAGGCGGAGCGCAATGCCGACGATCACGCCCGTGAGGCCGAGGCCGCCGATCGTCGCGGCGAAGAGCTCCGGCCGCTCCCGCGGCGAGATGCGCATCACCTCGCCCGACGGCAGCAGGAGATCGAGCCACTGCACATGGTCGCCGAAGCTGCCGGCCCGGTCGTGGTTCTTGCCGTGCACGTCGTTCGCCACCGCGCCGCCGAGCGTGGCGAAGGCGGTGCCGGGCGTCACCGGCACCAGGAAGCCGCGCGGCAGGAAGATTTCGAGCAGGTCGGCGAAGGTGACGCCTGGCTCGGCCACCAGATCTCCGGTCTCGGGATCGAAGGCGAGGATCCGGTCGAGCCGCCGGGTCAGCATGGCGCGGCCGCCGGTATTGAGCGCAGCGTCGCCGTAGCTGCGGCCGCCGCCGAAGGCGATGATCCCTTCCCGTCCGGCCTGCGCGATCCTGCGGCGCGCCTCGGACAGCCGCTCCGGCCTGCACGCCGCCATCGCCGCGCTGGAGGACCGCCCCCAGCCGGTCAGGGCGAGGCGTTTCCACCCGCCCGTCATGCCGACGCCACCGCCTCGCCCTCCCGGCGCATGCGGGCCAGCCGCAGCGCCGCCGGCAGGGCGAGGAAGCCGAGCAGCACGCCGAACCAGAGGGTGGTCGCCCGGATCACCGCCGTCGCCGCCACCGCCGTGCCGAGCTCGACGCCCAGAGCGACCAGCAGCGCCACCATGGTCGCCTCGGCGGTGCCGAGCCCGCCCGGCAGCATGGAGACGGCGCCGACCACGATGGCGAAGGTGAACACGAAGAGCGCCTGGAGCAGCGAGAGCTGCGCGTCCAGCGCCGCGAGCAGCCAGTGGAAGGCGAAACCCTCGGCGAGCCAGCCCGCCACGGACAGCAGCATGGCCGGGCCGAGGAGCCGGGGGGCGAAGAGCCGCGAGGTCTGCCGCAGCGCCTGCCGGAACCGCGCGAACAGCCGGGCGCCGCGCCGTCCCGCCGCGGCATAGATGCCCGCCAGGGCCGCGATCAGCGGGCGGGGGAAGGCGAGCGAGAGGCTGAGCAGCAGCATGCCGCCGGCGGCGACCGCCGTCGCCCAGACCTGGTCCGGGAAGCCGGCGATGCCGATCAGGCAGAGCAGCATGACGGCATTCATGTCGGCGACACGGTCGCCGAGGAACAGCGGCACGATCCGCTCGTAGCGATGGCCGTGGCAGCGTTCGATGAGCCAGAGCCGCAGCGCCTCGCCCACCTTGCCGGGCGTCGTGGTCAAGGCGAAGCCCGCGACGAAATGGAGCAGGTTCATCGACAGGGGAATCCGCAGCCGCAGATGCTCGGCGTAGAGATGCCAGCGCAGCGCGCGCAGGGCGTAGTTCACCAGCGACAGGCCGAGCATGCCGAGCAGCAGGCCGACCGACAGACGCGAGAGCGCATCCGCGATCTCGTCGAGCCCGGCATAGATCGAGACGGCGACCAGCGCCGCCACGAACAGCACCAGGGAGAGAACGACCAGATATTCGAGCCGGCGCAGCCGGCCGGGCGCGAAGCCGCGCGGAGCGTGGCCATCGCTGCCCCGTCCCCGCCGCCTAGCCATAGATCAGCACGCCGAAGGCGGCGATCCAGCCGAGCACCGCGTAGCGCAGGAAGGCGTCGGTCAGCACGACCCGGGTCGGCGCCCCCGACCGCTCCTCGACCAGGGTGATCTGCAGATAGCGCAGCACGCCGGCGATGAC
The DNA here is from genome assembly GCA_036724615.1 of Alphaproteobacteria bacterium. Taxonomy (GTDB): domain Bacteria; phylum Pseudomonadota; class Alphaproteobacteria; order Dongiales; family Dongiaceae; genus DAIMFL01. The sequence continues at coordinate 11,125 of DAIMFL010000018.1, read as the reverse complement.
GAAGGGCGCCGTGATGTAGAGCTGGTCCGTGCCGAAACGGGCGCGGTTCTCCGGCTCCGTCGTGTAGAGCAGATAGGACACCAGCAGCGCGGCGAGCACGACCGCGATCGCCGTGTCGAGGAACTCCTTCGAATAGCCGGCGAGGCTCTCGCGATGCTCGTTGCCGAGGCCCTTCACCAGGTCGTCGCGCCGCTTGGCCAGGGCGATAAACAGGGCGAGCAGCATGGTGCAGGAGATGATCCAGACCGACGGCGCCACGTCGATGAGCGCGCCGCCGGCATAGACGCGCAGCACGAAGCCGAGCGCGATCAGCAGCACGTCGATGATGGAGGCGCGCTTCAGCACCGTGGAATAGGCGACGTTGAGCCCAAGGTAAATGAGCGCAATCACCCCGAACTTCGTGTCGAGGAGAAACGCGCCGAGGAGGCCTCCCCCGACCAGCATCGCCAGGAGCGTCATCGCCGCGGGCACGGCCACCGTACCGGCGGCGAGCGGACGCTTGCATTTCACCGGGTGCCGGCGGTCCGCCTCCCGATCCAGGTAGTCGTTGAGAATGTAGACGCCGCTCGACAGCACGCAGAAGCAGGCGATGCCGGCGGCGACCATGGCGATGCTCGCCCCGTTCACCGCCTCCGGCGTGAAGAACAGCGGCGCGGCCACGAAGGCGTTCTTCACCCACTGATGCGGGCGGATCAGCTTCACTATGGGGCTCACGCGCGCCATCCGTCAGTTGTGCCGGGCCGGAGATGCTATCGGAAACAGCTTCCCGATTCCCGGTTAACCGCAGGATAACCCAGGGGCATTTTCCTTTGTGAACTGCATCACTGCCGCCCTCTGCCGTTCTGGTACGACTCTGCCCGAGGCAATCTTCGGATGGAGGCGACGATGTGGTTGACAGCGCGCCATCTTTCGATTCACCCGGCCGTCGTGGCCGCCCGCCTCGGCCGCGACGAGACCTGGCCCTCCGGGCACGAGCCCGACAGCCTGGCCCGGCTGGACGAGCACCTGCTGCGCGACATCGGCGTGGACCCGGTCAAGGCGCGGGCGCCGCAGCCCTCGCCCCGCGCTCACGCCCGCTCCAGGAGCGCCGGCTCCAGGGGAGACCGTGTCGCCGCCATGCTGCGGCGCTGGGACATGGCCGCCCACCAGGTTTCGAGCGCCGGCTCCGCGGTGATGAGCTGGCTGCCTTCGGCGGTGAGCCGCAGATAGCCGACGATCGGCGCGGCGTGCAGATCCGCCAGGGTCAGGGCGGGGCCGGCGAGATAGGGAGCGTCCCCCATCAGCCCGGCGATCGCCCTCAGGCAGGTCCGTGACATCGACACGCCGCGGCCGATTCTCTCCTCGTCGGGCGGTCGGCCGTCCGGCCGGTCGCGGCACTCGACGAAGATGTCCCAGACCATGGCGCGATAGGCATAGCTGTCGAGAATGCCGATCACCTGCATCATGCGGGCACGCCCGCGCGCATCGGGCGGCTGCAGCGACGGCCCGGCGAACGCCTCGTCGACGTAGCGCATAATGGCCGCGGTCTCGTAGAGCCGGAACCCGTCATGCTCCAAGGCGGGAATGCGCCCGAAGGGCTGACGCTCCAGATAGCCGGCCGGGACGCCGCCGCGAAAAATGTCGATCTCCTCGAGCCGGTAGGGAACGCTCTTCTCCTCGAGCGTGAGCAGGACGCTGCGCGTATAAGTGCTGTAGCGCGCGCCGTAGACGATCGGACTGGTCATATCGGTTGTCCTTGCGCTGGCGAAGTCCGCTTTTGCCCCGCCATCCCACTCGTTGTCATGCGCGGACTTGATCCGCGCATCCATCCCACCGCCAGCGCGAGCCGCTCAATGGATTGCCGGGTCTCCCTCGACAAGCTCGGGATGAGGGCCCGGCAATGACATTATAGGAATAGACGCCTACCAACTTCAATCTGCCCCTCACAACGTTCCCGGATACTCGCCGCCGTCGATGAGGAGGTTCTGTCCGGTGATGTATCCGGCCTGCGCGCTGCAGAGATAGGCGCAGGCGTCGCCGAACTCCGCCGGGTCGCCGAACCGGCCGGCCGGGTTCTCGGCGGCGCGCGCGTTCCAGTAGGCGTCGAACTCCATGCCTGCCTTCCGCGCGCCTTCGGCGAAGTTGCTGCGCAGCCGGTCGGTCGCGAAGGAGCCGGGCAGCAGGCCGTTGATGGTCACGTTGTGCCGCACGGTCTGCCGGGCGAGTCCTGCGCAGAAGCCGGTGAGCCCCGCCCGCGCGCCGTTCGACAGTCCGATCGAGGCGATCGGCGCCTTCACCGCGCTCGAGGTGATGTTGACGATGCGGCCGAAGCGCCGGCCGATCATGCCGTCGACCGTCGCCTTGATGAGCTCGATCGCGGTCAGCATGTTGGCGTCGAGCGCCCTGATCCAGTCCTCGCGCGACCAGTCGCGGAAATCGCCCGTGGGCGGCCCGCCTGCGTTGTTCACCAGGATGTCCGGTTGCGGGCAGGCGGCGAGCGCCGCGGCGCGCCCGTCCGGCGTGGTGATGTCGGCGGCCACCGCCGTCACCTTCGCGCCGGTCTCCTTCCGGATCTCCTCGGCCGCGGCCTCCAGCGCCGAGGCGGTGCGCGCCACGATGGTGAGCTCGACGCCGGCCCGGCCGAGCGACATGGCGCAGCCCTTGCCCAGGCCCTTGCTCGCCGCGCAGACGATCGCCGTCCGTCCTGCAATACCGAGATCCATGATCCTCCCCTACTCCTGCTCTTCGGTCTTCCCGCTGTCGAACAGATCGGCCGTGTCGGGAAACTCGCGCCGGAGAACCTCCCTGGCCAGCGGCAGCGCGATGCGCTTGCGCGCCGCCAGGGCCTCGCGGTCCAGCGCGGCGACGATCCGGCGCACCGCCTCGAACGAGCGTTCCATGCGCGCCGCCACATACTGGACGACGTCGACGCCGACGGCGAGCTGCCGGTCGGCGAAGAGCTTCACCATGACGGCTGCGAGGAGCGCATCGTCCGGCGGGCCGATCTCCACGGCCGGCAGCGCGCCGACCCGGGACTTCAGGTCGGGCAGCGTGACCGGCCAGCGCGCCGGCGCCTCGCGCGCGAGCAGCAGCAGATGTCCGCCGCGCTCCCGCAGCAGATTGTAGAGGTGAAGCAGGCGCCGCTCGTCGGGCCGGGCGCCGGGCTCGCCGTAGAGCCCATCGATGACCCAGGCCGTCGCGGCTCCCAGAAGCTGCGGCGGCTCGGCCCCGGTAAGCGCCGCCGGGGCCAGCCGGATCGCGCCGCTTCGCACGCGCCAGACTTCGGCGAGATGGGTCTTGCCGCAGCCGGCGGGGCCGAAGATCGCCAGCCCGTTCCCCGGCCAGTCCGGCCAGCGGTCGATCCAGCCCACCGCCGCGGCATTGCAGGGGGCGACCAGGAAATCCTCACGCCCCGAGGCCGGGCGGTGGCCGAGGTCGAGGGTCAGCTGCGTCGGCACCGGAGGCGGCCGCTCAGGCGATCGGCGGCGGCAGGTCGTCGCCCCCCGACCGCAAGACCGGGCCCGGCGGCGCCTCGACCGAGCGGTAATAGCGGCTCTGCAGGTACTGGCCGAGCGCGAAGCGCGCGACCACACCGATCACCGCCGCGACCGGGACGGCGAGCAGCACCCCGACGAAACCGAAGAGCGCGCCGCCCGCGAGCAGCGCGAAGATGACCCAGACAGGATGGAGGCCGACCCGGTCGCCGACGAGAAGCGGCGTCAGGAAATTGCCTTCGATCATCTGGCCGACGATGTAGAAGGCGGCGACGCCGACGACGGGCCCCCAGTCGGCGTATTGCGACAGGGCGACGGCCATGCTGAGAACGAATCCCGTGATCGTCCCGACATAGGGGATGAAGGACAGCGCCCCGGTCAGCAGGCCGATCGCCAGGCCGAACTTGAGGCCGATCACCGTCAGGCCGATGCTGTAATAGGCCGCCAGCAGCAGGCAGACCGTGGCCTGGCCGCGCACCCAGCCGGCGAGCGTATGGTCGATCTTGCGGGCCTGGTCGCGGATCACCTCGGCATGGTCGCGCGGCAGGCAGGAATCGATCCACGCCACCAGCCTGTCCCAGTCGCGCAGCAGGTAGAAGGCGACGACCGGGGTGATGAACACGAGCGACAGGATATTGGCGAGCGCCAGGCTTCCGGTCACCACCCCGGCGACCGCCCCGCCGACCCAGCCGACGATCGGCCCGGCCTGCTCCGACACCGCCTGCTTAAGCTGGCCCGTGCCCTGGACGTTCAGGTTCTCCATCAGCTCCCGGACGAGCGGCCGGATCGCCGCGACCAGCGTGTCGAGATAGCGCGGCAGCCACTCCAGCAGCTCGCCGATCTGGTCGAGCAGCATCGGGACGATCAGCACCAGGGCGGCCACGACCAGTATGCCGAAGATCACCGTCACGACGGTGGTGGCGAGGGTGCGCGACAGCCCGGCGCGCTCCAGACGGTCGCAGGTCGGATCGAGGAAATACGCCACGCCCATCCCCGCCACGAAGGGCGCGAGAATCCCGCCCAGCAGATAGAGCGCGACGACGAAGAGGATCGCGCCGATGAGCCAGAACCGCAGCTGCCGCCCCGCCGTCATGCGCCGTCCTCCATGCGGGCGATGCGCCAGCCCCAGATGGAGAGATAGGCGGCGCCCGACAACAGGGTCGTCGCACCGACGATGTCGGTCACCAGATCGGTGAGCGGCCGGTAGGCGAGGCCGAGACCGAGCTCGCCCAGGACCAGGCCGACCAGCGCGATCTGCGCGACGGTGTTGAGCTTGCTGATGAACAGCGGATGCATGGCGAGCTTGCCCGCGACCATCCGATAGAAGATGGCCCCGCCGACGATCAGCACGTCGCGGGAGACGACGAGGATGACCAGCCAGGTCTCCAGATGGCCGCGCGCGCCCAGGGTCACGTAGACGCTGACCAGCAGGGCCTTGTCGGCAATCGGATCGAGATAGCTGCCGATCGCCGTGCGCAGGCTGAAGCGCCGGGCGAGATAGCCGTCGACCCCGTCCGAGATGCCGGCCCCGATGAACAGCCAGAACGCCGCGGTCGGCCGATCCGAAAGGATGAGCCACACCGCGACCGGGACCGCCAGCAGCCGTCCCATGCTGATGAGGTTGGGGAGCGCAGGAAAAAGATAGGTGCGGATCACTCGACGACCGGCGCCGGCTGACCCGAGGGCGCCGCCGCGGGCATGGAGGACCCCGACATGCGCAGCTCCCAGCGCGGCATGGCGGGCACGCTCGGCGGAACCGCCGCCTCCGGATAGACCGTGACCGAGCCCGTCGTCTGCGGGGCGGGCGCCGGCGCCGGCTGCGGAGTCACCGCCACCTGGCCGAGCACCAGGCTCCGGCGCGCCAGGGCGCGCGACAGCTGCGCCTGGTCGCCGATGAACACGAGGTCGAGCCGCGCCTCGTCGCGCGACAGGGAGAGCAGATCGGCCCGCCGCACCACGGTGACGTCCGCCAGCCGGCGGCGCAGCTCGACCCATTCCTCGAGGCTCGTCAACGGAACGGCAACGTCGAGATGCTGCTCGACGGTCGAGCTCACCAGGTTCTCCTGCTTCCACTCCGCCTGGACGAAGCCGGAGACGCGCCGCGCCGCTTCCGCATAGAGCGCGGGCAGCCCCGCCGCGCCGTCCTGGCCGCTCAGCTCGTCGCGCATCTCGCCGGCGAGCCCGCCCGGACCGTAGCGCTTCGCCGAGAGAGCGAGCCGCGCTTCGCCGGTCGCCTCGTCGACCGATGGCGTCGCTTCGGCGACGATCACCTCGCCGGCGCCGTAGCGCTGCGACATCGCCTGGAGCGCGCCGCTGTCGCCGTTCAGCGCATTGTCCGCGTCGATGGTGGCGATGTCTTCGAGATCGCCGAGCGGCACCGCGATCGGCACCAGCGTGCCGCTGACCGGGGTGCGGGACCAGGTGTCCAGCCAGGCATTGCCCTCGCCCCACAACAGGCTGGAGCCGTCAGTGGTCAGGACCGGCAGAACGAGGGCGGGACGGCTGGAGCGCACCGCATAGCTGGTGCCGCTCTGCTCCAGGTACTGCCGCACCGGCTCGGGCTGGAAGCGGAACGCGAATTCGCCGATATAGCGGACGCTGGAGGTCTGCTCCGACAGAACCTCGAAATCCAGCACCATGTCGGAGATCGCATCGTCGCCGAGCGGCGGCAGGGCCGCCACGTCGGCGGGGCTGGCCAGGCTCTGCAGCAGCTGGTCGAAGGCCTTGCGCTGGGCCTCGAGCAAGGCCCGGTCGCGCGCCGCCGCGGCGCTCTCCGCGGTGACGTCGACCTCTATGCCGCGCACGGTGAAGGCCTCGTCGGCCTGCGCCTGGGCGCGCGCCGGCAGCGGCCCCGAGATCTGGGCGCCGATCAGAACGAGAAGGAGAAGGATCGCGCCCCGATGGAGGCGCATGCCTGGCAGGCCCATTGCAAACCGTCCCGGATCAAGTATTTTTCCGGCCGCCGCGCCTTATACCCCATCCGTCCGGAGGATGCCATAAACGGCCGAAGCTACAAGGACGCCGGCGTCGACATCGATGCCGGCGCCGCGCTGGTCGAGGCGATCAAGCCGCTGGCCAAGGCCACGCGGCGGCCGGGCGCCGATGCCGGGCTGGGCGGCTTCGGCGCCCTGTTCGATCTCGCCGCCCTCGGCTATCGCGACCCGCTGCTCGTCGCCACCACCGATGGGGTCGGCACCAAGCTCAAGGTCGCGATCGAAGCCGGCCGTCACGACACGGTCGGCATCGACCTCGTCGCCATGTGCGTGAACGACCTCGTGGTCCAGGGCGCGGAGCCGCTGTTTTTCCTGGACTATTTCGCCACGGGCCGACTCGACGTGGCGGCGGGCACCGCGATCGTCGGCGGCATCGCCGCCGGCTGCCGGGAGGCCGGCTGCGCCCTGATCGGCGGCGAGACGGCCGAGATGCCCGGCATGTACGCCAAGGACGATTACGACCTGGCCGGATTCTCGGTCGGCATCGTCGAGCGCGACCGGCTGGTGACCGGCGCGCAGGTGGCGCCCGGGGATGTCGTCCTCGGCCTCACCTCGAGCGGGGTGCATTCCAACGGCTACTCCCTGGTCCGCCGCATCGTCGCCGACGCGCGCCTCTCCTACGCCGCGCCGGCCCCCTTCGATAGCGGCCGGAGCCTGGCCGAGGCGCTGCTGACGCCGACGCGCATCTACGTGAAGAGCTGCCTCGCGCCTGCGCGGGAGGGCCGGTTGAAGGCGCTCGCCCACATCACCGGCGGCGGGCTCACTGAAAACATTCCCCGGGTCATTCCGGACTCCGTGGCGGCGGAGATCGACGCCGGATCCTGGGCCCTGCCGCCCGTCTTCGGCTGGCTCATGCGGGCCGGCGGCGTCGCCGCGCCGGAGATGGCGCGCACCTTCAACTGCGGCATCGGCATGGCCGCGGTCGTGGCGGAGGCGGAGGTCGACCAGGTGGCGGCCGAGCTCACCGCCGCCGGAGAGACGGTGCATCGGATCGGCCGTATCGTGCCCCGGCGGGCCGGCATGGCCGGGACGGTCGTGGCGGGGACGGAGTCGTGGGCCGGCTGAAGGTCGGCATCCTCATATCCGGCCGCGGCAGTAACATGCAGGCGCTCATCCGGTCCTGCAGCGCGCCCGGCGCGCCCGCCGAGATCGTCCTCGTCCTGTCGAACAATGCCGATGCGGCCGGGCTCGGCTATGCCGCGCAGGCCGGCATTCCGACGAAGGTCGTGCCGCACCGCGCGTTTCCCGACCGCGCCTCGTTCGACCGCGCCATGGACCGCGAGCTCCGGTCCGCCGGCGTCGAGCTGATCTGCCTCGCCGGGTTCATGCGCCTGCTCACCGACGAGTTCGTCGCCGCCTGGCGCCACCGCATGATCAACATCCACCCTTCCTTGCTGCCGGCCTTCCCGGGGCTCGATACCCATGCGCGCGCCCTGGAAGCCGGCGTGCGGTTCACGGGATGCACGGTGCATTTCGTCCGGCCGGACATGGACACCGGGCCGATCATTGCCCAGGCGGTCGTGCCGGTGCGGCCGGAGGATACGGAGACGAGCCTCGCCGCCCGCGTCCTGGAGCAGGAGCACCGGCTCTACCCTCTCGCCTTGCGGCTGATCGCCGAGGGTCGGGTGCGGGTCGAGGACGAGCGGACGGTCGTCAGCGGCGCGCAGAGCCCGGAGGAACCCCTTCTCAACCCTGCCGGCTGAGCGCGGATCCGACATCCCATTGGCCCGAAAGCCCTTTCAAAAGCGGCGTTCGCTCCCTATCTCCCCCAGGGTCCCGGATCGGCCGCACGCCTGGTGCGTTCGGCGCGGGTCCGTCGCATCGAAGGAAGGAGGCTGCGAATGAAATGTCCGGTCTGTGACGTCGACCTGGTGATGACGGAGCGCCAGGGCACGGAAATCGACTACTGCCCCAAGTGCCGCGGGGTCTGGCTGGACCGTGGCGAGCTCGACAAGATCATCGAGCGGTCGCTCGGCGCCGAGCCGCCGCGTGCCGGGGGAGATCGTCATCGCGACCATGACCGCTACGACGAGCGGCATCGCGACAAGGGATACGGAGACCGCCCGTACCGGAAGAAGCGGGAATCGTTCCTGTCGGACCTGTTCGACTTCTGAGGCCTCGCCACCGCCAGGCGGGTTGCGAGTCGCCGGCGCCCTTGACTAGACTTCGCCCGCCGCGCCTGCTATCGGGCGGATCGGCAGAACCGGAGCGACCGAGTGGGAGTGGGCTGAATGGCGATGCACGACATGGAACGTGAACACCGCGAGACCTGGCTGGGTTTCTGCAAGCTGATGGGAGCGACCGTCGTCGGCGCGGCCGTGGTGCTCATCCTGCTGGCCCTGTTCGTCGCCTAGCCAGGCGGCCTCCGTCCCCCTCCCCGGCGGGAGGGGGACGTCGATGGCGACGGGGCCGTCGCCTTCCGCAGACTGCGCCTCCAGATCAGCCGACGATCTCGACCTCGCTGAAGAAGAACCCGATCTCGGTCCGGGCCGTCTCCGGCGCGTCCGAGCCATGCACCGAGTTCGCCTCGATCGATTCCGCGAACTCGGCGCGGATGGTGCCCTTGTCCGCCTTCGCGGGGTTCGTGGCGCCCATGATCTCCCGATTGCGCGCGATGGCGTTCTCGCCTTCCAGGACCTGGACGACCACCGGGCCGCTGGTCATGAAGGTGCAGAGGTCGTTGAAGAACGCCCGCTCCGCGTGGACGGCGTAGAACTTCTCGGCCTGCTCGCGGCTCAGGCGCATCCGCTTCTGCGCGACGATCCGCAAACCCGCCTCTTCGAACTTCGCATTGATCTTGCCGGTCAGATTCCGGCGCGTGGCGTCCGGCTTGATGATCGACAGGGTGCGCTCAACGGCCATTGCTTTTTTGCCTCCTTCCCCCGGGTAAAAGTCGCGGGGTTATAGCCGCCCGCCGCACCGGGTTCAACCCGGGCCGGCCGAGGGAGCTTGCGACCGGGCGGCTTTCTCCGCCCCGCCCGCCCGTGCTATCACCCCCCGCCATGCTCCAGATTTCCGACCTCACCTACCGGATCGCCGGGCGGGTCCTGCTCGACCGCGCCTCGCTCGCCCTGCCGGCCGGGCACCATGCCGGGCTGGTCGGGCGCAACGGCACCGGCAAGTCGACCCTGCTCAAGATCATCGCCGGGGAGCTGCACGGCGAGTCGGGCAGCATCGACCTGCCGAGGAACACCCGCATCGGCATGGTGGCGCAGGAGGCGCCGGACGGGCCGGAGAGCCTGCTCGACACCGTGCTCGCCGCCGACGTGGAGCGCAGCGCACTGTTGGCCGAGGCGGAGCACGCGACCGATCCGCACCGCATCGCCGAGATCCACACCCGGCTCGCCGACATCCACGCGCATACCGCGCCGGCGCGCGCCGCCACCATCCTGGCCGGGCTCGGCTTCGACGCCGAGGCGCAGCAGCGCCCCTGCTCCGACTTCTCCGGCGGCTGGCGCATGCGCGTGGCGCTCGCCGGGGTGCTGTTCTCGGAGCCCGACCTGCTGCTGCTCGACGAGCCGACCAACCATCTCGACCTCGAAGCGACGCTGTGGCTCGAGAGCTTCCTCAAGACCTATCCGCGCACCGTGCTCATCGTCAGCCACGACCGCGACCTGCTCAACAAGGTCGTCGACAAGATCGTGCATCTCGATCGCGGCAAGCTCACCGTCTATGCCGGGGGCTATGACCGGTTCGAGAGGACGCGGGCCGAGCGGCTGGCGAACCTGGCGGCCCAGGCCGCCCGGCAGGACGCGCAGCGCCGGCACATGCAGGCCTTCGTCGACCGCTTCCGCTACAAGGCCAGCAAGGCGCGGCAGGCCCAGTCGCGGCTGAAGGCGATCGCGCGGATGGAGCCCATCGTCGTCGATGCCGACGACGAGTGGTCGCTGAAGTTCGAGTTCCCGCAGCCCGACGAGCTCGCCCCGCCCCTGGTCACGCTCGACGAGGTGTCGGTCGGATACGAGCCCGGCAGGCCGGTCCTGCGCGGCCTCGACCTCAGGATCGACATGGACGACCGGATCGCGCTGCTGGGCGCCAACGGCAACGGCAAGTCCACCCTGGTGAAGCTCCTCGCGGGCAAGCTCGCGCCGATGAGCGGGGCGCTGCGCCGCTCCGGCAAGCTCAAGGTCGGCTATTTCGCGCAGCATCAGCAGGACGAGCTCGACCTCGACGCCACGCCGCTCGCCACGCTGGAGCGCGTCATGCCGCTCGCCAACGATCAGAAGCGGCGCGCCCATCTCGGCCGGTTCGGCTTCTCGCAGGAGCGCGCGCTCACCAAGTGCGGCGCGCTGTCCGGCGGGGAGAAGGCGCGGCTGCTGTTCGCGCTGATGTGCCGGGAGGCGCCCCATATCATCCTGCTGGACGAGCCGACCAACCATCTCGACATCGACGCGCGCGAGGCACTGGTGCAGGCGCTCAACGCCTATGAGGGCGCGGTCGTGCTGATCAGCCACGACCCGCACCTCATCGAGCTCACCGCAGATCGCCTCTGGTTGGTTCACGGCGGCACGTGCCGGCCGTTCGACGGCGACATGGACGACTATCGCCGCCTGCTGCTCGACCAGCGCCGCGACCGCAACGCGGAGAAGCGGGCCGAGAAGCGCGACGGCGGGGCCGAAGCGCCGGGCCCGGCGGGGCGCAGCGCCGCCGACCGCAGGG
>DAIMFL010000017.1:0-37779 GCA_036724615.1 Alphaproteobacteria bacterium | reverse complement strand
ATCCGCGGGCAGCTTGCAATGCAAATAATAATAACTCGCATTTGCATCTGCTCCGGCACGATCCCCTGCCCGGCGGGCGGAAGCGTCCGGTCGCGTCCGGTTGGCGTCCGGCATCCGGGGACCTAACCTCCCTGATGCATGCCGTCTCCGGCGGGCCGCCCGGATCGTCACGCCCTGGAGGAGAGGAGACCCGCGTGGACCATATCGGGACGATCCTCACCACAGCAGTGACGGCCTATGCGCTCGGCACCGGCATCTTCCTGATCTCGGAGAACCGTCGGCCGCAGGCGACGCTGGCGTGGATGCTCGCCTTCCTCTTCGCGCCCGGCGTCGGTGTCCTGGCCTATTTCCTGTTCGGCAGGCCCCGAAAGTGGTTCAGCCGGGAAAGCAAGCTTCTCCGGCAGGATTTGGAGGGGCATCTCGTTCCCGTGTTGTCGCGCATCCGATCCGGGCAGGATGGGACGATCGCCCGTCTGGCCGGCGGCGAGGCGAGTCAGCGAAAGCTGATGATGCTCGTCAGGCGGAATTCCCGATCCGCGCTCACGACGCGCAACCGCGTCGAGATCCTGCAGGATGCGGCCGCGTTCTATCCGCGCCTGATCGAGGACATGAAGGCGGCGCGGCACTCCATCCATCTTCAGTATTTCATCTGGCGTGCCGACAGCTTCACGGCGGAGCTGAAGGAGGTTCTTGCCGAACGGGCCGCCGCCGGCGTCGAGGTGCGGCTGCTCTATGACGCCCTGGGCTCGCGCGTCGGCCTGTCCCGCCGCTATCTCGCGGAAATGACGTCGGCGGGAATCCAGATGGTGCCCACCTCACCGCTGTATCGTCTTCACACGATCGGCTACCGGAACCACCGCAAGATCACCGTGATCGACGGGAGGATCGGCTACACCGGGGGCATGAACATCGGACAGGAGCACGTCGATGGCGGGAGAGGATACGCTTCCTGGCGCGACACTCAGCTGCGCATCGTCGGGGAAGGAGCGGCGCTGCTGCAGTCGGTGTTCATGGTGGATTGGTACAACGCCGCACGGCAGGACCTGTTTTCCGAGCGCTATTTCCCGGCGGGCTCCGTCGCGCCCGGCGGAGAGGAGGTGCCCGTCCAGATCCTGACCTCCGGTCCCGATTCGGAATGGGCCGCCATTCGGCAGCTCTATTTCGCCATGATCGCAATGGCGCGGCGCCACGTCTTCCTGCAGTCCCCGTACTTCATCCTCGACGCGACGATCGCGGAAGCGCTGAGCACGGCCGCCCTGGCCGGCGTCGAGGTCAAGGTGATGCTGAGCGCGCCGGGCCCGAGCGACGTCGTCGCCGGCTGGGCGGCCAACACCTTCATCGCGGATATCGAGGACGCCGGCGTGAAGGTCTTCCTCTACGAGAAGGGCTATCTTCACGCCAAGACGATCAGCATCGATTCGGAGATCTGTTCGGTCGGTTCGGCCAACATGGATATCCGCAGCTTCAGCATCAATTACGAGCTCAACGCCGTGCTCTACAGCGAGCGCCTTGCGGCGGAGCTCGAGCGCGATTTCGAGCGGGACCTGCTGCATTGCCGCGCCTTCGACGGGGCCGAGTACCGCAGGCGCAGCGCCGCCCTCAGATTCCGCGATTCGGTGGCGCGGCTTCTCTCGCCCTTGCTGTAGCCAAAGAAACGGCTGCCGGGCAGGAAGCCCGGCAGCCGCTGGTGAAACAGATCGGCCGAGGAGGTCAGGCAGCCGGCGCGAGCGCCGAGCCCCCGAGCGCGTTCTCGCCGTCGAGCGTCGCGGCGACGGCATGGACGACCGCGGCGATGCGCACCGCCGCCTGGACCGCCTCCGCGGTAAGCCCCCCCTTGCGGACCTCCCGCTCGTGGCTGTCCATGCACGCGCCGCAGCCGTTGATGGCGGAGACAGCGAACGACCACAGCTCGAAATCGACCTTGTCGACCCCGGGCCGGCCGATGACGTTCATCCGCAGCTTCGCCGGCATGGTCTTGTAGTCGGGCGCCGACACCAGATGGGTGAAGCGGTAATAGATGTTGTTCATCGCCATGATGGCGGCGGCGGCCTTCGCGGCGGTCAGCGCCTCCGGCGACAGCTTCGGCGCGAACTCGGCCACCAGCTCGAAGGTGACCTCCTTGTTGCGCGCGGCGAGGGCGGCGGCCACGAAGGTGCCGGCCCGCTGCTGCTCCGTCAGCGCCGGCTCGTTCGCCAGGCTCGACAGGTTGAGCTTCAGGTCCTTGGCGTATTCGGGGAGCCGTTCCTTGAGCGTTTCCAGTGACATCTTCGTCTCCTGATGGGCGTGAGGCGTCTCGATCGGCGGAAGAGGCCCGGCGGGCGGCGACCCGGACCCTCCACCCCGGAACGATCGCTCCGGGGCTTCGGATCCGGGCCATCCACCAACTCAGGCGACCTTCAGCACCGCGTCGCCCTTCTGCCAGTTGCACGGGCAGAGCTCGTCCGTCTGCAGGGCGTCGAGGACGCGCAGGACCTCCTGCGGGTTCCGGCCGACGGACAGGTCGTTGACGGAGACGAAGCGGATGACGCCGTCGGGATCGACGATGAAGGTGGCGCGCAGGCACACGCCTTCGCTCTTGTCGAGGATGCCGAGCGCCGTGGACAGCTCGCGCTTCAGGTCCGAGAGCATGGTGAACGGCAGGTCGCGGAGGTCCTCGTGGTCGCGGCGCCAGGCGAGATGCACGAACTCGCTGTCGGTGGACGCGCCGTAGACGACCGTGTCGCGGTCCTGGAACTCGCCGTTGAGCTTGCCGAACGCGGCGATCTCGGTCGGGCAGACGAAGGTGAAGTCCTTCGGCCAGAAGAACACGACCTTCCACTTGCCGGAGTCGGACTGGTCGGTCACGTCGACGAAGGCCTTGCCCGGATCGGTGGACACGACGCCCTTGACGGAGAAGGAGGGAAACTTGTCGCCAACAGTAAGCATGTGTGTGGTCTCCAGGGTTGGTGGATTTGCGGTGCAACCCCTAGATAAGGGCTTGGCGATCATCGATCCAACAGATTAAACTGATCACGATGATCGGAAACGACGATGAATAATCCGCCGACCCTGCGGCAGCTGCGCCACCTCGTGGAGCTGGCGCGCCAGCGCCATTTCGGCCGGGCGGCGCAGGCCTGCCACGTCACCCAGTCGACGCTCAGCGCCAGCATCAAGGAGCTCGAGGACCTGCTGCAGGCGACGCTGGTCGACCGCACCCGCCGGCGGGTCGTCGTGACTCCCCTCGGCCAGGCGATCGTCGAGCGCGCCGAGGACATCCTGCGCCGCGCCGACGACCTGGTGGAGGCCGCGCGGGTGAGCCGGGAGCCGCTCTCGGGCCCGTTGCGGCTCGGCGTCATCCCGACGATCGGCCCCTTCCTGCTGCCGCGCTGCCTGCCGGCCTTGCGGCGGCGCTATCCGAAGCTCCGGCTCTATCTGACCGAGGACCTGACCGAACGGCTGCTCGAGCAGCTGCGCCGGGGCGAGCTCGACCTCGCCCTCATTGCGCTGCCCTACGACATCCACGACGCCGAATTCGCCGATCTGGTGGAGGATCCGTTCAGCCTGGTGGTGCCCAAGGACCATCCCTGGGCCGGCCTCGACGGCGTCGCGCCGGCGCGGCTCGAAGGCGGCAATCTTCTGCTGCTGCGCGACGGGCATTGCCTGCGCGAGCACGCGCTCGCCGCCTGCCGCCTGGCCGATCGCGGCCAGATCGACGCGTTCGGCGCGACCAGCCTCTACACGCTGGTCCAGATGGTGGAGAACGGGCTCGGCGTCACCCTGCTGCCGAAGCTCGCGATCGACGCCGGGATCCTGCGCGGCACGCGCCTCACCGTGCTGGATGTCGACGACGATTCGCCGTCGCGCCGCATCTCCCTGGTGTGGCGGCGCGGCACCGCCCGGCGCGGCGAGTTCGAGCTGCTGGCCAGGGAGCTGCGCGGCATCCTCGAGGCGGATGGCGGGCGCCGCGGGCGCGATGCGCAGGACGGCGAGGCTGCGGCGCCGGGCCGGCGCAGAACGCCTGCTCGCATCCAGGGAGAGAAGAAGACGTGACCAGCGAGCTGCTGATCGAGCGTCGCGGCCATGCCGGGCTCGTCACCCTCAACCGCCCGCGGGCGCTCAACGCGCTCACCCGGGAGATGTGCCTGGCGCTGCACGGTCAGCTCGCCCTCTGGGCGCGCGACGACGCGGTGAAGCTCGTCGTCATCGCCGGGGCGGGCGACCGGGCATTCTGCGCGGGCGGCGACGTGCGCGCCCTCTACGACGACCGCCAGGCCGGCGGCCGCGAACGCTTCGACTTCTACCGCGACGAATACCGCCTCAACGCCGCCATCAAGCGTTTCCCGAAGCCCTATGTCGCGCTGATGGACGGCATCGTCATGGGCGGCGGCGTCGGCGTCTCGATTCACGGCTCGCATCGGGTGGCGACCGAGCGGACCGTCTTCGCCATGCCGGAGACCGGCATCGGCCTGTTCCCCGATGTCGGCGGCACGTTCTTCCTGCCGCGCCTGCCCGGGCGGATCGGGACGTTCCTGGGGCTGACGGGACATCGCCTGCAGGCGGCGGATTGCCGGTACGCCGGGATCGCCGACGTGGAGATCCGCTCGGCGCGCCTGCCGGATCTCGTCGAGCCCCTGTGCAAGGCGACCGATGCAGGCGGCGTCTCCGCGACGCTCGCCGCCTTCGCCGAGCCCGTCCCGGAGAGCTGGCTGGCGGGAATCCGCGACGAGATCGACCGCAGCTTCGCCGAGGAGAGCGTCGAAGCGATCCTGGCCGCGCTGGACCGGAGCGACACCCCGTTCGGGCGGAAGACGGCGGTTGCCCTGCGCAGCAAGTCGCCGACCAGCCTGAAGGTCACGCTGCGCCAGCTGCGCGCGGGCGCGCGGCTCGGCTTCGAGGACTGCATGCGGCTCGAATACCGGCTGGCCTGCCGCTTCATGCGGGGCCATGATTTCTTCGAAGGCGTGCGCGCGGTGGTGATCGACAAGGACAACCGGCCGCGCTGGCGGCCGGAGACCTTGGAAGCCGTCACGGCGGACCAGGTGGCGGCCTTTTTCGCGCCGTTGCCGGAGGGCGAGCTCACCTTCGACTGAGCGTTGCGCGGCGCGTGGAGGGAGACGAGATGGCGAGGATCGGCTTCATCGGGCTCGGCAACATGGGCGGGCCGATGCTGGGCAACCTGCTCCGGGCCGGGCACGGAGCCGCCGCTTTCGACCTCTCCGCCGCCGCGCTCGATGCGGCGGTCGCGGCCGGGGCGACCCGCGCGACGGCCGCGCCGGAGGTGCTGGCCGGGACGGAGGCGGTGATCACGGTCCTGCCGGCCGGCCCGCATGTGCGATCCGTCTATCTCGGCGAGGCGGGTCTCCTCGCCGCGGCGAAGCCCGGCACGCTGTTCATCGACTGCTCGACCATCGACGTGGCCACGGCCCGCGACGTGCACGCGGCGGCGGATCACGCCGGCGTGGATTTCGTCGATGCGCCCATGTCCGGCGGCGTCGCCGGGGCGGAAGGGGCGCGGCTCACCTTCATGGTCGGCGGCACGGAGGCGGCCTTCGCGCGCGCCAGGCCCTTCCTGGAAGCCATGGGCAAGACGATCGTCCATGCCGGCGGCGCCGGCACCGGCCAGGCGGCGAAGATCTGCAACAACATGATCCTCGGCGTCTCGATGATCGCGGTCAGCGAGGCCTTCGCCCTCGCCGACGCGCTCGGCCTCGAGCGGCAGAAGCTGTTCGACATTGCCTCGCAGGCGAGCGGCCAGTGCTGGTCGCTCACCAGCTACTGTCCGGTGCCCGGGCCGGTGCCGTCGAGCCCGGCCAACCGCGACTACCGGCCGGGCTTCACCGCGGCGATGATGCTGAAGGACCTGCGCCTCGCACAGGAGGCGGCGATCGCCGCAGGCGTCGCCACGCCGCTCGGCGCCGAGGCCGCGGCGCTCTACGGCCTGTTCGCTGCGGCCGGCGAGGGCCAGACGGACTTCTCCGGCATCTTCCGGATGGTATCGGGGCGGCCGGGCGGCTGATCAGGACTGCGGAGAGTGGGTGACCGTACCGTCCATTTCACCTCTCCCGCAACGCCGGAGAGGTCGGCGCCAAGCGTCGGGTGAGGGTAGGGCGAGCAGGCTCGCTCCAGGACGCGATCTCCTTGCCAGGGGGCATGCTCCGTCTCTAGCGTCATCCCGAACGGGGTGGGGGCGGCATATGCCGGTCAAGGACGGGAGCGCATCGAGGGCATCGCGGCTCCGGCCGCGCCGGACGGGGGCGGACCGGCGCGGGGCGCCCATCGCCCAGCTGCCCTGGAGCCAGCCGCGCAATTCCTATCCGGTGGTGGAGCTCCTGTCCGCCGACGAGGTCGAGGCGATCCATCAGGCCTCGCTGCAGATCCTGGAGCGCATCGGGCTCAACATCCATCATCCGGAGGGGCTCGAGCTGTTCCGTCGCGCCGGGGCGCTGGTCGATGCGGAGAGCCGGCGGGTGCGGATCGGCCGCGACATCGTCGAGGCGGCGCTCGCCACCGTGCCCGCGACCGTCACCCTCGGGACGCGCAATCCGGAGCGCGCGATCCTGGTGGGCGGCGACCGGCTCTGCTTCACCACCGTCCTCGGGCCGCCCTATTGCAGTGACATCGCCGGCGGACGGCGCGCCGGCACGCTCGCCGACTACTGCGATTTCGTGAAGCTGGCGCAGCTCTTCAACGTGGTGCATCTGAACGGCGGCTCTCCGGTCGAGCCGCAGGACGTGCACATTCCCGTCCGGCATCTCGAGGCGGCGCATGCCATGCTGACCCTGTCCGACAAGGTGCCCTACGTCTTCTGCCACAGCCGGCGGCGCATCCATGACGTGCTCGAGATGATCGCCATCGCGCGCGGCCTGTCGCTCGACGCGCTCCGCGACGCGCCCAGCACCTACAGCATCGTCAACGTGAACTCGCCGCTGCAATACGACCTGCCGATGGCCGGCGGCATCATCGAGATGGCGCGCTTCGGCCAGCCGACCCTGATCACGCCGTTCACCCTCGCCGGCGCCTCGGCGCCGGTGCGCATGGCGGGGGCGCTCGCCGCGCAGAACGCCGAGGCGCTCTGCGGCATCGTGCTGTCGCAGCTCGCGCGGCCGGGCGCGCCCGTCGTCTACGGCAGCGCCGCAACGGGCGTCGACATGCGCTCCGGCGCGCCGGACTACGGCTCGCCGGAATTCGCCAAGGGCATCCAGATCTCCGCCCAGCTCGCGCGGCGCTACCGCATGCCGAGCCGCATGTCGGTCATGACCTCCTCCACCGTGCCCGACGTGCAGGCGGCGCTGCAGTCGCAGATGTGCCTGTTCGCCGCGGTCTCGGGCGGCGGCCATCTGGTGATGCACGCGGCGGGCTGGCTGGAAGGGGGCTTGTGCTCCTCCTTCGAGAAGTTCGTGATCGACGTCGAGATGCTCCAGAACATGGTCGCCTATCTCTCGCCGCTGCGCGTCGATGCGGAGACGCTGAGCCTCGACGAGATCGAGGCGGTGGGGCCGGGCGGCCACTTCTTCGCCGCGCCGACCACCATGGCGACCTACGAGACCGCGTTCTACCGGCCGTTTCTCTACGACATGCGCAATTACGGCGCCTGGGTCGAGGCGGGCAGCCAGGACGCGACCCAGCGCGCCCACAGGATCTACCGGCAGGCGCTCGAGGAATACCGGCCGCCGGCGATGGCGGACGACGCCCGCGCCGCGCTCGACGACTTCCTGGCCCGCCGCAAGGCCGAAGGCGGCGCGCCGCTGGAGTGAGCCATCGCCGATGCCCGGGCGCGCATAATGCAACTGCATTATTGCGGGGCGGCGAGTCGGCCTTCCACCCTTTCCGGCGACCACGGGGGTTGCCGGGGAAGGGGGAGCCATGCCGCCGATCGCGTTCGCTGCCGCCGCATTCATCTCGCTCGCCTTGCTTGCTGTCGCCACGGAGGCGGTGGCGGCGACAGTCGTGGTGCAGGGCGGCGCCGGCGTCGACGTCAGGCTCACCGACATGCGTACCGGCGAGACGCGGACCGTGCGCACCGACGAGACCGGCCATGCGAGCTTTCGCGGGCTCCAGCCGGGTGCCTACAAGGTGGAATCGCCGGAGTCGGAGCCGCAATACAAGGAAGTCACCGACACGGAGGTCGTCGCCTGGCAGGTCGTGCTCGACGAGGGTGGCCCGCTGTCGCAGACGTCCGGGCATGTGGACTCACTCCCTCCGGGCACTCGCGAGGGCGTCGAAGCGGCGCTGGACGGGGCGACCGGTCCGGAGGCCAAGGCGAGCGCTCTCGAAGGCCAGATCCGCAAGGCCGAGAAGAACCTCGCGCGCGCGCTCACCGCGAACCAGGAGACGCCGGGCCTCTTCGACATCGCCGCGCTGGTCAGGGCGCTCAACACGCTGCAGATGCTGCGCAGCCACTATCTGTACCAGGCACATGGAACGATCCGGCTGGACCAGCGGCAGAGCGCCTCGGACGGCCAGCAGCTCGAGATTCAGCCGTGGCAGCGCTGGGAGAGCCCGTTCCAATCCTATTTCGGTGCGCTGGCCGGGGCCGAGCGGCTGGAGATGCCGCGCGTCGGCATCGGCACGGTCATCACCGGCGGCGGCGAACGCGCGCTGCTGCGCAGCGACGGGCATCTGACGGCCGCGACCGGCGGCGTTCAGCTCGGTTACAACGTCGGCGGCTTCGGCCCGCTGAGTGATGCGCGGCTGGTCGCCTCGTACAGCTACCTGACCGGCGACGCCGACGACTCGGCCAGCGAGCCGGCCGGCGGCAGCCCGGTTGCGATCACCTATCATCAGCCCGCTCCGAACGCGTCGACCGGCCTCGGGCTTGGGGCCACCGGATTGCGCGCAACCGAGGAGGTCGAGGTCTCCGCCCATCGCGTCACGCTGGGCGTCGCCGGCGACATTCCGCTCGGTGCCGCCGGGCCGTTCTCTCTGTCGCCCTTCGTCGGGCTGAAATTCGAGCGCTTCGAGCAGGACTATCACGGCACGCTGCAGAGCCTCACCTTCGCCGACATCAGCTCGACCACCGACCAGACGGTGGAGGAGACCTATATCGGGCCGAGCGCCGGGCTCTATCTCGGCTGGCAGCCGACGCCGTCGACGAGGCTGAGCATCGGGGGCAAGGTCGATCTGCTCCATCGCTCGTCCGATCTCGATTCGCTGCAGGCGAACCGCTGCGGCCTCTGCGCCGCCCCCGAGGACGAATACGACGCCAGCGTCTCCGACAGCGACGATGGCTGGACCTATCGCCTCAATCTCACCGCGAGCCTCGACTACCGGCTGGGCGACCGGATCTCGATCGGGGCGCAGGCTGGGATCCGTTACGTCGAGGAGCGCGGGGCGGAGCGCAACCCGGCCAACCCCAGCGAGTCCGACACGCATCTCGGCGCCGAGTCGGCGACTGACAGCTTCGTGATCGGCCGCGCCCGGCTGAGCTTCTAGAGCACGATCCGATCAGGTTGACCCAACCTGATCGGTGATCGTGCTCTTCTTCATAAGGTAGAGCATGATTCACGGGTCGCACTGGTTCAGTGCGATCCGATCATGCTCTAGTGGTCCGGCAAGGAGGCCTGCCGCCGCGTTGACCGATTCGACCGATCCGGGGATAGTGATCGGAAATCGGGCAAGGGCCGGGGGGCATGCTCGACGATCGGGGGCTGTCGTACCTCATTGCGGACATCTACGACGCGGCGCACGAGCCGGCGTTGTGGGACGGCGTGCTGTCCAGAATCGCCCGGTCCTGCGGTGGGCGGACTGCCATCCTCTACGAGTTCGACCGCACCGCGAACCGGGCCAGGGCGATCGGCTCCTTCGCCATCGATCCGGGCTGGATGGCGGCGTACGAGGGTCATTACTGCGAGCTCGACGTATGGAACCGGCGCGCGATGGCCCAGCCGGTCGGGACCGCGGGCGGCACCCAGGCGCTGATCTCGGACGCCGAGTTCGCGCGGACCGAGTTCTACAACGATCACCTGCGGCATGTCGGCATCTTCTATGGTGCCGGCGGGGTCGTCGACCGCAGCGCGGCTTTCATGTCTCTGGTCGGCGTGCAGCGGGCGCATCGCGACGGCGCCTTCGGGCGCGACGAATTCCGCCTGTTCGACCTGCTGTTCCCCCATCTCCGGCGCGCCTTGCGCCTGCGCCGCGAGCTCGGGCGGGCTTCGGTTCCGAACAGCACCCTGCTGGACTCGCTCGATCGCCTCGCGGAGGGAGTCGCCCTCGTCGATGCCCAGGCGCGGCCCGTCTTCCTGAACGCCGCCGCAGCGGCGCTGGCCGATGCGGGGCGGGAGCTGCGGATCGAGGGCGGGCGGCTGGCAGGCGCAACCCCGTCCCAGACCTCGTCGCTGCGCCGCGCCGTGGCGGGCGCGGCGGCAATGGCTGGCGGCCATGGGCTGGACCGGGGGCTGGACAGCGGGGGCACGGTCCCGCTGCGTGCCGACCGCTCGTCGGCGCCGCTGCGCGTGGCCGTGTCGCCGCTGCGTGCCGGCAGGACGGGACCGCGGGTACCCTGCGCCGTGCTGTTCCTGCACAGTGAACGGCGGGACTTGCCGGCGCTGGAGGGGATCCGCCACCGCTACCGTCTGACCGCGGCGGAAACGCGGGTGCTCGCCGGGCTGGTCGAGGGCATGACGCTGAAGGCCATCGCGGCGGCGCAGCAGGTGAGCGTCAATACGGTGCGCGTCCACCTCCAGCATTTGTTCGCCAAGACCGGGCTGCACCGGCAGAGCGATCTCCTGCGCCTGGTGGCGCTGAGGCCGCCGCCGTTCTTCGAGTGAGGCCCTGACCTTCGCCGCTCATTCGGCAGCCGTGCTAGATTGGTGCAATGAGCGCGGCGCAAGGCCGCTGCACAGCAGGAGAGGGGATCGTGGCAGAGATCGACGACTTCCTTTCTTCGCGGGACCTGCTCCTGCGGCTGCGCGAGGATCAGGACGCAGCTTGTCGCGACTTCCGCTGGCCGAAGCTCGCGCGCTTCAACTGGGCGCTCGACTACTTCGACCGCATGGCCGCGGGGAACGACCGGCCCGCGCTGTGGCTGGTCGACGAGTCGGGGGCGGAGACGAAGCTCTCCTTCGCCGATCTGGCGCGCCGCTCGAACCAGGTCGCCAACCATCTGCGCGGGCTGGGCGTCCGCCGCGGCGATCCCATCCTGCTGATGCTCGGCAACGTGGCGCCGCTCTGGGAGACCATGCTGGCCGCGATGAAGCTCGGCGCCGTCCTCATCCCCTCGACGACGCTGCTCGGCCGCGACGACCTGATCGACCGGGTGACCCGCGGCGGCGGCCGGCACGTCATCGCCGCGGCGGAGGAGACCGGGAAGTTCGACGACGTCCCCGGAAGCTACGGGCGCATCGTGGTGGGCGGCGAGGCTGCCGGCTGGCGCCGTTTCGAGGATGCCCATGAGGCCGATGCGTCCTTCACGCCGGACGGCGAGACCGCGGCCGACGATCCGCTCCTGCTCTACTTCACCTCGGGCACCACCGCCAAGGCCAAGCTGGTGCTGCACACCCATCAGAGCTATCCGGTCGGCCACCTCTCGACGATGTACTGGCTGGGGCTCAGACCCGGCGACATCCATCTCAACATCAGCTCGCCCGGCTGGGCGAAGCATGCCTGGAGCTGCTTCTTCGCGCCCTGGAACGCGGGCGCGACGGTGTTCGTCTACACGGCGAAGCGTTTCAGCGCGAAGGACGTGCTCTCCGCCATCGTGCGGCACGGCGTCACCACGCTCTGCGCGCCGCCGACCGTCTGGCGCCTCTTCGCGCAGGAGGACCTGCCGGCCTACCAGGTGAAGCTGACGAGCGCCGTCAGCGCCGGCGAGCCGCTCAACCCCGAGATCATCGAGGTGGTGCGGCGCGCCTGGGGCATCGAGATCCGCGACGGCTACGGCCAGACGGAGACGACGGCCCAGATCGGCAACCCGCCCGGACAGAGGATCAGGCCCGGATCGATGGGCCGGGCGCTGCCCGGCTATCGCGTGCTGCTGCTCGATCCCTACGGGCGCGAGGCGGAGGAGGGCGAGGTCGCGCTCGATCTCCGGGATCGGCCGCTCGGCCTGATGCCGGGCTATCTCGACGATCCGCAGCGCACCGAGGCCACCATGGCGGGCGGCCATTACCGGACCGGCGACGTGGCGCGGCGCGACGCCGACGGCTACATCACCTTCGTCGGGCGGGCCGACGACGTGTTCAAGGCCGCCGACTACCGCATCAGCCCGTTCGAGCTCGAAAGCGTGCTGATCGAGCACGACGCGGTGGCCGAGGCTGCCGTGGTGCCGAGCCCGGACCCGATCCGGCTCGCCGTGCCCAAGGCCTATATCGCGCTCGCCGCCGGATGGACGCCCGACGCCGATACGGCGCGCGCGGTGTTCCGCCACTGCCGCGAGCACCTGGCGCCGTTCAAGCGCGTGCGCCGCCTGGAATTCGCCGATCTGCCGAAGACCATCTCGGGGAAGATCCGGCGTGTCGATCTGCGCCGGCGCGAAGACGAACGCCATGCCGCTGCGACCGCGCCGCGCGGCAAGGCCGAGTTCTGGGAGGAGGATTTTCCCGAGCTCCGGAGCTAGTCAGAGCTCGCCTTCGTTCCGTTCGATCAGGTCGCGGGTGATCTCCCGGACGCGGGCGATGAGTGGCCCCAGCGCCTCCGACCTGTCGCCCGATACGGAATAGGTGACGGTCAGCCCGACGCCGTCGACCAGCGTGAAGGCGGACACCGCCGTCTCGGACCAGCGCATGCCGCCCAGCGACAGGGCGGGCACCTCGCCGATATAGGCCGCCAGCTCGTCATGGCCCAGCACGCCGAGATACCGCGCGCCCAGATACACGAAATCGGCATAGCGCTCGTCGAGCTTCGAGCGCAGCACCGCCGCCAGCACCGCGCCCGCGTCCTTCGCGCTCTCCTCGTACTCGGTTGCGCCCATGCCGCTCAGCGCGCCGTTCATCGCTTCCGCATATCGCGCCCGCGGCATCTCCTGAACGGCGAGGCTGCCGTCGAGGAGCGGCGCCGTCACGGTGACGGCGGGGGTGAGCTCGGGCAGCAACGCGCGTCCGGCACGGAAGGCGTCGAGCTTCGCGCAATCGACCTGGATGGTCAGGACTCGCGACATATGGCCGTTGGCCCGCTCGAGCGCGGCGAAGACGGCGCCTTCGTCCGGGCGGTCCCGGTCGAGCGGGCAGAACCCCGCCTCGGGCTCGAGCAGCAGGACGTGGCCGCCGATCCTGACTTCCTCGGCCCCGGCCTCGCGCCAGGGGAGGAGGCAGATCGCGGCGATTGCCGCGGCGGCGCGCACGGATGCCCGCAGGGTCACGACACGGAGTCTCCCGGCAACTCTCGATCGGCCTTCCCTCACATGAGGAGTCGCGGGGCCGAATGCAAAGTTCCCGCGGGCGAAGAGTCCCTCGGACGGGCCGGGTTCACCGCCCTGTGACTCGAATCCGGCTCCCGGCTCGGCGATACTGGCCGGCGTTCGCGGATGCAGGGGTTCCATGCGACGCTTTCTGCCGATCGTCTCGGCGCTCCTGGCGCTGCCGGCGGCGTCCGGGCGGCCGCTCGCCCAGGACGCTTTCCTTCCGGTCGATACCGCCCTCGTCCTCGTGGTCGACGCGTCGGGCAGCATCTCGGAGGCGGAGTTCCGCCTGCAGCGGGAAGGCATCGCTCTCGCGGTCAGCGACGAGAGCGTCCTGTCGGCGATCCTCTCGGGCGCGCATCAGCGCATCGCCATCGCCTATGTGGAATGGGGCGGCCCGATGATGGCGCAGACGATGGTGAGCTGGTCGGTCGTCGAGGACGGAGCCTCGGCGGACGCCTTTGCCGCCGCCGTGCTGGCGGCGCCGCGCTCGTCCCAGAGCTACAACGCGATCGGCGACGCGATCGACCACGCCGCGGAGCTGCTGCGCCGATGCCCCTGCCGGCCGACCCGCCGCGTCATCGACGTGTCGGGCGACAATCCCGACAATCGCAGCGTCCGGCCCGCGCCGCTCGCCCGCGACGCGGCCGTGGCCGAGGGCATGACCGTCAACGCCCTCGCCATCCTGGAGGGCGATCCGATCGGCCCGTCCGGCAAGCCGCTTCTGGTCGAGAACTACGAGAGCGAGGTGATCGGCGGGCCCGGCGCCTTCGTCATGCCGGCCGAAAGCCGCGCCGACTTCGCGCGGGCGCTCCGGCAGAAGATGGTGCTCGAGATCGCCGACCTGCAGCCGCCTTCGCCCGAACCGGGGCCTGCCGAACACCCGGCCGAACACCCGGCCGAACACCCGGGATGACCGGTCGCGGGTCGCGTTGATCTGGGTCAACGACACCGCTTCGAGACCCCCGCAGTGTACGAACGACGGCGCAGCGCGAGGCGGCAGAGCCATGACCGACAGGCACTTGTCCGACATCATCCGCCACCAGAACCCGCTGATGCTGCCACCCGACGCCACCGTCAAGGACGCGTGCCGGATGATGCGCGACCGCCGGGTCGGCGCGGCGCTGGTGGTCGACGGCGACCGGCGCCTGGTCGGCATCTTCACCGGCCGCGATGCCGTCGGCCGCGTGCTGGCCGAGGGCAGGAGCGCGGCGCGGACGAGCCTCGGGCAGGTTATGACCCGCGATCCCGATACCATGCCGCCCGGCCGGTCGGCGATCGAGGCCCTGCGGCTCATGCAGGACGGCGGCTTCCGCCACATTCCGGTCGTCGACGGCGGCCGCGTCGTCGGCGTCATCTCGCGCGGCGACTTCCAGGGATTGGAGCAGGCGCGCCTCGACGAGGAAACCGGCCTCTGGGAACGGATCTAGGCCGGCCGCTCGGGCGGTCCGCTTGCCGGAAGGCCGCACGATATCTTGCATCGGATCGCCCCGCCCTTACCCTATAATGCGTCGCCGCCGGACCGCGCGCCTGCACCTTGGCGCCGGGGCTCCCCTGGGACGGGCGGCGCAGCGCCAGCCAGAGCGGAGACAGCTCCCGCGTGAATATCGATCCGAAGATCCGCCCGATCGAGGAGGCGCGGAGCCGGCCGCCGGCGGCAACGCCGCGGCGCAGCCTGTCGCTCGCATGGCAGCTGCTGATCGCCGTCATTGCTCTCCTGGCGCTGGCCGGCGGCTATGTCCTTTACGAGCGCTTCGGCCAGGGCACGGGCGGTGAGGCGGTCGAAACCGCCGCGGCTGCCGCCGTTCCTGTCGTGGTCGCGGCGGCGGAGCTGCGCGAGACCGCGACGCGCGTCGAGGCGGTCGGCACCACCCGCTCGCGCCAGGCGATCGAGATCGTGCCGCTGGCGAGCGGCCGCATCGAGGAGATCGCCTTCGAGCCGGGTCAGTTCGTCGAGGCGGGCGACGTGCTGGTGCGGCTCGACGACGACATCGAGCGCGCCGATCTGGCCGAGGCGGAGGCCACGTTGCAGGAGACCGTCCTGGCGCTGGAGCGGGCCCGGGCCCTGCGCCAGAAGAACGCGGTTCCCGAAGCCACCGTCGATCAGCTGGTGGCGCAGGAGGCGAGCGGCCAGGCCGAGCTCGACCGCGCGCGCCGGCGGCTGGCGGACCGGACCGTCCGCGCGCCCTTCGCCGGCGTGGTCGGGCTCCGCCAGGTCGATCTCGGCGCGCGGGTCGACGAGAACACCGTGCTCACCACGCTCGACGACCGCAGCGAGATGGAGATCGAGTTCTCCGTTCCGGAGCTGCTCTACGGCCAGATCTTTCCCGGCCAGGGCGTCGTCGCCACCAGCGCGGCGTTTCCGGGGCGCAGCTTCGAAGGGCTGGTCGCCACGATCGATTCCCGCGTCGATGCCACCGCCCGCGCCTTCAAGGTGCGCGCGCTGCTGCCCAATCCGGATCTGACCCTGCCGGCCGGCATGTTCATGCATGTCGCCGTCGTCACCGCGTCCCACCAGGCGGTCATGGTGCCCGAGGAAGCGGTCGTGGTTCAGGGCAGCCGCACCTTCGTCTACGTGGTCGCCGACGGCAAGGCGTCGGTCCGCCCGGTCAAGGTCGGCCAGCGCGAGTTCGGCGCGGTCGAGCTGGTGGAGGGCGTGGCCCCCGGCGAGATCGTGGTGATCCGCGGAACGCAGCGGCTGCGCGACGGGACGGCGGTGCAGGTCATCGAGGACGGCACTGCCGGCGCCACCCAGGGCGGGCCCGCATGACCCTCGCCGAGCTCAGCATCCGGCGCCCGGTCCTGGCGGCCGTCGCCAGCCTGCTGATCGTCGTGTTCGGCGTCGCGTCGCTGATGCGCCTGCCGATCCGGGAGCTGCCGGACGTCGACACGGCCGTGGTGACGGTGTCGACGGAGTATATCGGCGCCTCGGCCGAGATCATCGACAACGACATCACCGAGATCATCGAAGGCGCGGTCGCCGGAATCAGCGGCGTCAAGACGATCTCGTCGGTCAGCCGGCGCGGCCGCAGCAGCACCACCGTCGAGTTCGTGACCGGGCGCGACATCGACGAGGCGGCGAACGACGTGCGCGACGCCGTCGGCCGCGTGCGCGGCGACCTGCCGGAGGACGTCGAGGAGCCGCAGATCGTCAAGAACGACGCCGACGCCGAGCCGGTGATGCGGCTCGCGGTGACGAGCGACCGTCTGGGACCCGCCGAGATCACGGATTACGTGGAGCGCTTCATCGTCGACCGGATCGCCACCATCGACGGCGTGGCGAGCGTCGAGATCTATGGCGAGCGGCGCTACGCGATCCGCATCTGGCTCGACCGGCGGGCGCTCGCCGCGCGCAACCTGACGGTCGCCGACGTGGAGGCCGCGCTCCGCCGCAACAACGTCGAGCTTCCGGGCGGCGACATCGAATCGAGCCAGCGCCAGTTCACCGTGCGTCTGGACAGCCGGCTGGAGCGGGTGGAGCAGTTCCGCAACATCGTCGTGCAGCGCGTCGCCGGCTATCCGATCCGCCTCGGCGACATCGCCCGGGTCCAGCTCGGGGTGGAGGACGACAACACGATCGTCCGCAACAACGGCGTCGAAGCCGTGGGGCTCGGCATCTCCCGGCAGTCCCAGGCGAACACCGTCGCCATCTCGGCCGCCGTCCGGGCGGAGATCGAGCGGCTGCGGCCGACCCTGCCGGAAGGCATGGACATCACCGTCGGCTCCGACGACGCGCAGTTCATCGCCGCCTCGATCCGCGAGGTGATGATCGCCCTCGGCGTCTCGCTGGTGCTGGTCGTGCTGGTGATCCTGGTGTTCCTGCTCTCGGTTCGTGCGACGCTCGTCCCGGCGATCACCATCCCGGTCTCGCTCATCGGATGCTTCATCGGGATCTACGCGCTCGGCTTCTCGATCAACATCCTGACGCTGCTCGCCCTCATCCTCGCGATCGGGCTCGTGGTCGACGACGCCATCATCGTCATCGACAACATCAAGCGGCGGATCGATCTCGGGGAATCGCCCTTGCTGGCGAGCGCGCGGGGCTCGCGGCAGGTGACCTTCGCGATTCTCGCCACGTCGATCACGCTCATCGCCGTCTTCGTCCCGATCTCCTTCCTGTCCGGCACGGTCGGCAGGCTGTTCGTCGAGTTCGGCTTCGCCATGGCGGTCGCCGTGGCGATCTCCACCTTCGTCGCCCTCTCCGCCTGCCCGGCGCTCACCTCGAAGATCATGAAGCCGGGCCGCCCGGAAGGCCCGGGCCGGATGCGGCGGATCGGGAGCGTCTATCGCGGGATGCTGGAGCGCGCGCTCGCCGCCCCGCTGCTGGTCGTCCTGGCCGCGGCCCTGGTGAGCGGGGCGAGCTACTGGGTGTTCACCGGGCTGCCGCGGGAGCTGACGCCGGTGGAGGATCGCGGCGTCGTCTTCGCCTCGCTCACGGCGCCGCAGGGCAGCACCGTCGCCTATACCGACGCCCGGGTGCGCGAGGTCGAGGCCCTCGCCGAGCCGCTGCAGGAGGAGGGCGTCATCGCCTCGGTCTACGCGGTGGTGGGCAGCGCGGGGCGCCCCTATCGCGGCTTCGTGGTGCTGCGCTTCGTGCCCTGGGAGGAGCGGGAGCGCGACCAGCGGGACATCATCAGGGCGCTCGACCCCGGCTTCGCCCAGCTCGCCGGGATCCGCGGCTATCCGGTGAGCCCCGCCGGGCTCGGCCTCCGGGGCAGCACCACGCCGCTGCGCGTCGTGGTCAGCGGCCCCGACTTCGAGAGCGTCAAGCAATGGGCGCGCGCCCTGCTCGAGCGCGCCGAGGCCAATCCGAACCTGCGCAACCCCGACATCGACTTCCAGGAGACCCAGCCGCAGCTCACCCTCGACATCGACCGCGCCAAGGCGGACGACCTCGGCATCGGCGTCGAGACGATCGCGCTGACGCTCCAGACCATGCTCGCCTCGCGCGAGATCACCACCTATATCGACCGCGGCCGCGAGTACCCGGTGATCGTCCAGGCCCAGGCCGCGGACCGGCAGACGCCCGGCGACATCGACAACATCTTCGTGCGCGCCGGCGACGGCGAGACGCTGGTGCCGCTCTCCGCCCTGGTCACAGCGACGGAGGAGGCGACGGCACCGGAGCTGCGGCGCTACGACCGGATGCCCTCGATCACCATCGAGGCGGCGCTCGCCGACGGCTACGATCTCGGCTCGGCGATCCGCTTCATGCAGCAGGCGGCGGCGGAGGTGCTGCCCGCCCAGGCGCAGATCAGCTTCGCCGGGCAGTCGCGCGAGTTCCTGGAGACCTCCGGCGGAGTCACCATCACCTTCGCCCTGGCGCTGCTGATCGTCTTCCTGGTGCTCGCCGCCCAGTTCGAGAGCTTCATCCATCCGCTCATCATCATGCTGAGCGTTCCGCTCGCCCTCGCCGGGGCCGTCTATGCGCTCTGGTTCGGCGGGCTGTCGCTCAACGTCTACAGCCAGATCGGCATCATCCTGCTGATCGGGCTGATGGCGAAGAACGGCATCCTGATCGTGGAGTTCGCAAACCAGCTGCGCGACGAGGGATACTCGGTGCGCGACGCGGTGCTGGAGGCGGCCGTGCTGCGGCTGCGGCCGATCGTCATGACGGTGATCGCCACGATCCTGGGCGCCGTGCCGCTGGTGATCGCGACCGGGGCCGGCGCGGAGAGCCGCAGCGCGATCGGCATCGTCATCATCGGCGGGCTCGGCTTCGCCACGGTGCTGACGCTGTTCCTCACCCCCGTTCTCTACGATCTCCTCGCCCGCTTCACGCGCCCGCGCGGGGCCATAGAGCGTGCGCTCGAGGCCGAGCTCGCCCGGCCGGGAGCCCTCGGCCGCCAGCCGGGCGAGTGAGCGGGGCGCCGGAATCCTCGCCCCGATCAATCGCTTGCGCTCCGCGACGGAATTCGCCGGCTCCTGCGTTGAAGGATGAGACGGCGGCACGATCGACGTGCCGCTCCCAGCGACAGGAGACGTCATGAAGAGAATTCGCCCGACCCTGCGCCACGTCCTGGCCGCCTCCGCGATTCTGGCGGTGACCGGCGGCGTCGCGCTCGCCGGGGCCGGCATGGGCCCGGACCAAGGCAAGATGCGCGGCATGCAAGGCATGTTCCAGGAGATGGACGCCGACCAGAACGGCGTGGTCAGCCGCGCCGAGATCGAGGCCCGCGACGCGGCGCGCGCCGGCGAGATCGACGCCGACAAGAACGGCGCGATCACGGCGGCGGAGCTTCTGGCCTGGCACGACGCGCAGCGGCAGAAGCGGATGGAGGCGCGGCTCGCCGCGATGGACAGCGACGGCAACGGCACGGTCTCGGTCGAGGAGTTCGGGGCCGCGTCGACCTGGCGCATGGCGCGCCTCGACCGCGACGGCGACGGCGAGATCGACATGCGCGAGATGCGGCGCCATGGCGACGCGCATCGCGGCATGGACGGGGAGCGCTATGGGCATGGCCATGGGCACGGACACGGTCATGGCCATGGGTACGGCGGGCCGTTTGGCGACGATCCGCTGCCGCCGGCCGAGGAACCGCAGGCCGACTGATCGCGATGGGGTGGTATCTTCCCCGCTCGAAGGCAGGCCCGCCGTCTCCGGCGGGCCTGCTGCCCCGGCGGAAGGACGCGCAGGAAGATCGGGATCGTGGGCAGTCAGTCGGCGCCGGAAGGCGAAGCGCGGAGCGGAGCGGCAGCCGGCGGGCCGGACGATCCCGACCTGCCGCTTCTGCGGCGCATCGCGGCCGGCGACGGTCCGGCCTGCGCCGCGCTGGTCGACCGCCATCTGCCGCGGATCGTCGCGCTCGGCTGGCGCATGCTCGGCAGCCGGGCAGAGGCCGAGGACGTGGCCCAGGAGGTGTTTCTGCGGGCCTGGCAGAACGCCGCCGGATGGCAGCCCAAGCGGGCGCGGTTCTCGACCTGGCTCCATCGCGTCGCCGTCAATCTCTGCCTCGACCGGCTGCGCCGGCGGCGCGAGGTCGGGCTGGAGGAGGCGGACGACCTGCCGGGCGACGACCCGCATCCCGGCCGCGAGCTGCAGCGCCGCGCCGTGGCCGAGCGGGTGCAGGCGGCGCTCGGCCGGCTGCCAGAGCGGCAGCGCGCGGCCATCGTGCTCTGCCACTTCCAGGAGCTCGGCAACGCCGAGGCCGCGGAGGCGATGGAGGTGGGCGTTGACGCCCTGGAATCCCTGCTGGCCCGCGGCCGGCGCAAGCTGCGCGCGCTGCTGCTCGACGACGCGCCGGACCTGATAGGAGAGCTGGAGTGACCAAGGCAAGCCGAAACGACGCGCCGATGGGCCTCGCCCGGTTTCGCGCGATCCTGGACGCCTTCGGGGCCGAGCCGCTTCGCTGGCCGGCGGCCGAGCGCGCATCGGCGGAGGCGCTGCTGACGGACTCGGCGGAGGCGCGGCGGCTGCAGGAAGCGGCGGCCGCGCTCGACGATCTGCTGGCGCAATCCGAGGCGCCGCGTCCGTCGCCGCAGCTGCGGGCCGCGATCCTCCACGCCGCGCCGTCGCGCCAGGTCGTGCAGCGAGGCCCCATCCGCCGGCTGTGGGGCGCCGCGGTTTCGGTGCTCGCCGGCGAGCTGGGCGGGCCGCGACCGGCCGGAGCGCTGCTGGGCGTCGCGCTGCTGCTCGGAATCGTCGCGGGCGGCGCTCTCGGCACGAACCCGGATGCCGACGCCGGAGCGGAAATCGACATCGTCCAGCTCGCCCTGCTGGACGAGCAGTTCCCGGACTACTGAACATGACCGATACGTCTCCCGCCACGCCGCGACGGCTGCGGCATTGGCTGCTCGTCGCCTCGCTGGTGCTCAACGTCTTCCTGATCGGCGGCATCGCCGCAGGGTTGGCGGTGCGGCACGGGTCGCCATTCTTCGGCCACGACCGTCCGTCCCGCATGATGGCCATGCCCACCCCGCACAAGATCCGGGCGGCGCTGCCGGAAAGCGCGCAGCCCGTCATCGAGGGCATCTTCGATGCGCACCGGCAGGACATGCGCAGCCGGATCGGCCGGCTGCGCGACGCGCGCGGAGCGGTCGCCGCGGCGATCCGCGCCGAGCCGTTCGATCCCGCCGCGCTCGGCGCCGCCCTCGCCGAGCTGCGGGCGCGGGAAGGCGAGGTCGCCTCGGCGGCGCATGAGGCGGTCGCCGAGCTCGCGGCGAAGCTCGACCCGGACTCGCGCGCCCGGCTGGCGGAGCTGGTCGAGATCCGCCGCCGCGGCGACCAGCAGCGTCCCGCCGAGTAGACCGATGCTGATCGAACGCAAGGAACGCCTGGCCAGCGAGGCCGGGATCGTCCTCCCGCGCCGCAAGCGCCGCCCGCTCGCCTGGATCGCCGGGGCCGTCCTCGCCGGGGCCGTCGCGGCGGCCGTGGGCTATCACCTGGCCTTCGGCGAGGCGCCGCCCAGCTATCGCACGGCGGTCGTGGCGTTGGGCGACATCGAGACCACCGTCACCGCGCTCGGAAAGCTGCAGCCCAAGGAATATGTCGACGTCGGGACGCAGATCTCCGGCCAGCTCGAGCGGCTTCACGTCGAGATCGGCGACGTGGTCGAACAGGGCGCTCTGCTGGCCGAGATCGATCCGACCGTCTACGAGGCGAAGGTCCGCGCCGACCTTGCGCAGCTCGAGGCGCTCGAGGCCAAGGTCGCGGAGCAGACCGCGACGCTCGAGCTGGCGCGCAGCACGGACGCCCGCAACCGCCGGCTCTTCGAGGCGCGCGCGGTGAGCGCGGAGGAGATGGAGGCGAGCGCGGCGGCGCTCAAGGTCGCGGAGGCCCAGCTGGGCTCGCTGCGCGCCCAGATCGCCGAGGCCCAGTCGCAGCTCGACGAGGACGAGGCGAACCTCAGCTATACCAAGATCTATGCGCCGATCGCCGGCACCGTCGTCTCGCAGAGCGCCGTCGAGGGCCAGACCCTCAACGCCAACCAGACGGCGCCCGTCATCGTCCGCGTCGCGAATCTGGCGACCATGACTGTCTGGGCCCAGGTGGCCGAGGCGGACGTGGTCCGGGTGAAGCCCGGCATGCCGGTCTACTTCACCACGCTCGGCCAGCCGGACCGTCGCTGGGAAGGGACGGCGCGCCAGGTGCTGCCGACGCCCGAGATCGTCAACGACGTCGTGCTCTACGACGTGCTGGTCGACGTGGCGAATCCGGACGGCACGCTGATGACGGAGATGACCGCACATGTCTTCTTCGTCCTCGGCGCGGCGCGCGACGTGCCGATCGTCCCGATGGCGGCGCTGAAGCCGGCGGCGGACGCCGCGCCCGGCACCTACGTCGCGGAGGTGATGACCGGGCGCGGCATCGTCGAGCAGCGCGAGGTGCGGATCGGCCTCTCCAGTCGAACGGCCGCGGAGGTCGTGTCGGGGCTCGAGGCCGGGGACCGCGTCGTGACCGGGATCGCGCAGCCGGCCGACGAGAGGGGCGGCGGGTCCGTGGCCCGGATGCGGCTGTGAGCCCGCGCGACCTGGCGCCCCGGCCCCGGCCGCTGATCGAGCTCGAGGGCATCAGCAAGGTCTACCGCAACGGCGCGGCCGAGGTGCGGGCGCTCGACGACGTGTCGCTGACCATCCGGCGCGGCGAGTTCGTCGCCATCATCGGCCAGTCCGGCTCCGGCAAGTCGACGCTGATGCAGATCATCGGCTGCCTCGACCGGCCGAGCGCGGGCGTCTACCGGGTGGACGGGCGCGACGTGGCGGATCTCGGCAAGGACGAGCTGGCGGCGCTGCGCCGCGAGACCTTCGGCTTCGTCTTCCAGCGCTACAACCTGCTCGCCTCGGCCACGGCCGCGGAGAACGTGGAGATCCCTGCGATCTATGCCGGGCGGGGGAGGGCGGACCGGCTGGAGCGTGCCCATCGCCTGCTGGCGCGGCTCGGCCTGGCCGAGCGGGTGGACCACCGGCCCGGCGAGCTGTCCGGCGGCCAGCAGCAGCGCGTCTCGATCGCCCGCGCCCTGATGAACGACGCGCCGGTCATCCTGGCCGACGAGCCGACCGGGGCGCTCGACAGCCAGAGCGGCGAAGAGATGCTGGCGCTCCTCGCCGAGCTGCATGCGAGCGGCCGCACCATCCTGCTGATCACCCATGACGCCGAGGTCGCGGCGCGTGCCGAGCGGCAGGTGACGATCCGCGACGGCCGCATCGTCGCCGACGAGCGGCGCATCACAGCGTCGCCGTGCCCGGCACCTGATCCGGCGCCGACCGCAGCGCCGGTCGCCTCCGGGGGCAGCCTTCTGTCGGGCCTCGGCGAGGCCGTCCGCATGGCGCTGCGGTCGCTCCGGGTCAACCTGTTCCGCACCGCGCTGACGCTCCTCGGCATCGTGATCGGCACCGCCGCGGTGATCGCCATGCTGGCGATCGGCCAGGGCAGCCGTGCCGACATTCTCGATCGCATCCAGTCGATGGGCAGCAACCTCCTGATCGTCCGGCCGGGCGCCCCCGGCCTGCGCCCGAGCGGAGAGGTCGCCACGCTGACGGCCGAGGATGCGGCGGCGCTCCAGGAGCTCGATAACGTCGCCGTCGTGGTGCCGTCGCGCTCCACCAGCACCACGCTGCGCTACGGCAACATCGACTACCGGACGTCGGTGCAGGGCGCCTGGCCGGGCTATACGACGGCGCGCGACTGGGCGCTCGACGACGGCGGGTTCTTCACCGATGCCGACCTGCGCGGCTATGCCCCGGTCGTCGTGCTCGGCCGGACCATCGTCCGCAACCTGTTTCCGGACGGCAGCTCGCCGGTCGGCCGCTACGTCCTCATCGGCAACGTGCCGTTCGAGGTGATCGGGGTGCTGGCGCCGAAGGGCGCGACCGCCTTCGGCTCCGACCAGGACGACGTCGCTGTCGTGCCGCTCACCACGGCGGCGATGCGGCTGTTCGGCAAGTCCTATGTGAGCGACATCACGGTGAAGGTGAGCGACGCCACTGCGATCGATGCGACGCAGGAGGCCGTGCGGGAGCTGCTGCTCGGACGGCACCGCACCGAGGACTTCCAGATCCGCAACACCGCCGCGATCCTGGAGACCGTGCAGGCGACGCAGGATTCCATGACGCTCCTGCTGGGCTCGGTCGCGGCAATCTCGCTCTTCGTCGGCGGCATCGGCGTGATGAACATCATGCTGGTGAGCGTCACCGAGCGCACCCGCGAGATCGGCATCCGCATGGCGACCGGCGCCCGGGCGCGCGACATCCTGCTGCAGTTCAACGCCGAGGCGCTGGTCGTCTGCGCCATCGGCGGGCTGGCGGGAATCGGCGTCGGGCTGGCCGCCGCGGTGATCGCCGGGAGCTTCGGCCTGTCGATCGTGCTGTCCCCCGCGCCGGCGCTGCTCGCCTTCGCCTGCTCCTTCGCGACCGGGCTCCTGTTCGGCTATCTGCCGGCGCGCAAGGCGGCCCATCTCGACCCGGTGGTGGCACTTGCGTCCGAATAGACTCCAGCGCCCCGCCAGGGCGTTCCGCTCCGCGCTCGTCGTCACCGGCGCGGCGCTCGCCCTCGCAGCCTGCTCCATGGTGCCCGCGTTCGAACGCCCTGCCGTCGAGATGCCGGCGGCCTGGGACGGACCGGTCACTAATCCGGTGACGCGGGCGACGCCCGCCCCCGAGCCGGCCGCAGTCGGGGCGGCGTGGTGGTCGCGCTTCGGCAGCCCCGAGCTCGACCGCCTGATGGCGGAAGCGCTGGCGGCGAACCAGGACCTCGCCGCGGCGCTCCAGAGGATCGAGCAGGCGCGCGCCGCCGCCCGCATCGCCGGGGCGGGGCTGCTGCCGACCGTCGACGCGAGCGGGACGGTCTCCCGCGACGGCCGCGGCGCCGGCGGAAGCTGGGACGCCGAAACCGGTGACCAGGCGCAGCTCGTCGCGAGCTACGAGATCGATCTCTGGGGGAGAAACCGGGCCGCGGTGGAATCGGCCGCCGCCGGCCTCGCCTCGAGCAGCTACGACCGCGACGCCCTGGCGCTCGTGGTCCAGGCCGAGCTCGCCTCGGGCTATGCGACGGCGCTCGCCCTCAAGGACCGCCTCGCCATCGCCCGCAGCAATCTCGATCTGGCGCGGGAGCTGCTGTCGCTCGTCGAGGCGCAGTATCGCGAGGGCCGCAGCTCGGCGCTGGAGCTGGCGCAGCAGCGCCTCACCGTCGCCACCCAGGAGGCGGCGATCCCCGAGCTGGAGCGCCAGCTGCGCGCCGCCGAGGCCGCGATCGCGGTGCTGGCCGGCCGCCCGCCCCAGGGTTTCCGGGTCGAGTCGGCGTCGCTCTCCGCGCTGTCGCTCCCCGCGATCGCGGCCGGGCGGCCGGCGGATCTCCTGGCGCGCCGGCCGGACATCCGCCGGGCGGAATCGGACCTGCGGGCGGCGAATGCCGATATCGGCGCGGCGCGCGCCGGCATCAATACGACCGTAGATAATTAGGTAAGCGCCGCGCGCAACGGCCAGCTGCCCGGCGGCGTAACGACGACCGCGGCGGCGCTGGCCGGCGGGGTCGCCGCGCCGATCTTCTCCGGCGGCGCGCTCGAAGGGCAGCTGGAGCAGGCGCAGGCGCGCCATGGGGAGCTGGTCGCCGGCTACCGGCAGACCGTCCTGACGGCGCTCCAGGAAACCGAGGACGCGCTGGTGGCGGTCGATGCGACCGCCCGCCGCAGCGAACGGCTGGCCGATGCGGCAGCGCAGGCGCGCGACGCCTATCGGCTGTCGCAGCTGCGCTACGTGGCGGGAGCGGTCGACTTCCTTTCGGTCATCGACGCCCAGCGCTCGCAGCTCTCGGCCGAGGACGGCCTGGTCCAGGCGGAGCTCGCGCGCTACAGCGCGGCGGTCGATCTCTACGCCGCCCTCGGGGGCGGCTGGACCGGGGGCTGATCGGGCGGGCAGCGCGGGACGGCTGCGACTAGGAATGAATTGCCCCGCCTGCCGCTTCCTGCTAAACGGGCCGAAACGCCGGGAGGGGCAGATGCGTCTCGGGACTGCACGTCGTGGGAGCGTTTTGAAGAGCGTGGCGGCCGGGCTCGCGTCGGTCGGGTTCGGGGCGGCCCAGCTCGCCGCGGGCGCCGCCTTCGCCCAGGACCAGGCGGCCGCCGGCATCTCCCTCGAGCTCAACCGGGTCGAGGATCAGGGCACCGGCTGCCGCGTCTATTTCGTTCTCGACAACGCCACCGCCGACGCCTTCGAGAGCTTCAAGCTCGATCTGGTCGCGTTCGGGCCGGACGGCGTGATCCTGCGCAACGTCGCGACCGAGATGGGTCCGCTGCGGCCGTCCAAGAAGATCGTCAAGCGCTTCGACCTGGCCGACCTGTCCTGCGCGGGACTGGGTGCCATCCTGGTGAACGACGTGCTGGAATGCCGGTCCGGCGAGGCGGCCCGCACGGATTGCGTCGAGCTGCTGACGGTCACGTCGCGCGCCAAGGTCGAGCTCGCCAAGTAAGCCGGCGGCGCGCGGGCTTGACTCGTCCCGCTCCTTGATGAGAATGAGTTGCAGTTGCACCGCTCTGGCCGCGCCGGGCGGGCTGCCGCGTTACCCGAGGGAATGGCGATGAGGGCCGGTCGGACAGCTGAGCGGAGAATCGGGTGACCGAGCTGGCGCCGCGTCACTGGACCCTGGCCGCGATGGCCGCCCTGGCGCTCCATGCCGGGGCCTCCGTCCTGGTCTGGACCTCGGACGCGGAGGGGCCGGCCGCCGCGGCCGGGCTGAACGGGCTGGCGGTGTCGCTCGGGCCGGCCGGATCCATGCCGGCCAGTCTCGAACCGGCGGCCGAAGGGCTCGAAGAGGTGACGCCCGTGCCGTCCCAGCCTGCCGACGCGGAGCTCGTCGAGCCGGCCGAAGCGGTGCCGGCCGAGAGCGCGGCGGAGCTGCCGCCCGAGCCGGCCCCGGTCGAGGAGATCGCCGAGCTCGCCCCGCCCGAGCCGGACCGGCTGGCCGTCGCCGAGATCCCCGAGGCCGTTGCCGAGCCGGTTCCCGAGCCGCCCGCGGAGGCCCGACCGGATCTGCCGGAGCCGCCGCCGGAGAAGCCGCGGCCGCCGGCCCAGCTCGCCGCCCTGCCGGACGCCAGCGAGCCGCCACCCGAGCCGACGGCCGCGCCGCAGGCCTCGGCAGCGGCGCCGATGCAGCCTGCCGATGTGGGGATCAGCGGCTCGACCCGCTTCCATGACGCGGGCGACGGCAATGCCACGCCCGGGGGCGGAGTCGAGGGCCCGAACAACGACTACGGCGCCGCCTTGACCGCCTGGATCCAGAAGTTTCACAAGTTCCCGCGCCGGCTCGAGCGGCGGAGGATCTATGGGACGGCGATCGTCAGCTTCACGCTCGACCGCGCCGGCAACCTGCTGCGCTACGAGCTCGTGCGCAGCTCCGGCCACGAGCTCGTCGACGAGGCCGCCATCGAGACGCTGAAGCGAGCCTCGCCGATGCCGCCAGTGCCGCACGAGCTTCCCGGCGCGGCCTATACGCCGCTCCCCTTGCCGATCCAGTTCAACCCGCCGAGCTGAGAAAGGAACTCCGCCGCTATTTCGCGGCGAGAAGCGCGTCCACCGCGGACAGAAGCTCGGCGGCGCGGAACGGCTTGAAGAGAGTACGGTGGGCGCCGGCCGCCTCGGTCAGGGCCAGCGACACGGCCGCCGGCAGATTATGCCCGCCGCCCGACACCGCCAGGATCGGCAGGCGCCGGCCCTGCTTCGCCAGGCTGCGGATCAGCTCCACGCCATCCGCTTCCGGCATCACCACGTCCGTCACCAGCAGATCGAACCGTCCCGCCTCCATCTGGCGCATGGCGTCGTGCCCGTTCCCGGCCTCGGCGACCTCATGGCCCGCGGTGTTCAGGATTTCCCGCATCATGAGCCGGAAATCCGGAACATCCTCCACGATCAGAATGCGTGCCATTTCAAAGCACTCTGTTGCCGTTCGTCGGACGGACGCCCTCGTCTGTGGTGGAAACCGTCAATCTGCCGAAAACGTTGCGGGCGATCGCGCCCGCCAGCTCCGCGGCGGCGCTCTGCTGCTCGGCGGTCAGCCCGCGCAATGCCGCCACCAGGTTATTGAGCGGATCGACCTCCAGCAGCTCGCGTCCGCGCTCGGTCAGGTCGAGCCGCATGATGCGACCGTCTTCGGGATCGCGCGACTTGCTGACGAGCTCCTTCCGCACCAGGGCGGCCATGGTGTCGGATGCGGCGCTCTTGCTCACCATGTGGAAACGCGCAAACTCGGTCAGCGTGCGCGAGCGCGGGTTGGCGCGTCCCAGAAAGCGCAACGCGCTCCACTGCGCCGGGTTCAATCCTTCGACGAAGGACTGGCTGTAGATGGCGCGCATGAAGTGATCGAACAGCTCCGCGACGGCCCGGAGGCTCGGAGCGTTTCCATCGTGCTCGATGTTCGGCGGCATGGGTCGCCACGTCTCGGTTGCGATTTTTCGGGGGGTGAGCCTAAAGGCATAGGGCCACAGCGGCAACAATGAACCGCGCCGAACTTGGCAACAAATTCAAGAACTCTCCTGACATTTATTTTGTTCTGAGAGAAATTAGGACTCCTTATACCGAGGTGAGCGGCAGTCGTGCTGTACAGTCCCTGCGTTGCCGGCCCGTCGACCATGTTTGGCTGCTCGGCGATTTCGACTCGAAGGGAAAACAGTCCTGCGGCGCGCGGGAAAAGCGATGGCGGCAGCCGATTGCCTGATGCCTTCTTTGTCGCGCCGGTAATGTCGCGGATGCGAGCTGAGCGATGATCCTGCAGCGGATACGTCTCCGGATGCGGCATAGCCGACCCGCTGGGCTCAGGGCCAAGACGATCGGCGGCGTGGCGGTCCTGCTCGGCATGCTGCTGGCGATCTCGGCCGTCCTCGTGATCGATTCGTGGCTCTCGCTCCAGGGTGCCGAACGGGCCGAGCTGCGCGACGCGCTGGCCGGCGACCTCGCCAGCGCCGCGCTGGAGCTTGCCAGGGAGCGCGGCCTCACTGCGGTCGCCGTCACCGCCCCGCCTCGCGCGGACCGGCCGGACGCGTCGGACCTCGCCCAGCAGAGGACCGTCGTGGACCGGGTGTTCAGCCGTGTCCGCGACCGGCTCGCGCAGGAGCCGGGGATCGTGTCGATGCCGGTCCAGCGGGAGCTCGTGGCCGGGCTCGACCGCCTGCGGGATCTGCGCGATCGCCTGAATGCGGAGCTGGCGAAGCCCGTCGAGCTGCGCGATGCGGCGGTCTTCTCGCTATGGCTTTCGACGGTGTCCGGCCTCACGGAGATCGTCCGCCACGCGATAGGAGAGCAGAACGCGCCGAGCGCCCAGTTCGACGCCTCGCTGCAGACCGCCCGTGAGCTTCGCATGGCGGCCTTCGACCTCCGCAACGCCGCCGGGGAGCGCAGCGCGCTCCTCTGGAATCTGACGAGCTCCGGCCGGGCGGCGGACCTGGAGACCGCGGTCCAGATCGGGTCGCGGGCCGAAGCGACCGAGCTGCTCTGGCGGCGCGTCGACAGGCTGGCCCGCGCGCTCGCCGACGTCCGGGTGACGAAGGCTGTCGATGCTGCCCGGCAGGGCTATCTCGGCCCCTACGCGGCGATGCTGGAGGAGATGGCGGAAGCGGGGCTGTCGGGCGCTCCCGGTCCCGTCGACGAGTCCAGATTCGGCCAGGCGACCCGTTCGGCCATGCAGCTGCTCGACGAGCTCGTTCTCGCCTCGCAGACGGCGTCGACCGACATGCTGCGGGACCGGGTCCGCCGCGCCAGGCTCGCGCTCCTGGGAAGTATCGCGATGGTCCTCGCCGGCGTTGTCGTCGCGGCGATCTCGGTGACGATCCTCCACCGCCGCGTCCTGCGACCGATCGAGCAGGTGACCGGCGCGATGCGCCGTCTGGTCGCCGGATGGGAATCCGATGCGCCTCTGCCGACCGCGCAGTCGGACGAGATCGGCGAGATGTCGCGGGCCATTGCCGCCTTCCGGGACGCCATGCTGGCGAGCGAGATCGCGCTGAACGAGGCGGAGCGATTCGCCCATCAGACCATGGACTCCTTGGCGAGCTGCATCGCCGTGCTCGACGGGACGGGCGTGATCGTGGCGTCGAACCGGCAGTGGCGGGAGTTCGGGAAGGCGAGAGCCCATCCGCGGATCGCGCGCGACGGCGAGAACTATCTCGCCGCCTGCGATGCGGCGGCGGCCGGAGGCGATCCCGAGGCCCAGGCGATCGCCGACGGGATTCGCTCCGTCATCCGCGGGGAGAGGGGCTCCTGTGAGATCGAGTATCCCTGCCATGGGCCCGGCGAGCGGCGCTGGTTCCGCATGACCACGACTCCCTTCGCCAGGACCGGCCAGTCCCCGCCCTGTTTCGTGGTGGCGCACGAGGACATCACGGCGCGCAAGCTGGCGGAGGAGGCGGTGCAGGAACGCAACCGCCTGCTGGAGCTGGCCGAGCGCATGGCCGCGACCGGCCATTGGCGCTACGACCGCCAGAGCGGCGCGCTGCGCTGGTCGCGGGAGATCTACCGGATTTATGGTCTGGAGCCGTCCGACCGGCCGCCGGATCCGCAAGCGGCGCTGGCCGCGTATCATCCCGAGGACAGGGAGGCCCTGCAGCGCGCGGTCCAGCTGGCGGCCGAGCAGGGCAGCCCGTTCTCCCTCGATCTGCGGCTCCGTCGGAGCGACGGAGAGCTCCGCGTCGTCGAGGTGCTGGGCGACTGCGAGCGCCAGGAGGACGGCCGGATCGTCGCCGTGTTCGGCGTGTTTCGCGACATCACCGAACGCAAGCAGGCGGCCGAGCGCCTCGCCAATCTCAACCTGGAGCTCGAGCGCCGCGTCGCCGAGCAGACCGCGGTGCTCCGGCGCGCACAGGAGCTCGCGGGGGTCGGCCACTGGAGCTGGGCTAAGGAGCGTGTGCGCGGGGCCTGGCATACCGGGCTGGAATATTCCTCCGCCGTCGCCGCCCTCTTCGGGGTCGCGGCCGCGGAGCTCGCCGTGTCCGATGAAGACTACATCGCCCGCTTCGTGCATCCCGACGACCGGGGCGCGGTGGCGGAGGAATTTCGGAACTACGTGGAGCGCCGTCGCGAGCGCCGGCCGCTGGAATACAGGATCGTCCGGCCGGACGGCAGTGTGCGCCATATCCGCGAGGTGACCGAGAACGTCCCGGCGGATTCCGGCCATCCGGACGAGGTGCTCGGCACCATTCAGGACATCACGGAGCGCAAGGAGGCGGAGCTCAGGCTGCGGCGGAGCGAGGCCCATCTGCGCGCGATCTTCGACCATGCGCCGGTCACGATCTCGCTGCGCGACGTGGCCGGGCGGTACGTCATGGTGAACCGCCGGTTCCGCGAGATCTTCGGGCGGCCGGAGTCCGAGATCGTCGGCCGGACGCCGGAGCAGTTCTATCCGGAGCGCTTCCTCGCCACCATCCGGCGCGGCGTCGACCATGTCCGGCGCGAGAAGACCACCATCATCACCGAGGAAGACGCCCCGACCGTCGACGGCGACCGGCGCTACCTGACGACGCGCTTTCCGATCCTGGGAGAGCGCGGCGAGCTGAGCGGGATCGGCGCCATCTCGGTCGACGTGACGGCGGAGCGCGCCGCGGAGGCCGCCCAGCGGGCGGTGGAGGAGCAGCTGCGCCAGGCCCGGAAGATGGAGGCGATCGGCCGGCTCACCGGCGGCGTCGCGCATGATTTCAACAATCTGCTGGGCGTCATCGTCGGCAATCTCGATCTCCTCTCGCTGAAGCTCGCCGGATCGAGCACGGAGAAGGAGCTGGTCGAGCGCGCGATCGCCGCGGCGGAGCGCGGCGCCGCCCTCACGCACCGGCTGCTCGCCTTCGCCCGCCGGCAGACCCTGCTGCCGCAGAACGTCGATGTCGGCCATCTCGTGACGGAGATGGTCCAGCTGCTCCGCCGCACCATCGGAGAGCGGGTCGCTCTGCGGACGGAGATCGATCCGGACCTGCGGCCGTGCTACGTCGATCCGGCCCAGCTCGAAACGGCGCTGCTCAATCTCTGCCTCAATGCGCGGGACGCCATGCCGGCAGGCGGCGTGCTGACGGTGGCGGCGCGGAACGAGATGGCGGTCATCGAGACGGGATCCGACGCGGCTTCGACCAGCGAGCCCTTCGTCGTCGTTTCGGTGAGCGACACCGGCACGGGCATGTCGCCGGAGACTCGGGCGCGGGCCTTCGAGCCGTTCTTCACGACCAAGGGCGTCGGCAAGGGCAGCGGGCTGGGGCTCAGCATGGTGTACGGCTTCGTGGAGCAGTCCGGCGGCCATGTGGAGATCGACAGCGAGCCCGGCATCGGCACCACCGTCCGGCTCCACCTCCCGGCGTCGGCCGCGCCGGCCCGCGAGGCTGCGGAAGACGTCGCCGTCTCGGATCCGAGGGGCGCCGGGCAGCTCGTCCTCGTCGTCGAGGACGACGACCGGCTGCGTGCCTTCGCCCTCGATGCGCTGCGCGGACTGGGCTACCGCGTGGTCGAAGCGGCGGATGGGCCGGCGGCGCTGGCTGCTCTGCACGCCCATGACGACATCGCCGCGCTGTTCACCGACATCATCCTCCCCGGGCCCTTCGACGGGTTCGAGCTCGCCAGGCGTGTCCGTGCCCTCCGGCCCGACATCCGGGTTCTCTATACCTCCGGATTCAGCGATGCGGAGCGCCTGCCGGCCGAGCTGATCGACGGCGAATCGGAGCTGCTGCCGAAGCCCTACCGGATCAACGAGCTCGGCCGCCGCATCGGCCGGCTGTTCAGCGAGGAGGCCGCCGCGGCGCAGGAGTGACGCCCGGCCGCCGGCATCCGGGATGTATGGCAGCCGCCAGTCGCATGCGGGACGTGATCAATGGGCAGCGGTCGGCTAGGCTGTGCCCGGCCGCCGTCCGGCAGACCGGGCCGC
Organism: Alphaproteobacteria bacterium; assembly: GCA_036724615.1. Taxonomy (GTDB): domain Bacteria; phylum Pseudomonadota; class Alphaproteobacteria; order Dongiales; family Dongiaceae; genus DAIMFL01. The sequence continues at coordinate 4,648 of DAIMFL010000017.1, read as the reverse complement.
GCGCAACAGGACAGGTTCGAAAGCTATGCAGGTCGCGATGTTGAAGACTGCCGTTCACCTGACGTTCGCAACGACGCTGCTGGCCGGCGCGGCGGCGCTCGGTGCCCTGACGCCCGCCGCAGCGGCGGAAGTCACCAAGCTCGCCATCCTGACGCCGGAGGAGCCGACCGATTACGGCTGGAATCAGCAGGGTTATGAAGCGGCCGAAGCGGTCGCGGAGAAATATGGTCTGGAATTCCTGCCGGCGACCGGGCTCGGCTATGGCGACGTGCGGCCGGTCCTGCGCGAGCTGGCGGCGGAGGGGGCGAGCCTGATGCTGGCGCACGCCAGCGGCTACAACACCGCGGCGCCGGAGATCGCCGAGGAGACCGGGGTGCCGGTCGCGATCGTCGATGTGCCCGCCGGCAACCGGCCGGGTCTGGTCGCCGACTATACGCTGAGCGGCCATGAAGGGGCGTATCTGGCCGGCATGCTGGCGGCCCGGATGTCCACGACCGGCAAGATCGGCATCGTGGTTTCCGGCGAGCCGCCGTCCTGGAATTCCCAGTCCGCCGCCTTCGCGCAAGGGGCCAAGGCGGCGAAGGGCGACATCGAGATCGTCTACGCGGTGATCGGGCTCGCGGCCTATTCCGACGCGGCGGGCGGCCGGCGCGTGACCGAGACGGTGATCGGCGCCGGCGCCGACGTCATCTTCGGCCAGGGCGACGGCGCCACCTTCGGCATGCTTCAGGCGGCGGAGACCACGAAGGCGGTGAATGGGTCGAAGGTCTGGTTCATCGACGTGATCGGCGACAAGTCGGCGATCGACAAGGGGCATCTGCTGTCGTCGGTCGTCTGGAACATGGAGCCGGTCTACACGGCGATGATCGAGGACCTGAAGGCCGACACCTACGGCACCCGGGGCTACACGATCGCGCTCGCCGACGATTCGGTGCAGCTTCTGAAGACGCCGCATATCCCGGAGGACATCTGGGGCGAGCTGATGAAGGTGCGCGATCAGATCGTCCAGGGCTCGCTCGCCATCGAGCCGATCTGGGATGCGGAGAAGGTCCGCGCCCTGATGACCTCCACCACCATCAACGAGGAGTAGCCCTTCTCCCTGCGCTGCGCGGGGAGACCGTGCCGTACCCGGCAATGTGAGGGCTCGAGAACCCGATGGCGATTCCTCCGGCGGAAACGGCGAAGCGATCGGCGCCACCCGCCGGAGGCGCCGCGCCCGCCGTGGCGCTCAGCGGCGTCACCAAGCGGTTTCCGGGCGTGACCGCGAACGACGAGATCTCGCTCGAATTCCGCCATGGCGAGATCCACGTGCTGCTCGGCGAGAACGGCGCCGGCAAGTCGACCCTGATCGCCATCCTGGCGGGCATGCAGCAGCCCGATGCGGGCGAGATCCGGGTGGACGGCCGGCAGGTCCGGATCGGCTCGCCGCGCGAAAGCCTCGATCTCGGCATCGGAACGGTGTTCCAGCACGTGCTGCTGGTGCCGAGCCTCACCGTGCTCGAGAACCTCATGCTCGGCGGGCCGGCCTGGCGCCCGCTCGACCGGAGCCGCACGCTCGGCCGCTTCCAGGAGCTGAGCGGGCTGCTCGGCATCACCGTCGATCCGGACGCGCCGGTCGGCCGGCTCGCGCTCGGCGAGCAGCAGCAGGTCGAGATCATGCGCGCCCTGTGGAAGAGCGACGGGCGCGACAGCGGGCAAGGCGTGCTGATCCTCGACGAGCCGACCTCGATGCTCACGCCGCAGGGCGTGGAAGAGCTGACGGGGGTCATGAAGCGGCTGCGCGACAATGGCGTCGCCGTCATCTTCGTAACTCATAAGCTGCGCGAAGCCTACGCGGTCGGCGACCGCATCTCGGTGCTTCGGCTGGGGCGGCTGGTGGGGCAGCTCGACAAGGCGGCGCTCGCCGCCATGACCGAGGCGCAGGCGACCGACGAGGTGATCCGTCTGATGTTCGGAGCGCGCCGCGGACACGGCAGGGATGCCGAGACCTTGCTCGGCCGCGGGCTGCGCAAGCGGCGCGACGTCGCCATCGACCGGAACGGCCCGCCGGTGCTGAGCCTGCGCGGCGTCTCGACCGAGGCGAGGCCGGGCGAATGCGCGCTGCGCCAGATCAACCTCGATCTCTGGCCGGGAGAGGTGCTGGGGATCGCCGGCATCGACGGGAACGGCCAGAAGCATCTGGCGGAGCTTCTCGCCGGGCAGCGCCACGCCGTCTCGGGAGAGGTCGTGCTCGACGGGGAGGACGTGACGGGCGACCGGGTGCCGGAGCGGCGGCGGCGCGGCCTGCGCTATGTGACCGACGAGCGGCTGGGCGAAGGAACGGTCGCGCCGCTGTCTGTCGCCACCAATCTGGTGCTGAAGGAGATCGGCCGGCCGCCCTTGTGGCGCCACGGCATCAGCCTGTGGGACCGCATCCATGCCCATGCCCGCGGCCGGATCGCGGCCTACGACATCCGGACGCCCTCCGAGCGCACGCCGGTCGGCAAGCTGTCCGGTGGCAACATCCAGAAGGTCCTGCTCGCGCGCGAGCTGGACGAGGATGCGTCCGTGGTGATCTTCAACAAGCCGACTCACGGGCTCGACCTGCAGAACACCGTCATGGCGCGCCAGCGGATCGTGGAGGGCGCGACGCGCGGCCTCGCCACGATCGTGATCTCGACCGAGCTCGACGAGCTTCTGGAGGTGAGCGACCGCATCGCCGTGATGTCGCACGGCCGCCTGGCCGGCGTCGTCGCCAACAAGGCGGGCGCGGAGGAGGCGATTGGCCGCCTGCTCACCGGAGCCGCCGCATGACCGTCCCGGTGGAGACGGCATCCGCCGCCGCCGGCGCGCACGACCCCCGCTCGGTGCTGCGCGACACGGCGGCCGGCGGGCTGCGCGTCCTGCTCCCTGTGCTCCTCGCGCTCATCGTGGGCGGCCTGGCGCTCGTCCTGCTCGGAAAGAACCCGATCGACTACTACGCCTACGTGGTCGAGCGCGGGCTGCTGACGGCGACCGGTCTCGAGGCGACGGTCACCCGGATGGCCCCGCTGCTGCTGGTCGCCGCCGGTCTCATCGTGGCCTTCCGGGCCGGGATCTGGAATCTCGGCGCCGACGGCCAGTTTCTCCTGGCCGCGGTCGTCACCGCGGCGCTCGCCCCGGCTCTGGCCGGCGTCATGCCCGGTGCGCTCATGATCGTCTTGTGCTTCGCCGTCGCGGGCGCGGTGGGTGCCGCCTGGTCGCTGGTCCCGGCGCTGCTCAAGGCGCGCTACGGCGTCAACGAGATCATCACTTCGCTGATGATGAGCTTCCTGGGGGTGAGCCTCGCGAACGTCCTCGTGAAGCTCGCCTTCCACGATCCCGCGACGACGGTGCCGCAGACGGCGACCCTGCCCGTCGCCGACCGCCTGCCGCGGCTGTTCGAGACGACCGTGCACAGCGGGATCCTGATCGCCGTCGCGGCCATCGTTCTCGTCCATCTGGTGATGACCCGCACCGCCTTCGGGCTGAAGCTCCAGGTGGTGGGCGCCAACCCGCGCGCCGCGATCCATGCCGGCCTTCCGGTCGGCCGCCTGACCGTCGCGACCTTCGCGCTCAGCGCCGGGCTGATCGGCCTGGGCGGCGCCGTGGAGATCCTGGGAGTGTGGGGCACGGTGCGCGCCGACTGGAATCCGGGCTACGGACTCCTCGTCGTGCCGCTCGTCTTCCTGGCGCGTCTGCACGGGCTCTGGGCCATCGTCCTCACGCTGTTCTTCGCCGCGCTGATGATCGGCGGCGAATCGGCGTCGCGGCGCATCGGCGTGCCGCAGCATTTCGTGCCGGTGCTGGTCGCGCTGCTGCTCCTGTTCCTCGCGCTGGTCGAGTATCTCGATCAGCGCCGTCGCGCCCGGACCAGGGGGTGAGGCGATGCAGGCGCTCCTGACCGAGGCCTTCCTCAGCGCGCTGGTCTTCGGCGCGGTGACGGCGGGCGTGCCGCTCCTCCTCGCCGGCCTCGGCGAGCAGATCTCCGAAAAGGCCGGCGTGCTCAATATCGGCATCGAAGGGATGATGCTGGCCGGGGCCTATGCCGGTTTCGTCGCCGCCTATCACGCGGACTCCTTTCTTCTGGGCTTCCTCGCCGGCGGGCTGGGCGGCATGGCCGTGGCGGCGCTGATGGCGCTGTTCTGCATCCGGCTCGGGCTCAACCAGATCGTCATCGGCATCGCGCTGACCGTGGGGTTCGAGGGGCTGACCGCGCTGCTCCACCATTTCCAGTTCAGCCGGAGCTATCCCAGGCTTCCCCAGGTGCCGGTGCTGGAGATTCCGGGCCTGGCCGACCTGCCGGTGCTGGGTCCCGGCCTGTTCGCCCATAACGCGCTCGTCTATCTCGCCGTGCTCCTCGTCGCCGCGCTCGCCTGGCTGTTCCGCCGGACCCATATGGGGCTCAATCTCGAGGCGGCGGGCAGCATGCCGGCGGCGCTCGACGCCGCGGGCGTCAGCGTCGCCGCCACCCGGTCGGCCGCGGTGCTGGCGACCGGCTGCCTCGCCGGGCTGGGCGGCGCCTACATGGCGAATGCGGGGGCCGGCCTCTTCGTGCCGTTCATGACGCACGGCGCCGGCTTCATCGGCATCGTCCTCGCCATGCTGGCGCGCGGCCGCCCGGTCTGGGTGCTCATCGGCGCGGCGCTGT
>DAIMFL010000016.1:363-38023 GCA_036724615.1 Alphaproteobacteria bacterium | reverse complement strand
AATTCAGCCAAACCGGAATCCCATTCCGATTCAGCTAAGCCATGAAACGCTCTAGTACATGTGCTGGCCGCCGTTGATCGACAGGGTGGAGCCGGTGATGAAGCCGGCGTCGTCGGCCACCAGGAACAGGACGCCGCGCGCGATCTCCTCCGCCTTGCCTAGGCGACCCACGGGAATGCGCGCGACGATCTTCTTCAGCACTTCCTCCGGCACGGCGCGCACCATGTCGGTGTCGATATAGCCGGGCGCGATGGCGTTGACGGTGATGCCCTTGCCCGCGCCTTCCTGGGCCAGCGCCTTGGTGAAGCCGTGAATGCCGGATTTCGCCGCGGCGTAGTTGACCTGGCCGTACTGGCCGGCCTGGCCGTTGATCGAGCCGATATTGACGATGCGGCCGAAACTGCGCGCCCGCATCGACTCGATCACGCAGCGGCACATGTTGAAGCAGGAGGTGAGGTTGGTCTGGATCACCTCGTTCCACTGCTGCGGAGTCATGCGCTGGAGCGTGGTGTCCCGGGTGATCCCGGCGTTGTTGACGAGCACGTCGATCGGCCCGAGCTCCTCGGCGATCTTCTTCACCGCGGCCTCGCAGGCCGCGTAGTCGCCCACGTCGAACTTGTAGACGGCGATGCCGGTTTCCTCCTGGAAGGCCTTGGCGGCCGCATCGTTGCCCGCGTAATTGGCCGCGACCGCATAGCCGGCGGCCTTCAGCGCCTCCGAGATCGCGCGGCCGATGCCGCGCGTACCGCCGGTCACCACTGCAACCCTGGACATGAGGTCCCCCTGTGTCGCGTGTCGTTCGGGCGCCGCGTCTCTCCGCGGCGCCCGGCTCTCATACGGGCAAGCCTAGCAGCTTCACCGCTCGACGCACATGGCGATGCCCATGCCGCCGCCGATGCACAGCGTGGCGAGTCCCTTCCGGGCGTTGCGCCGCCGCATCTCGTGCAGGAGCGTCACCAGGACGCGCGCACCGGACGCACCGATCGGATGGCCGAGCGCGATGGCGCCGCCGTTCACGTTGACCTTGTCGGTGTCCCACCCGAGCTCCTTGTTGACGGCGCAGGCCTGGGCGGCGAAGGCCTCGTTCGCCTCGACCAGGTCGAGATCGCCGATCGTCCAGCCAGCCTTCTGGAGCGCGGCGCGGCTCGCCGGAATGGGTCCCGTGCCCATGACGGCCGGGTCGACGCCGGCCGTCGACCAGGAGACGATCCGCGCGAGCGGCTCGAGCCCGCGCCGCTTCGCCTCGTCGGCGCTCATCAGCACCACGGCCGCGGCGCCGTCATTGATGCCGGAGGCGTTGCCGGCCGTCACCGTGCCGTTCTCGCGCAGGAAGGCCGGGCGCAGCTTCTGCAGCCCCTCGAGCGTGGTGCCGTGCTTCGGATACTCGTCGCTGTCGACGATCGTATCGCCTTTCCGGCCCCTGACCGTCACCGGCACGATCTCGTCCCTGAAGCGCCCCGCCTTCTGCGCCGCCTCGGCCTTCTGCTGCGAGGCGACGGCGAAGGCGTCCTGCTGGTCGCGGGTGATCTGCCATTTCTGGGCGACGTTCTCGGCGGTGTTGCCCATGTGATAGCCGTTGAAGGCGTCCCACAGCCCGTCCTTGATCATGGTGTCGACCAGCTCGGCGTTCCCCATCTTCACGCCGTTCCTGAGATGCATGCAGTGCGGCGCCTGGCTCATGCTCTCCTGCCCGCCGGCGACCACGATGGCGGAGTCGCCGTTGCGGATCGCCTGATAGCCCAGCGCGACGGCGCGCAGGCCGGAGCCGCAGAGCTGGTTGATCTGATAGGCGGTCCGCTCGTAGGGCACGCCGGCGGCGACCGCCGCCTGGCGGGCCGGGTTCTGCCCGGCGCCGGCGGTCAGGATCTGGCCCAGCACGACCTCGTCGACCTGCTCCGGCGCCACCTTCGCGCGTTCCAGCGCGCCGGCGATGGCCGTCTTGCCCAGCTCGGAGGCGGGCAGGCTGGCGAGGGCGCCGCTGAACGAGCCGATGGGGGTGCGCGCGGCGCTGGCGATGACGACCTCGGTCATGGCGATCTCCCGGGAAGGTGGGCCGGCGGGCTGTCCACTGTGGCAGCCGCGCCCGGCGTTGGACAGGTGATAGAAAGTTAAGGGCGGCGATGCTGCAGTGCAAGACGACTGCGCGCGCCGCTCCGCCGCCGCGGCGCGGCGAGCCCGGAAAGCCAATCCGCCAGAGGGCGATAGAGCCGCTCCTCCGCCCCGCCGCCCACCACCATGCCGATATGGCCGGCCTGGGGCTCGAGGCGATCCGCCCCCGGCATCGCGGCCGCGAGCGCCGCGGCGGAGGCCGGCGGCACGATGCGGTCGCGCCCCGGCAGCACGATCAGCGTGCGGCCGTCATAGGCGGCCGGATCGACGGGCGCGCCTGCGACCTGCCAGGCGCCGCGGCCGGGCGTGTTCGCGCCGTACCAGCCGGCGAGGCATTCGCGGGCGACCGGCGCCGCCAGGGGAACCCCGTCGTTCAGCCAGTCCTCCAGCGCGACGAAATCGGCGGCCATGGCCGTGGCAGGGTCGATCCCGGCGAAGGCGGTGAACTTGCGCAGGGCCTGGAAGGGATCCACCGTCGCGAAGAGCAGCTGGATCACGTCGACCGGCAGCTCGCCCAGCGCCGCGAGCAGCGGCTCGAGGAAGGCCAGCGACGCGCCGAGGAGCATCGCCTGGGCGGGGCGGTCCGCGTGAAAGTCCCAGGGCGTGGCGAGGCAGGCGAGGCCGCAGATGTCCCGGCGCCGCCGCAGGGCGAGGGCCAGGGCCAGCATTCCGCCCATGCAATAGCCGATCAGCGCCGGCGGGCGGCCGCATTCGGCCAGCACCGCGTCGAGCGCGCCCTCGAGCCGCCCGGCGATGTAGCGGCCGAGATCGAACCCGCGCTCGGCCGGGCCGGACGCGTCCCAGTCGACCAGGAACGGGCGGAAGCCACGCCCCGCCAGCCAGCGCATCAGGCTCCGCTGGGCGGTGAGATCGAGCACGTAGCCGCGGTTGATGAGCGACGGCACGACCAGGAGCGGCAGCCCCCCGCCCGGCCGCGCCGCGCCGCGCCCGTAGTCCAGGAGACGCGTCGTGCCTTCGGCCCAGAGCGCTGGCGGCGGCTTCAGCGTCCGCCGATAGGGATGGCTGCGGTAGGCCTCGACCCCGGCCAGGAAGCGGTCGAGACGGCGCTGACCCGCCGCCTGCACCGCGCGGGCGAAGACCTCAGCTTCGACGCCGGCGAGGTCGCCGCGGAGCGCCGCCGCCTTCGCCGCCAGTTCCGGCCTCCAGACGGGCGAGCCGCTCCTCAAGAGCGGCAACGTGGCGGCGGAGCCGATCCAGCTCGCCGTCGCCATTCCCAGATGGTGCAGGATCGGCCGCGGCCCGATCCGCGTTCCCGGACCCGGTCGCGGCGCCGTCCAGTCCGCCTCCGCCTGCCGCATCGCGTCCCCGCCGCGCCGCGTCAGACACCGCGGCGGTGAACGCGGCGCCCGTTTGGGCGGCCAGCCGCGTCATCGCCTCGACCAGGCCGGACTCCCCCGCCATGGCCGCCATCTGTTCCTGCCAGAGGTCGAGATAGCGCTCCGCGAGGGCGGCCAGATCGGGATTCGGGGCAGCTGTTCCCGGTTCTTTCTCCTCCTCCGGTCTCTTCTTTGGACCTGTATCGGAGGCCGTGGCCGAGGCCTTGCGTCCGGGCGCCATCGCTCATGCACCGACGCCCGAAAGCTGCGCGCATCGGCGCGACGTTCCGCCGACATTCGGCGCTGCAGCAGCGCGGCTAACGCATTGCATCATGACGGCTCTTTCCTGCTATCCTCAGCACTGGCCCAGCAATCGTGCGACGGGGATCGAAGGCAGGAACCATGGCCGAGCAGAGCGAGGCGGGCAAGACACCGATCACCATCAAGAAATACGCGAACCGGCGCCTCTACAATACGGCGACCAGCAGCTACGTGACGCTCGATCATCTCTGCCAGATGGTCAAGGACGGCGTGGATTTCGCGGTCTACGACGCCAAGACGGGGGAGGACATCACCCGCTCCGTGCTCACCCAGATCATCGTCGAGGAGGAATCCAAGGGCCAGAACCTGCTGCCCATCAACTTCCTGCGCCAGCTGATCAGCTTCTACGGCGACAACCTGCAGTTCCTGCTGCCGCGCTATCTCGACCAGTCCATGGAGTCCTTCGCGCGCAACCAGGAGCAGATGCGCCGCTATCTGCAGGACTCCTTCGGCGGCATGTTCCCGTTCGGCCGCTTCGAAGAGATGAGCAAGCAGAACCTCGCCTTCTTCGAGCGCGCGATGAAGATGTTCTCGCCGTTCAAGGGCGAGGAAGGGTCCGAGCGGCAGGAGCCGACGCCCGCGGGCGAGCCGGGCCGGCAGGACCAGTGGGAGGCCGCGCGGCAGGCTGGGTCGGGCGAAAGCGACGCACTGGCCGCGCTCAAGAACCAGGTCGATGCGCTGCAGCGTCAGATCGAGGCGCTCAACCGGAACAAGGCCGAGCGGTCCGAGTGAACCCCGCCCCACCGGCGGAGGCGATCAGCGCGCCATGCCGGCGAGGCGATCGGCGATGACCCTGAGCGGCACGACCGGCGCCTTGGAGGCGGTCCAGGGCCGATCGAGGCTCGGGCGACCGAAATAGTAGCCCTGCAGGTACTTCACCCCCTCGCCGACCAGGAACCCGGCGTCCTCCTGGGTCTCGACGCATTCGGCGACGGTCTCGAGCCCGAACGCGTCCGCCAGGCCGAGCAGGTTCCGCACGAAGAGCTGGTTGTCGAGATTGTCCGCCAGGTTGCGGACGAAGGACCCGTCGATCTTCACGATGTCGACGGTCAGCGAGCGCAGATGGCGGAATGAGGTGAAGCCGGCGCCGAAATCGTCGACCGCGACCCGGCAGCCGACATCGCGCAGCGCGCTCACGAAGCGGGCCGATTCCTCGATGTCGTGCAGGGCGGCGGTTTCCGTGATCTCGACGATGAGCCGGCGCGCCACCTCCGGCTTGCCCTTGAGCTGCGCCAGCATGGCGCGCAGCCAGGACTGGTCGGTCGCGGTCAGCCCCGAGATGTTGATGGCGAGGCTCACCTCGGGATGGGCATCGAGCTCGCGCACCGCCAGGTCGAGCACATGCCGGTCGACCAGGCGCATCAGGCCGAGCTGCTCGACCACCGGCACGAAGGCTCCGGCAGGAATCAGCTCGCCCTTCTCGTCGCGCATCCTGAGCAGCGCCTCGTAGAACGACGTGCGATGGTCGCTGGCGGTCACGACGGGCTGGTAGGCGAAGCACAGGCGGTCGTCGCGCATGGCGCGCTGGACCTGCTCGCCGATGTTCTGGCTGCGGCGATGCAGCAGCTCCTGCTGATGCGAGACGCGGTAGGCCACGAAGCAGTCGCGCCCCTCCCGCTTCGCCTCCTTGAGCGCAGTCTCGGCCTTGGCCATCACGTCGTAGGCGGTGCCGGCGAAGGGCGGGAACATGATCCCGCCGACGGAGACGGTGACGTGGAGCCGCGTGCCGCTCGCATCGACCGGCTCCTCGCGGACCGCCTCGAGGATGCGCTCCGCCGCCCGGGCCATCTGCTCCTCCGAGCAGCGCGAGAGCACGACGCCGAAGCGATCGGCGCCGATGCGCCCGATCACGTCGCTCGACCGGAGGCAGCGGTCGAGGCGCTGCCCGACCGCGATGAGCGCGCTGTCGCCCGCCTCGTAGCCGTAGGTGTTGTTGAGCATGGCGAGCTTGTCGAGCCCGACCACCAGATACGCGCCGCCGGAGCTGTAGCGCCCGCTATAGGCGAGGGCGTGCTCCAGCGCATCCCGCAGCCGCATCTTGTTGAAGTGGCCGGTGAGCTCGTCATAGCTCGCGAGCCGCTCCAGCCGCGCCTCGTTCTGCTTGCGCGCGGTGACCAGGCGAAGGCTGCCCATCATGCGCAGCGGCGTGCCGTCCGGGCCGCATTCGGCGGCGCCGCGGTCGTGCACCCAGCAGAAGCTGCCGTTCTCGCCGCGCACCCGGAACTCGCAGTCATAGGGCTGGCCGTGCGACAGGTGATCGCCGAGCGCCTCCAGCCGGACCGGCAGGTCCTCGGGGTTCAGCCGCGCGTTGAAGGCGTCGCCGGTGCGCGGCAGCATGGCCTCGCCGCCGAAGACGTCGGCAACCCGTCCGATCCAGGTGACCTGGTCGGAGGCGAGATCCCATTCGTAGACGATGTCGCCCGCGGCCTCGATCGCCCGGTGCAACCAACCGATCTGGCCCTGAACGGGGAAAGGCTCGGAGATGTCCCGCGCCACTCTGGGTCCTCTACCTGAAGGTTTCGCGCCTGACTTCCTGTCCGACGACGTCGCCTCCGAACGGTAGGGAGCCATCTCTTAACAAGCCCTGAAGCCGGCCATGTCCAAATGACGCAGCCGGGGGCATCTCTCGCCAATTATACGAAAGAACAAGTGTTCGCTGGCCCGGGGCGGCCGTGACGCAAGTCATGGTAAATGAAACTGGTTAACGAGTTCCTGGCCGGATCATCGGACGCCCGGCCGGCCGCGGAATGCATAGTTGACGGTCCCGCTCTCTGGAGTTTTCGCGCCGCTTCGCCTATGGTTCCCGAAGCACCCGCAACCACCCGGGCAAGCCGGAGCCGATGATCGAGCTGCAACGTCCGATAGCGCTGCCGTCGCCGTCCGGGGCGGGCCCGACCGATCAGGTGTTCGTCAGGGCCGCGGTCGCCGAGTTCGATCGGCCGGTCGAGCCCGCAGCGGCCGTCATGGCCGCGCGCGGCTGGCAGAACGGACGATCGGTCCTGCTCGAGTCCGGCGGGGGCGACCGGGCGCCCGGCGGCCTGCGAGACGGGCGGAGCCGGACCGGTTCGCCGGATCTCCATGGCAGCGGCGACGAGACGGAGCGCAGCCGGGCGCGCGCCGGCCGGCTGGCCTTCCTCGTCCAGCAGATCTACCAGGAGGTCATGCCCACGGGCCTCCATCGCGAGCCCTGGGCCGAGGGGATCGGGGCGTACCGGCTGGCCGGGGCCGAGCCGGCGCCGGACAGCGCCGACCCGGCGGTCGTCCGCGTCTCGGTTTAGTACCCGGGATCACGATTCTCCGATACGGAGATCCATCGGCGTACTTGGACCGGATTTCGACACGGGTTGTCATGCGCGGGCTTGACCCGCGCATCCATTCATCCGCCTGCGCGAGCGTCGGGATGGATCGCCGGGTCAAGCCCGGCGATGACAATTTCAATTGGTCCCGCCTCCGGACTCCCACCTCGCTGATACGGAGATTTCGAAAGACCCCGAATCAGCGTTCAACGAAAGTCGGTACTCGCCTCATGCTTCGACGGGCTCAGCATGAGGATCCCTGTCCTAAACGAGACGTCGCCTCATCCTGAGCCTCCTGAGCTTGTCGAAGGGCGAAGGATGAGGGGCAGCGCCTGCTCGCCGGACCCCGTCGGTCAGACGACGGTGATCCTGATCTCGCCCACGCCGTCCACGCCGCCGTGGAGGCGGTCGCCGCGCTTCACCGCGCCGACGCCGGCCGGAGTGCCGCTGTAGATGAGGTCGCCCGGCCGCAGGGTGAACAGGCGCGAGAGATAGGCGATCATCTCCGGCACCTTCCAGATGAGCTGGGAGAGGTCGCCGCTCTGGCGCGTCTCGCCGTTCACCTCGAGCCAGACACGGCCCTTGTCGGGGTGGCCGATCTCGCTCGCCCGCACCACCGCGGAGCAGGGAGCGGAATGCTCGAAGGCCTTGCCAACCTCCCAGGGCCGGCCGAGCTTCTTCGCCTCGCCCTGCAGGTCGCGCCGCGTCATGTCGAGGCCGACCGCGTAGCCGAACACGTGATCGAGCGCACGCTCGACCGGGATGTCCCTGCCGCCCTCGCGCAGGGCCACGACCATCTCGAGCTCGTGATGCACGTCGTGGGACAGCGGCGGGTAGGGAAACTCCCCGCCGTCCGGCACCAGGTTGTCGGGATTCTTCTGGAAGAAGAACGGCGGCTCGCGGTCGGGGTCGTGCCCCATCTCCCTGGCGTGCTCGGCGTAGTTCCGCCCGACGCAGTAGATGCGGTGGACCGGCATGAGCTCGTCGGTGCCGCGCACGGAGAGGGCGGGCAGCGGCAGCGGCGGAAAGGCGTAGCGCGGCGGGCGATTCATCAGGATCTCACTCCAGCGTAGTACTCGACACGTTTCTCGAGAGCGCCGATCAGCTCGGCGACGACGATGGCGAAGGCGAACAGCAATATGGTGAGCGCCCAGAAATCCGCCATCATGAACCGGCGGGAATAGAGCTCGAACAGCTCGCCGTAGCCGATGATCGACACGAGCAGCTGGCCGATCACGACGCCTTTCACCCCGCGGATGAAGCCGATGCGAATGCCGGCCAGGATCTCCGGCAGCGCGGCCCAGACGATGATCTTGCTGTAGAGGGCCCAGCGCCCGGCGCCGAAGCTCTGGCCCATCTCCACCAGCGACGGCGCGACGTGGCGCACGCCGGCGCGCGTGTCGAGCACGATGATCCAGACCGCGAACAGGAAGACGGCCACGATGATCGTGGCGTTGCCGAGCCCGAACAGGATCATCAGCACGGGAACGAGGGCGGAGAGCGGCGCGCTGACGAACACGTTCACCCACATGCCGAGCAGGTTGTCCGCGGCCGGCACCCGCCCCATCAATATGCCGAGCGGCACGCCGACGGCGATGGCCAGCGCCATGCCGACGGCGAAGCCGTAGAGCGTCGTCAGCGTGGCGTCGTGGAACTTGCCGGACTGCAGCAGCTCGAACAGGCTGACCAGCACGTCGCTGAAGGGCGGCAGCAGGAAGACGAGCTGGAGCTGGCCCAGCACCTCCCAGACCAGGCACCAGACGATCAGGGAGGCCATCATCGGGATGCGGTAGCCGAACAGGGTCATCGGCGCGCGCCCCTACTCCACATAGGCCCGGAGGCCGCGCCAGATCTCCTCGACCGTGTCGAGATACTGCCGGTCGCGGCGGATCGCGTCGGCGCCCATGCCGCGGTCGATCCTGGGATCGATGATCTGGGACACCCGGCCGGGGCGCGGCGAGAGCAGCACGATACGATCGGAGACGTAGACCGCCTCCTCGATGCTGTGGGTCACGAAGATGAAGGTCTTCCGCTCCTCGTTGATGAGCTGCAGAAGATCCTCCTGGAACTTGCGCCGCGTCTGCTCGTCGACCGCCGAGAAGGGCTCGTCGAGAAGCAGCACCTCGGCGTCGACCGCGAGCGCGCGGGCGAGCCCCACCCTCTGGCGCATGCCGCCCGACAGCTCGTGCGGATAGCGCTCCTCGAAGCCGGACAGGCCGACTTTCGCGATGTAGCGCCGCGCCGTCTCCTCGCGCTCGCGGCGCTGGACGCCGCGCAGCTCGAGGCCGAAGGCCACGTTGCGGATGACGGTCGCCCAGGGCATCAGGGCGAAGTCCTGGAAGACGAAGGCGCGCTCGGGGCCCGGCCCGGTGACGGGCCGGCCCTGGACGCGGACTTCGCCGGCGCTCGCCGGCAGCAGCCCCGCGATGATCTTGAGCAGGGTCGTCTTGCCGCAGCCGCTGGGGCCGAGGAGAGAGGTCAGAGCGCCCTTCGGGAAATCGAGATCGATGCCCCGCAACGCCTCGACGCCGCCGTCATAGACCTTGCCGATGCCGCGGACCTCGACGATGGCCTCGGCACCTGCGCCACCCGCCTGATGCGCCATCGGGCCCACTTCCTTCAGCTTGACTGCCATCATGTCAACTCGCTCGCTTCTCTGGACGGAACAGCGACGTCTCGATGTGCTGCAGGACCGCGAGGGTCAGTGCGGAGAACAGGATGATCGACGCGATGACCGCGTACATCTCCGCATAGTCCGCCACGGCGCGGTGATAGGTGATGAGGTCGCCGATCCCGGTCGGGGTGATCAGGAGCTCGGCGAGCACGACGCCCACGAACCCCGCGCCGACGCCCAGCCGGAGCCCGGCGAAGATGACCGGGCTCGCCTCCGGGATGACGATCTTCAGCACCTCCTGGCGCGGCGTGCCGAGGAAGGACCTGCACATCGCGACGAGGGACGGGTTGACGTTGCGGACCGCCTTGTAGCAGTTGAGCACGATGACCGGCAGCGCCAGCATGATCACCGCCAGCGTCTTGGCGGTGAGCCCGATGCCGTAGACGAAGGTGACGAGCGGGATGAGCGCCGCCATGGGCGCCGCCTGGAGCACCACGAAGACCGGGGCCCCCAGCCATTCCACCGTGCGGCGGAAGCCCATCCAGAGCCCGAGCCCGACGCCCAGCACCGCCGAGATGGCGACGCCGATGACGAGCGGCGCCAGCGTGTTCAGATAGGCCTTGAGCAGGCTGCCGTCGGCCGCCATGGCGAGAAAGCCCATGACGGTGGCCGAGAAGGTCGGGAAGGCCAGGTTGATTGGGATCCGCCCGGCGATCTCCCAGGCCCCGCAGAACAGCACGATCGAGGCGAGGCGCCACCACAGCAGCCTGCTGCGGCGGCGCCCGCTCTCCCCGGCGCGCGCGACGGCCGGCGCGCCCCCTTCCGCGCCGGCCTCGCCAACGGCTCTGACCTGCATGGTCGCCGTACCCGGGGCCGCTTACTGCTCGCCGAGCTTGGCGAGCGCGCGCTCGAGGGGAGCGAACTCCCAGAAATCCTCCGCCTTCAGGGCGGACGCATCGCCTTCGAGCTGGCCGGCGATACTGTAGAAATCGAAGTCGTCCTTCACCGCCGCCTCGCTGCCGCCGTTCGGCGGAAAGGCGCCCGAGGCGACCGCCTCCTCGAAATACGGAACGATCTCCGCCTCCTCCTCGGCCGGCAGCTCCGGCAGCAGGCCGTACTGCTTGCGCAGATCGGCGACGACAGCCGGGTTCGCGTTGATCTCGCGAGTCGTGCGGAGCAGCTCCTCGACCAGGATGTCGACGGCCGCCTGCTGCTCCTGGAGATATTCGGTGTTCGCGTAGAGCGCCTCGTCCGCGGCGTTGACGCCCTCCATGGGAAGGACTGCGAACTTGCCGGGCGCCTTGTCCATGACGAGCTTGCGGTTGGCGGCGTCGACGATCGTGGCCTTGACGTTGCCCTGGAGCAGGGCGCCGGCGCGCACCTCGGAGCCCGGGACGTAGCTGATGTTGCCGTAGGAGATGCCGTTGCGCTCGGCCATCAGCAGCATGATCGCCTCGGTCCCCGAGCCGCGCGAATGGACCGCGATCTCCTGCCCGTCGAGATCCTTCCAGTCCTGGTAGAACTCGGTATTGACGATCGGGAAGAAGCGCAGCGAGCTGATCTGGTAAAACATGCGGATCGGCGCGTTCACCTTCTGCAGCAGCGCGTAGGGCGTGCCGCCGCCCACATCCGCCTGGCCGCCCACCACCGCCTGGGCGGCGATGTCCTCCGACTTCAGGTAGCTCACCTCGACGTCGACGCCGCGCTCCTTCGCCCGCTCGATGGCGATCTGGAAGTTCAGCGTCTCGATCGTGGCGATGTCGCCGAAGGCGATGTGCATCGAGCCTTCGGCGGCGGCCGGCAGCGGCGACCACGCGAGCGCGGCAGCCATCCCCGCGGCCCCGGCAAGTGAGGACACTCCACGCCATGCAATCATGATTTTTCCTCCCGTCGATTGTTATGCGCGCACCGGCTGGCACGCAGTTTTGCTGAACCAATCCACGAATGGTAGACCTTGGTTTCAACGGACGTCAAGATTTCCCTTGCATGTCCAGAGCCATCCTGGGATATTGATCGACCAATATTAAAATTGGTCAGACCAATGACAGTGATTCCCAAGATCGAAGAACAGGGTGCGCTGACGCAGCTCCGGGCCTATCTGGCCCAGGCGGAGCTCGGCGACGACAGCCGGCTGCCGCCGGAGCGCCAGCTCTGCCGGGTGCTCGGGATCAGCCGGTCGGAGCTGCGGAAGGCATTGGCGCAGCTGGAGGCGGAGGGACAGATCTGGCGCCATGTCGGCAAGGGCACCTTCATCGGCCGGCGGCCGATCGACAGCCTGGCCGATCTCGCGGCGATCACGCGGCGCACCAACCCCGGCGAGGTCATGCGCACCCGCATGCTGATCGAGCCGGAGGTCGCGCGCCTCGCCGCGGTCAACGCGACGTCGGAGCAGATCGCCGAGATGCGGCTCTGCCTGAAGCGGAGCCGCAGCGCGGCCAGCTGGCGCCAGTACGAGAGCTGGGACAACCGGCTGCACCGGGTGATCGCCGAGGCGACGCAGAACGCCCTGCTCCTGGCGCTGCTCGATACGCTGAACGCGGTGCGCCGCGCGGTCGCCTGGGGACGGCTGCGGGTCAACAAGGAGAAGCCCGATCCCGACCACCACAGCTTCGCGGAGCATGACGAGCTGGTGGCCGCGATCGAGAACCGCGACGCCGAGCGCGCCGCGCGCTGCATGCGCCGGCACCTGGAGAGCGTGGAGCGCAACCTGCTGCGCAGCGTCTGGGCCGGCGACTGACCGTCATTGGGAAGGGAGTATCTATCCCGGGTGAGCGGCTGGACGCGAGGCCTTAAGAGTGCAATCGATAGGCTTCTATCGATTGGCCTCAAGACGAATTCTCTTACCGGGCATCAATGAGCATGAGCACAGATCCCGACGGTGCGAGCCGCTGGCCCCGTCGCATGCTGATCGGATGCCTGATCGTTGTAGCTCTGAGTACAGGTTTCTTGCCCTTCCTCCAGGGCTGCGGCACGGAACTCTCCTTATCGGTCATACTGCTTGCGTGGTATATCATCGAATATGCTGACGAGAATTTGCTGGTTTACTTAGCAGCACCCGCAACTATAAACCTTCTTCTGTTCTCTCTTGTCGCACTTCCTCTGTATTTCATCCTTCGTCGGCGTGCTCCAATGGCTGTTTCGTTGGCGCTATCAGCTTGGCTGTTGTTCTATCTCGGATGCCTGCTGGTCCTATTTCCGGCCACCGACTGCCCGTAGCAGTAACTCGCGTGATCATCTCGACGACGGTTCACACGCGCTATGATCCTGGCGCGCGACCCTCGTCCTTCGCCCTTCGAGACGCCGCCTGCGGCGCTCCTCGGGACGAGGGCTCAGCACGAGGCCCACATATTCTCCTTCTCCGGTTGGTCCTCATGCTGAGCCCGTCGAAGCATGAGGACCATGCGCCGCCCTCACCGCCGCTCGAATTTGGTCGACAGCAGGATCGACGACGTGGTGCGGGTGACGCCCGGCAGCTTGCCGATCCGGGTCAGCACGTCGTCGAGCGCCTCGGCGGTCGCGGCCGTCACCTCCGCCACCAGGTCGTAGACTCCCGACACGGTGTGCGCGCTCTTCACCTCGGGAAGGCCGCGCAGCGCATCGACGGCGCGGTCCTGGAGCTTCGGATCGAGGGTGAGCATCACCTGGGCGCTGACGCCCGAATCGGCGAGATCCGCGCCGAGGGTCACCGTGTAGCCCAGGATCACCCGGTCGCGCTCCAGCCGCTTCAGCCGGTCCTGCACGGCGCTGCGCGACAGGCCGAGGCGGCGCGCGAGAAGCGCGGCCGGAGTCCGGGCATTGGCGCTCAGAGCCGAGATCAGCTGCCGGTCGGTGTCGTCGAGCTGTTTCTTCCCCATGCGCGCTTTGCCGGATCGTGCCGGCGAAGTGCCGGCCCCGCGCCGGCCCGACCGGCGCTTCGCCGGGTTCTGGCCGGCCGGTCCCGTTGCTAGCATCCGGGGGAACAAACGGCAATCGGCCCACGATCCGGCCCATGGGCCGGTACGGCCTCCTTTTCGCGGAAGAACACGAGATGACCAAGCTCCTGGTGCTCGGCGCCGGCAAGATCGGCGGCGCCATCGTCGACATGCTGGCTGCGACCGGCGATTACGACCTGACCGTCGCGGACCGCGATCCGGCCTTTCTGGCGATGGTGGACGCGTCGAAGGCGCGCCAGGTCCAGGGGGACGTGGCCGACGAGGAGGCGCTGGCCGGGATCGCCCGGGGCAGCGAGATCATCGTCAGCGCCCTGCCCTTCTTCCTGAACCCGGCGGTGGCCCGCGTGGCGCGGCGGGTCGGCGCCAGCTATTTCGACCTGACCGAGGACGTCGAGACCACCCGCGCGGTGCGCGAGGTCTCGGCCGGCGCGCCGGTCGCCTTCGCCCCGCAATGCGGCCTGGCGCCGGGCTTCATCTCGATCGTCGCCCATGACCTGGCCAAGCGCTTCGACAGCCTGCGCGAGGTGCACATGCGGGTCGGCGCCCTGCCGCAGTTTCCGGTGAACGGGCTGAAGTACAACCTGACCTGGAGCACGGACGGGCTCATCAACGAGTACTGCAACCCCTGCGAGGCGATCTACGAAGGCGAGCGGATCGAGGTGATGCCGCTCGAGGGGCTCGAGAGCTTTTCGCTCGACGGCATCGACTACGAGGCGTTCAACACGTCGGGCGGGCTCGGCACGCTGTGCGAGACCCTGGCGGGCAAGGTGCAGAGCCTCAATTACAAGACCGTCCGCTATCCCGGCCATTGCAGCATCATGAAGCTGCTGCTCGAGGATCTGCGCCTCAGGGACCGGCGCGGGCTGCTCAAGGACGTGCTGGAGACCGCCGTGCCGATCACCCACCAGGACGTGGTGCTGATCTTCGTCACCGTGTCGGGCATGCGCGAGAACCGGCTGACCCAGGAGACCTACGCCAAGAAGATCTACGCGCGGGAGATCGGCGGGCGGCTGATGAGCGCCATCCAGATCACCACCGCGGCGGGGATCTGCGCCATGGTCGACATGCACCGCGACGGCAGGCTGCCGAAGAGCGGCTTCATCCGCCAGGAGCAGGCGCGGCTCGACGACTTCCTCGGCAATCGGTTCGGCCGCTACTACCTGTAAGCGGCGCCGCTCCGGCGCCTCCCTGCGTGCGGAAAGCTCACCCGCGGGTGAGGGACATTCGCTTGCCCCCGGGCCGGCGCGGCGGCCATGATCGGCCCGGATCCAGGGAAGGGCGAGGACGACGATGCTGCAGGAGTCGCGGTGAGGGCCGAGCTGCCGCCCCTCAGCACGCTGCGGCTGTTCGATGCCGCCGGACGCCACCAGAGCTTCAAGCGCGCCGCCGAGGAGCTCAACATCACGCCGGGCGCGGTGAGCCATGGCGTCGCCGCGCTGGAGCGCTGGATCGGCGCCCGTCTGTTCGAGCGCGCGCCGGGCGGGCTGGTGCTGAGCCCCGCCGGGCGCGACTACCTGCCCTATGTGGCGGAGGCGCTCGCCCTGATCGCGACGGGGACGCACCGTCTGCCGCGCGACGGCCGGATCACCGTCACGGTGAGCGCCGCCCCCACCTTCGCGAAGCATGTGCTCGTCCCGCGGCTGCACCGGTTCCGCGCGCTTCTGCCGCAGGCCACGGTCAAGATCGACACGCGGCAGCGCCAGGTGAGCTTCCCGGTGGACGGCGTCGACTTCGCCATCCGCATGAGCCGGACCGCGGCGCCGGGGCTGCGTTCGGTCGAGCTCATGAAGGAACGGCTGCTGCCGGTGTGCAGCCCGGCCTATCTGGCGGAGCTGCCCGGCGGCGAGCCGGCTGCGCGGCTCTCGGCCGGCACGCTGCTCCACGTGGACAGCGCGTCGGAGGACTGGTCGCGCTGGCTGGACCATGCCGGGCTCGACGGCATAGCGGGCGCGGCCGGGCTCCACTTCGACACCATCCAGATGGCGATCGATGCCGCCGTGGCGGGGCTGGGCATCGCGATCGGGCGGCGGCCGCTCGTCGACCGCGATCTCGACGAGGGGCGCCTGGTCGCCGCCGGCGCCCCGGAGCTGCCGGCGATCACCAGCTACTGGCTGGTGAGCCATCCCGCCAGCGCGGAGCGTGCCGAGCTCCTCGCCTTCGAGCAGTGGCTGATCTCCGAGATGCGAAGCCTCGCGTGAATTCCGCTCATTCGCACATGCGGCGAACTGGTTTGCCGGGGCCGCCGCGCTGAACGCATCCTGCCTCGCACGACTGCAGGACAACGGCGCGAGGTGCGGGATGCAGGACTGTCTCATTCGGAGCGATGCGGCTCCCGTCAGCCTTCTCACGCTCAATCGGCCGGACCGGCTGAACGCGCTCGACCACGCCACGATCGATGTGCTGTCGGCGGCGCTGGACGACATCGAGACCAGGACGGAGATCGCCGCGGTCATCCTGACCGGCGCGGGCGACCGCGCCTTCAGCGCCGGCGCGGACATCCTCGGCATCGCCGACAGCCTGTCGCGCGGGCCGGCCGCGGCCCAGCGCGAGTTCGTCGCCAGGGGCCAGCAGCTCACCCGGCGGATCGAGGCTTTTCCGAAGCCGATCATCGTCGCCGTCAACGGGCTCGCCTATGGCGGCGGCTGCGAGATCACCGAAGCCGCGCCCCTCGCGATCGCGAGCGAGCGGGCGACCTTCTGCAAGCCGGAGATCAATCTCGGCTTCCCGCCCACCTTCGGCGGCACGCAGCGCCTGGCGCGGCTGATCGGCCGCAAGCGGGCCCTGGAGATGATCCTGTCGGCGGCGCCCATCGGTGCGGCGGAAGCCGCCGCCATCGGCCTGGTGAACCGCGTCGTTCCCCATGACCGCCTGCTCGACGAGGCTCGCGCTTTGGCCGGGACCATCGCGCAGAAGCCGCCGCTCGCGGTGGAGGCCTGCCTGGCCAGCGTGACGCGCGGCCTCAACGTCTCGATCGACGAAGGGCTGCAGATCGAGGCGATGCAGTTCGCCAGGCTGGCCGGAACGCGGGATGTTCAGGAGGGGGTCTCGGCCTTCGTGGAGAAGCGGCCGGCCGTCTTCAGAGGTGCCTGACGAAGGCTCGCCCGGCTGGATCGTGGCGCCGGTCCGCCGCCGGCCGGACGGATCGATCGACCAGGAGTTCTATGCCGCGCGGGCGCGGCAGCTGAGATCGGCGGCCTGCTGCCGCCTTCTGCGCCGGCTGACGCGCCGTCTGTTCGCGCCGGGCCGGCGCGGTTAGCCGTCGAGCGCCACGAAGGCGGCGGCCTGCCGCGCCGTGCGGCGCACATGCTTGCGCCGGAGGGGCGAATTCAGGAACCGGTTGAGCGCCGCGAGCAGGGCCGCGGCGGTCCGCGCGCTCGGGCGCGCGCCGATCTCCTCGCGCACCGCGAGCGTCGTCTTCAGCAGGTGAACAGCGACGATCGGCTCCGGCTGCCCGTGGTCGAGCAGCCGCTCGATCGCGGCCGCAAGAAACGCCTCGGGATCCCCGACCCGCCACCGCCCGTCGTGCTCGATGCGGGCATAGGGCGCGTTGCGCCCGGTAAAGCAGGCGAGCTGCAGCAGGCCCTGCGGCCAGAGCTCCGGAAAGCGCGTGCATTGCCGGCGCACCGCATTCGCGAAGGTGAGCCCGTGGGTGAAGTCGAGCCAGCCGACATTGTCCTGAACGGCGAGGTCGACGCGCAGCTGATGATCGCTGTCGAAGCGGAGCATGTTGTCCGCGTTGGCGCCGAGCAGCGCATCGTAGAGCGACAGCGGATCCGCTGCCGCATGCTCGACGGTGAGCGCCAGGGCGCGCTCGACGTTCAGCCCGCGATAGCGATCGGCATCAGGCGGCGTGCTGGCCGCCGCCGCGACGTTCCAGCCCGCCAGCGCCGCGCCGTAGCCGCGGAATTCGGGGATCAGGTCTTCCCGGCTGGCCTTGGCGAGACTCCGTGCCAAGGCGAGGAGCAGCGGCTCGGCCACCGATTCGCCCAGCCGCTCGATCAGCCGGCCCGCCTTCGAGACGTAGATCAGGGAATGGCCGAAATCGGCGTAATGCAGCAGCGCCGCCCGGCTGAACGCGCGCTCCAGCTCCGGGAAACCTTGCCCGGCAGCCAGGGCGCCGCGCAGCATGGCGGCCGCCGTCGCCTCGTCCTCGCGGTCGATCGCCGCGACGAAGCCGTCCTCGTCCCAGGACGACAGCTCGACCGGATAGGGATAGCGCGGCTCGCGCAGCACGTCGTGCGCCAGATGGGCGATCGGCTCGAGGACGCAGATGAGCTGCGCTTCCGGATCATCGCGGTGCTCGTCGTGAAGCGCGAGCCAGTCTGCCGCGCCGGCATGGGCATGGGTCCAGCCGAACTCCAGGCGATCATGCGACCAGCCGATCGCGGCGGCCAGGGCGTCCGGAAGACGGCCGCCGGCGAGGCGGAGCCGCGCCAGCTCGCGCGCCATACGGTCGTAACCCTCGTCCGCGAAGGCGTCGTGCAGATTGGCCATGATCTCCGCCCGGCGGCTCTCCGCCGGCGGATCGGAGAGGTCGAGCCAGACCGCGCCGTCGGCGATCCGCACGGGATAGACCCGCAGCCGGTCGCCGCCATAGAGATTGGCGCCGTCCCTGAGGTCGAACTTCCAGTTGTGCCAGTTGCAGGTGAGGACGCAGGACTCCGTGCCGGCGCCGAGGGTCCCTTCGCGCAGCGGAAAGCCTTCGTGCGGGCAGCGGTTGTTGCAGGCGAAGACGCCGGCATCCGTCTGGAAGAGTGCGATCTGCTTGCCGGCGCGCCGCAGGACGATGCGCCCCGTGGCCTGCAGCTCGGCAACGGGCACGGCCCTCGTCCAGCTTCCGTGGAGATCGTCCGGCATCACGCCTCCTGCAATCCCGGAAGCGTGCGGCAGGGGCCGGTCCGGGTCAAGCCAGCATCGCGCTAAGCCTTTGGAATGTCGCGTATTCCCGTATTCCGAGTGGGGCTGTTGCGCGCGCGGATCGCCCTAGGAGGCGTCGTCACGCGCCCATGATCGCGGCATAGTCCGCGTCGCGGCGGCAGCGACGGAGGTGGAGGCGCCCATAGGCCTCGATCCGTCGCGGATGGGCGGCGCGATAGGCGTCGAGCGGCGCGAGGAGACGGCCGCCGCGCCCGAGCAGGGCGTCGGCATGGGCGACGATGCTGCGGTTCGGCCACGGCTTCACCGTGACCGAGAGAAGCTCGGCGAAGGCATCCGCCTCGCGGCCCGGCCCGTGGCGGCAGGCCAGGGAGAGATAGGCGGTGGCGGTGCTGCGGCTCACCCCGGCATGGCAGTGCACGTAGAGCCGGACCGGCCTGCCGGCGCAGAGCATGCGGTCGACGAAGTCCAGGATCTCCGCGACATGCGCGTGCGTCGGCCCGAGCGGATCGCCATGGCTGCTGTCGTTGAGCCGCAGCAGCAGGAGACCGTCCGGCGGGGACGCGACGATGCGCAGACGGTCCTCGGGCAGGGCGGGATCCACCAGGCGAATCATGTGCGTCGGCTGGAATGCGGGCAGGTCGGCCGTGATGGTGTGAAGCCCGCCCACGCGCAGTCGGAAATCTTCGGTCCGGTCGATCATGGTCACGCCGGACCATAGCATGCCGGCGTGACGGATTGGCGACTTTGCCCCGTGGAACGGCGCCTGCGGTCAGGGCCAGAAGAGAGCCGCCCAGGCAGTCCCTGCCATGGCGGCGGTCGCACCGAACACGCTGGCGGCGGCGCCCCGTCGCAGACCCCGGACACCGCCCTCGCCGAGGATGCGCCAGGCCAGGGCGAGGGACCACGCCCAGGCGCCGAGGAGCAGGCTCGCCCGGATCGCGGCGAGCCCCGGCAGCGCGACGCCCTCGGCGCGCAGCATCGTGACGGTCAGGGCGGAAAGGCCCAGGAACACGCCGCATCCGGCGAGCGGCACGAGGGCCTGCGCCAGATGATGGAAGCGCTGCCGGGACCATCCGGACGCCGCGGCGGCCAGGGCGAGCCCGGCGGACAGTGCGGTTCCCATGAGGACGGCCACGCCCAGGATATAGCCGACGAGCAGCCCGCCATCGGCGAGGCTCAGCACGTCGTTGCGCTCGGGATAGCTGGTCAGCAGCCACCAGGGCGCGGAGAGCTCGAGCGGCCATGGCGCGCCCCGATCGACCAGCCAGCCGGCGACCGCCTGCTTGACCCGGACCAGGGTCGGGCTGGCCGACCAGTGAAAGGCGCCGAGGGCGATGCCGAGCAGGCCATAGAGGATGAGGGCCGTGTCCCAGGGGCGGACCGGGCGTCCGCCCGGATCGACGATCTCCCGGCCCGGCCGGCGCGGGCTCAGCACCACGGCCTCGCGGAACCCGCTGCACCGTCCGCACATATGGCAGTCGGCGGCGCCCTTCATCGTCGCAATCGGCACCATGGGGGCACAGTTCAGCGGACGGAAGCTGCCGCCCGCGCGCGTCGCCTCCCGCCAGGCGGCCTCGTCGACCCGGTAATGGAGCGGCGCCAGCTTGGCGAGCAGCGCGAACACGCCGCTCACCGGGCAGAGATAGCGGCACCAGACGCGCTTGCCGCGCCCGTACAGATAGCCGACCACGATCGCCGCCGCCGTCGACCCGCCGAGCACCAGCAGCGCCGGGGCCGGATACTGGTACACGCTGACCATCTGGCCGTAGACGGTGGTCGCCGCGAAGGCGACGAACGGCCAGCCGCCCCAGCGTATCCAGCGCGGCACCGCGCGGCCGCGGCCGTGGCGGCTGGCGAATTCCGACAGCGCGCCCTCCGGGCAGAGCAGCCCGCACCAGGTGCGCCCCAGCAGCACGACGCTGAGCAGCACGAACGGCCACCACAGTCCCCAGAACACGAACTGGGCGAACAGCGTGAGGTCGTCCCACAGATGGGCGGACCGCTCGGGCAGCGGCAGCGTCGCGGGCACGACCAGCAGGACGGCGTAGACGACGACCACGCCCCACTGCATGCGGCGGATGGTCCGCTGATGCGTGCGGAGCCAGTCGCCCAGCCGCGGCCAGAGGCCGGCGGCAGGGCGAAGACCGGCTGGTCGGACCGTTGCCATCGCCCGGGCCGCCCGTCCATGCTCCGGGTCAGTAGCTGCCCTTCTTCCCGGTGCCGGCGAAGGTGAACTCGTATTCGGCCGAGAACGGCTCGAACCAGGGCTGCACCCCAGTCTCCCGGTCCGTATGACGGCCGAACTGGGCATGGCCGTCGCCGCTCGGCGGCGACACGCGGAGCACCAGCCGGTAGTCGCCGACCCCCATGAGCTTCACGTTGTCGCCGTAATGGGGGCCGTCGCTCGCCACCATCGGCATCATCGACCCCTCGACCGTCTCGCCGGTGTCCAGCCGGGTGAGCTCGTAGGCGATCTGCAGATAGGGCACCCAGTCGCCTTCCGACAACCCGTTCGGATTGCCGGCCGTGGCCTGGATGTCCGCCTCGAGATGGACGTCCGATTGCGCCGCGTCGCGCATCATCCCCGGCGGATCCATCTCGATCGGCTGGAGATAGACCGCGGCCACTTCCAACCCGCCTGCGAGCACCGGCTCGCCGATCGGGTACTCGATCGCCTGCGCCTCCACGGCCATGCCGGCGATACCTGCGAACAGGACGGCGCCGAGCTTCCCCTTCCAAGTCATGATTGTTTTCCTTCCCCCGAAGGTCAGAGTATCTATTGCAAATGCGAATGAATTGCAGTTGCAGGAAACAGCCTAAAGAAGGAGGCCGGTTGGTGTAAAGCGTCGGCACCCTGGGCGAGACACAAAGCCGCAGCCGCACCGTCCCGGAGAGGAGTCCGCGCAGAGTCGAGCCGGCGCCGGCGGAAGCCGCCGGTCAGCGGTCGAAGAAGAACAGCCCGATGACGACGATGCTGTTCTCGCCGCGTTCGTCGGCGAAGGGCAGCGCCAGGATCTCGAACCTGACCCAGGGATCGGCGCGGCCCGGCAGATGGCCGCGAGCCGCGGCGGGGCGGCGACCCTCCGCCGCTTGGCGGATCAGCGCGGTCCAGCCGACCCCGCCGCGTTCCGGCGGCAGCGCGTGGCCGGAGAGGTCCATCCGGAAGCGGTCGCGGATGGCCGCCCCGACGCTGGCATAGCGCAGCGTTCCGGCCGCCGGGTCCGCTTCCACCACCAGCAGATGACGCGCGATCGCCCGCGTCTCGTATCCGTTCACGCTGCGATAGCTCGGAAGGTCGCCATCCGGCGACTTGCCGCGCCAGTAGGCCATGAGCCAACGGGCGTCGGGATGCTGCAGCTGCTCCACCGGCAGCGGCTGCAGGGAGGATTGATTCATCACACAGTTCCGTTCCGCGGGCACTTCACGAGAAGTGTCACCGCGGAGAGATTTGACCGTTGACCAGACCATTATCGAAGGGACGAAGGGACAGTCGGCATATCCGCCCGGATAGGCGCGACATTTCCGCGCAAGCGGCCGGCCGATACTGGCGGCCGGCGGCGGCTTCACCCGTCATGTCCCCCTCCCCTGTCGGCTCAGGGCGCCGGAGGAAGGATTTCCTGGTCGGAGTCGTAGGGTTCGAGCCGGGTCGTTCCGGCAGCGAAGATCGCCACCCGATGGACCGGCGCCTGGCGGATGACGCCGTCCTCGCCGCGCGAGGGCGCATAGCGCCACGCCGTCAGCCGGCCGCCCGAGGCCAGGAGATCGGCCACGACCGCGACCGGAACGCGGCCCGCCAGCGCCGGGACTTCGGCTTCCGACAGGCCGATGACGATCTCGTCACGGGCCGAGACGACGGTGAACAGATGCATCCTCGCGCTCTCCCCTTCGCCCTGCGCATGGGCATGGTCGAGCGGCAGCAGGATGAGCGACAGCAAGGTCGCAAGGCCCACGGCACCCGAAAGGGCGAGCCGCCGGAGCCGGCTGCAGAGTCGTGTCACGGTGTTACCCCATTGCCGATCCCGGCGGCGTGCCCCGCGGGCGCGCGGCAAGGATGTAGCACAATCCGGCGCGCCCCGGCAGGGCCATCGCTTGCCTTGCGGGCGACGCGCAGCCGGGAAAGGTCCAGAGCGGCGCCGGCGGAACAGCGATGCGCCCCGGCGCGCTACACTCGACGGCATGTCTCGGTCCCGCCCTTTCCTGGTTCCGCTGATCGTCGCCTGCGCCCTGTTCATGGAGAACCTGGACGCCACGGTCATCGCCACGGCATTGCCCGCGATCGCGGACTCCTTCGGCGAGAACCCGGTGCATCTGAACCTGGCGATCAGCTGCTACCTGCTGAGCCTCGCGGTGTTCGTGCCGGTGAGCGGCTGGGTCGCCGACCGGGTCGGCGCGCGCACCGTGTTCCGGCTGGCGATCCTGGTCTTCATCGTCGGCTCGGTGCTGTGCGGTCTGAGCAGCTCGCTCGCCGAGCTGGTGCTCGCGCGAATCCTGCAGGGCGCCGGCGGCGCCATGATGGTGCCGGTTGGGCGCCTCGTCCTGCTGCGCAGCGTGTCGAAGAGCGAGCTCATCCGCGCCATGGCGTGGCTCACCATTCCGGCGCTGACCGGGCCGGTGCTCGGCCCGCCGCTCGGCGGATTCATCGTCACCTATGTCGACTGGCAATGGATCTTCTGGATCAACGTGCCGATCGGCCTCGTCGGAATCGTGCTGGTCACGATCTTCATTCCGGAGATCACCAGCGAGCGGCCGCCCCGGCTCGACATCCCCGGCTTCCTCCTGGTGGCGCTGGCATTGAGCGGCCTCGTCTTCGGGTTCGAGACGGTGGGTCGCGGCATCGTTCCGGGCTGGACGACCACGGCGCTCCTCGCCGTGGGACTCGCCTGCGCGCTTCTCTTCCTGCGCCACGCCCGCCGCGCCGAGGCGCCGGCCGTCGATCTCGGCCTCCTCGACCTGCCGACCTTCCGCGCCAGCATGGCGGGCGGCTTCCTGTTCCGCGTCGGCATCGGGGCGCTGCCGTTCCTGCTGCCGATGCTGCTGCAGATCGGCTTCGGCCTGAGCCCGCTCGAGTCCGGCCTGCTCACCTTCGCCGGCGCGGTCGGCGCCATCTTCATGAAGCTCCTGGCCGGTCCGATCCTGCGTCGCTTCGGCTTCCGCCGCGTGCTGATCGGCAACGCCCTGCTGTGCGGCGCCTTCGTCGCGTCCTACGGCCTGTTCCGGCCCGACACGCCCGTGCCGGTCATCCTGGCGGCGCTCTTCGTCGGCGGCGTGTTCCGCTCGCTGCAGTTCACCAGCCTGAACGCGCTGGGCTATCCCGACGTGCCGGAGCGGCTGATGAGCCGGGCGACCAGCTTCGCCAGCATGGCGCTGCAGCTCTCCCTGGCGGCCGGGGTGGGGGTCGGCGCCCTGGCGCTGCATGTCGCGACGGAGCTCGCCGGCAGCGCGATGCCGGGCCCGGCCGATTTCACCCCGGCCTTCCTGCTGGTCGGGCTGATCGCGATGCTGTCGGCGCTGCCCTCCCGCCGGCTTCCGGCGGAAGCGGGCGCCGAGATCGCCGGACGCACGGCGATCGGCGCTGCCGCCGCCCGGAGAAGCGCCGAGCCGGCGGAGTGACCGCCGCTCAGCGCCGCGGCTTCTTCTGCGATTTCGGTGTCTGCTTCGGCCGGCGGGTCTCCTTCCCCTCCAGCTCGACGCCATAGGCCGAGGTCTCGCCCTCGAGCTCGCGCTTGGTGCGCGTCGGCTTGTCCGGGCGGGCGCGGATCTCGTTCAGCTCGTCGAGCTGCTTCCGGTACTGACGTGTCGTCCTGGCCTTCGCCATCCTTTCCCGCAGGGACGCCTAGATCCGCCCGGTCGCGACCGCGATGACGACGATGATCGCCAGCAGCAGGACGATGCCGCTCGGCGTGTAGCCCCAGCCGCGGCTGTACGGCCAGGTCGGTATGGCGCCGATCAGGAGCAGGATGAGAACGATGATCAGTATGGTTCCAAGCATCGCTTCGGCCTCGTGTGGCTGGACGAATCCGCCATGGATCCGACCGCTCTCCGGAACGCGCGGACACGGCCCTCTCGACCGCCGCCCGGGGGCGGCACGCCTTGCCGGCGAAACGGGTCGTCTCAGGAACGCCCCGTCCGGGGCGAAGTTCCTCGGCTTTCCCCGACCGTGCGGCGGAGGGTCAGTCGGCGGCCAGGCGGCGCGCCTCGGCGGCGCGCTCGCGGATGCGCGCCCAGGCCGCGGAGGCCAGCTCGCCTTCGGGCGCGAGCCAGGAGCCGCCCGCCGCGATGACATTGGGCAGCGCCAGGTAGTCGCGGACGTTCTGCGGTCCGATCCCGCCGGTCGGGCAGAATCTGAGATCGTGCAGCGGTGCGGCGAGGCCGCGCAGCGCCGTGACGCCGCCGGCCGCTTCCGCGGGGAAGAACTTCTGCAGCGTGAAGCCGGCGTCCCGTGCCCGCATCGCCTCGGACGGCGTGGCGACTCCGGGCAGGAACGGCAACCGGGAAGAAGCCGCCGCGGCGAGCAGTTCCGGCGTGGCGCCCGGGCTCACCGCGAAGCGGGCGCCGAGGGCGACCGCCCGCTCCACGTCGGCGGGTACGAGCAGCGTGCCGAGCCCGACGACCGCTTCCGGCACTTCGGCCATGATGGCCCGCGCCGCGTCCTCCGCCGCCGGCGTGCGCAGCGTCACCTCGAGCACCGGCAGCCCGCCCTGGCAGAGGGCGCGGGCGAGCGGCACGGCCTGCCTCCGATCCGTGATGGTGAGCACGGGAATCAGGCGCGCGCGCCGCAGCAGATCCGGCAGAGCTTCCGGCGCCTCAGCCATTCGCGGCTTCCGCCTTGCGGGGTGCGCCGAGGCCGGCCGGCATCGCTTCCCGCGGAATGATGGCGCCCGGATGCGCGATCACGGATCCCGCCAGGAGATGCCCCGCCTGCGCGGCGGCGACCGCGTCGCGCCCGCCGAGCCGGGCGGCGAGATAGGCCGCATTGAAGGAATCACCCGCCGCCGTCGTGTCGACCACCGGCCCCAGCGGGGTCGCCGGCAGCCGCGTGGCGCCTGCCGGCCCGGCGACCAGCGCGCCCTCGCTGCCCAGCTTCACGACGATCTCCTCGATGCCGCGGGCCCGGAGCCGCATGACGGTCGCCTGCGCGTCCGCGTCGCCGTGCACCGCGCCTTCGTCCTCGGCGCTGGTGAGCACGATGTCGACGCGGTCGAGCATCGCGTCCATCGCCGCCCGCGCCTGTGCCACTGCGCTCCAGTTGCGCGGCCGGTAGTTGCCGTCGAACACGACGCGCGCGCCGGCGGCGCGCGCCCGGTCGAGCGCGTCGAACAGCACGGCGCGCCCGGGCTCGCCATAGAGGGACAGGGAGATGCCGGAGAGATAGACGAGGTCGTAGCCGGGCAGCGCGGTCACGATCTCCGGCGTCTGCGGCAGGGTGAACAGCTCCCGGGCCGGCGCCGACTCGCGCCAATAGCTGAAGCGGCGCTCGCCCCGGTCGTCGATCTCGATCAGATACAGCCCCGGAAGCCGGCCGCGCAGGCGGGGCACCAGCCCCGTGCCGATGCCTTCCGCGCGCCAGCCGGCCAGCATGCGATCGCTGAAGCCGTCGTCGCCGAGCGCGGTCAGATAGTCGACCGCCACCCCGAGCCGGGCCAGATAGACGGCGGTGTTGAGCGTATCGCCGCCGAAACCCAGGGCGAAGAGGCCGCCGGGGCGGGGCGACAGCTCGAGCATGCATTCGCCGATCGCGGCGACCCGGGCCATGCGGCGCCCTCCCTCGCCATCCCGCGCGCAGAGTACATGTGCCGCGGCCCGGCCGCATCCCCAGGCGCGCAGGGCCCGCCGCGTGCAGGCGCGGCGGGCCCTGTCCCGTCGGGGATCTGTCGCGGACCGTGCCTATCTCGGGGCGGACTGGGAGTGCTGCCCGCCCGGGTCGACCACGCCGGTCATGGCGACGCCGACCCCTTCGGGATCATGCGCCAGCGCCGCGTCGGCCAGGCTGACCACGCCGACCAGGCGCTTGTCGCGGCTGACCACCGGAAGACGGCGGACCTGGATGTCGCCCATGTTGCTGACGACGTGGTCCATGTCCTCGTCCTCGTAGCAGTACTTCACGTCCTGCGTCATGGCGTCCCGGACACGGGCGTCGCCGTCCTTGCCGGCGGCGACGCAGCGGACGACGATGTCGCGGTCGGTGATCATGCCGACCAGCCGGTCGTGGTCCCCGACCGGCATGAAGCCGATGTCATTCTCGGCCATGCGCTTTGCGATGTCCTGGATCCGCTCGTCCGGGGAAGCGATCTGCACGTCGCGAGTCATTGCCTCGCTCACCTTCATGTCCTCGATCCTCCTTTCTCTCGGTTGAGGGGTTCCGCACTGCCGTCGGGCCAGAGAGCCCGGATGTCCTCCGGCAGGGCCTCTCGCAGCTTGCGCACCTGGCCCGACGCGACGTGGCGGCTCACCGCCGCCAGCACGGCGCGGATGGCGAGCTCCGGGTCGATGGGGCGCATGTCGCTGAGCCCGTCGGCTACGCCCTGGACGAACTGCGCGCGGGAGCGGGTCTTCTCGGGAGATCCGGTCGGCCGGTACTGGTCGTAATACAGACCGCGCACCAGCAGAGGGAGCTCGGCCGCGAGATGAGCGGCAAGCTCCGGAGGAACCCGGTCGCGCAGACAGCGCAGCACCACGCCCAGCGCATGCCAGGCGGCCTGGCGGTCCGGCCCGATCTCGGCGGTGATCTCGTTGAGCCAGATATTGGTCGTTTGTACGGTTTTATCGAAAACCTCGAGGCCGGTTGCGCTCATGGACCTCACTCCTGAAAGCTGCATGCCTTTTGGAGAATGAAGCGCGGCATGGCGCCGCTGTTCCGCCCGGACGCAGAGAAATCGCGCCGCTTCCGGCTCGGCCATGCCGAGCCGGGGCACGTCCGGGCGCGAAGCTCGCGCCGCCGCCCCGGAACCAGCCTGGGCGGCGGCGGTTCTTCTCCAGAGCACTGAAGAGGAGACATCGCCATGGCCGAACGTTCCCCGCCGGTGCCGCCGGCCGGCCGCAGCAAGAAGGTTCCCGGCGAGACGGAGCGCCTGCCCAAGGAGCTCGGTCCCGGCAAGCGCAGGGAGCCGCGCGACCCCGAGAAGCAGGGCCGGCAGGGCAACATCAAGCAGAACACGAAGCACCAGGGCTATCAGCAGGATCGGTGACGATGTCCAGCCCCAGCAAGACGCCCCAGAGCGACCGCCACCACGGCGGACCGGGCAGCAGCCATCAACGTCCGGACCGGCCGGATCCGGCCGCCGACCGGAAGCCCGTACCCGGGCAGCCGACCAATCCCGGAAAGAGCAAAGTGTCGGGCGGCGGCGGCGAGCGCGACACGCATCACACCCACGACCCGCGCGGCAAGGCCGGCGCGCGGTAGAAAGATCCCCGCGCCGTCCGCCTAGAACCCGGCCTCGCCCCTCAGCTCGGGCGCGACGCGCCAGCCCGGGTCGATCCCCGTCATGTCCGGCAGCTGGTGGGCGATGCCCTTGTGGCAGTCGATGCAGGTGCGCTCGCCCGTGACCAGGAACCTGCCGTGGATCTCGGCCGCGCGCCGCGTCTGCTTCGTGAAATCCATCGCCACGGCGGTGTGGCAGTTGCGGCATTCGAGCGAGTCGTTGGCCGACAGCCGCGCCCATTCGTGCTGCGCGAGCTCCAGCCGCTTGTCGAGGAACTTCTGCCGGGTCGAGATGGTGCCGAAGATCTTGCCCCAGACCTCCTTCGAGGCCTGCATCTTGCGGGCGATCTTGTCGGTCCAGTCATGCGGCACGTGGCAGTCCGGGCAGGTGGCGCGCACCCCCGACCGGTTGGAGAAATGCACCGTCTGGGTCAGCTCCTGATAGACGTTGTCGCGCATCTCGTGACAGGAGATGCAGAACGGCTCGGTATTCGTGAACTCGAGCGCGGTGTTGAAACCGCCCCAGAAGAACACGCCGCACAGGAAGCCGCCCAGAATCAGGAAGCCGAGACTGAAATACCGGCTGGGCCGGCTCATCACCTGCCAGAAGCGGACGACGATGCCCCAGAGTCGCGCGAAGAGCCCCTTCGATGACCGCATGATCGCGCCTCAGGGACTCGGCGCGAGCGCGTTCATGTCGCGGAACTCGTTCGGCACCAGCGGGCGCGCATCGGTCTGCGGCACGTGGCATTCGGTGCAGAAGTAGCGCCGCGGCGTCACGTCCGCGAGGACCTGGCCTTCGCGGTCCATGAAATGGGTGACGCTGATCATCGGCGCGCCGGAGCCTTCCGTGAACTCGCGCTTGTGGCAGTCGAGGCAGCGATTGGCGCGGAGCGTGAGCTGGTAGCCCTCGATCGAATGCGGAATGACCGGCGGCTGCTCCGGATAGTTCCGCATCCGCCGCACGTCGTCGACGATCGGCCGGTCGAGCGGCGGCGCCTCCTGGTTCGCCATGGGATCCGCCATGCCGGTCAGGCGCGGCACGATCTCGATGGCGCCGTCCTGGGCCGACAGCGTCCCGGCGGCGATGACGACGAGCGCCGCCGCGAGCCCGCCCCTGAGGGCGGCCGCCCACCCCGTCGTCACGCCACCACGATCCTGACCGCGCATTTCTTGAAATCCGTCTGTTTGGAGATCGGGTCGGTGGCATCCAGCGTCACCTTGTTGATGAGCTGGCTGGCATCGAACCAGGGCACGAAGACCACCCCCGGCGGCATGCGGTTGCGGCCGCGCGTCTCGATCCGCGTGCGGATCTCGCCGCGGCGGGAGATCACCCGCACCTCGGCGCCCTGGTTGAGGCCGCGGGCGCGGGCGTCCTCCGCATTCATGAAGCAGCGCGCTCCGGGGAAGGCCTTGTAGAGCTCCGGCACCCGCATCGTCATGGAGCCGGAGTGCCAGTGCTCCAGCACCCGGCCGGTGACGAGCCAGAGGTCGTATTCCTCGTCCGGCGGCTCCGCCGGCGGCTCGTAGGGTGCGGCGAGGATGACGGCGCGCTTGTCCGGCCGGCCATAGAACTCGACGCCGGCGCCCGACGTCACATAGGGATCGTAGCCCTCGCGATAGCGCCAGCGCGTCTCCTGCCCGTCTACCACCGGCCATCTGAGGCCGCGCACCTGGTGATAGACGTCGAACGGCGCGAGGTCGTGCCCGTGGCCGCGGCCGAAGGTGGCGTATTCCTCGAACAGGCCCTTGTGGACGTAGAAGCCGAAATGGCTGGCCTCGAGATTCGCGTAGGCGGGGTCGACCTCGCTCAGCGGGAAGCGGTCGACCTGGCCGTTGCGGAACAGCACGTCGAACAGCGTCTGGCCGCGATAGTTGGGATTAGCGTCGAGGATCTCCGCCGGCCACACCTCGTCCGTGGTGAAGCGCTTCGAGAACTCCATGATCTGCCAGAGGTCGGACCGCGCCTCGCCCGGCGGATCGACCAGCTGGTGCCAGAAATGGGTGCGCCGCTCCGCATTGCCATAGGCGCCCTCCTTCTCCACCCACATGGCCGCCGGCAGGATGAGATCGGCGGCGAGCGCCGTCACCGTCGGATAGGCGTCGGAGACGACGATGAAGGTCTCCGGGTTGCGATAGCCCTGGTAGGTCTCGTTGGCGGTGTTGGGCGCCGCCTGGACGTTGTTGTTCACCTGCACCCAATAGAAGTTGAGCTTGCCGTCCTTGAGCATGCGGTCCTGCTCGACCGCGTGATAGCCGGGCTTGTCCGGCAGCAGCCCGTGCGGCAGGCGCCAGATCTCCTCGGCATGGGCACGATGCTCGGGATTGGTCACCGTCATGTCGGCCGGCAGACGATGGGCGAAGGTGCCGACCTCGCGCGCCGTGCCGCAGGCCGAGGGCTGTCCGGTTAAGGAGAACGGGCTGTTCCCGGGCTCGGAGATCTTCCCGGTCAGCAGATGGAGATTGTAGACGAGCTGGTTCACCCAGACGCCGCGGACATGCTGGTTGAAGCCCATGGTCCAGAGCGAGACCACCTTGCGCTGCGGATCGGCGTAGAGCTCGGCGAGCTCCTCCAGGAATCCGGGCTCGACGCCCGACAGCTCGGACACGTAGTCCAGCGTGTAGGGCTTCACGAACTCGGCGAAGGCCTCGAAGCTCGACGGCGCCATCGCGGCCGGATCCTTCGCCTTGCGCGTCGCGAGCTCGCGCGGATCGTCCGGCCTGAGGCCGTAGCCGATCTCGGTCGCCGCGGTCATGAAGGTCGTGTGCTTGTCCACGAACTCCCGGTTCACGCGCCCGGTCTCGATGATGTGGTTCGCGATGTAGTTGAGGATCGCGAGATCGGTTCCCGGCTTGAACACGATCGGGATGTCCGCCAGGTCCGAACTGCGATGGGTGAAGGTGGAGAGCACCGCGACCTTCACATGGGGATGGCCGAGCCGCCGGTCGGCGACCCGCGTCCACAGGATCGGATGCATCTCCGCCATGTTCGAGCCCCACAGCACGAAGGCATCCGTGTGCTCGAAATCGTCGTAGCAACCCATCGGCTCGTCCATGCCGAAGCTGCGCATGAACGCATAGGCGGCCGAGGCCATGCAGTGCCGCGCATTGGGGTCGAGATTGTTGGACCGGAATCCGGCGCGCATCAGCTTGGTGGCGGCATAGCCTTCCCAGATCGTCCACTGGCCGGAGCCGAACATGCCGACCGCGGTCGGGCCCTTTTCCTTCAGCACGCGCTTCGCCTGGGCCGCCATCACGTCGAAGGCCTCGTCCCAGGTGACCGGCGTGAACTGGCCGTCCTTGGCATAGGCGTCGCCCTTCTTGCGCAGGAGGGGCTGCGTCAGCCGGTCGGCGCCGTACATGATCTTCGACAGGAAATAGCCCTTCACGCAGTTGAGGCCGCGATTGACCTCCGCCGCCATGTCGCCGTGGGTAGCGACGACCCGCCCTTCCTTCACGCCGACCATCACGCCGCAGCCGGTGCCGCAGAAGCGGCAGGGCGCCTTCGACCACTGGATCTCCAGGGACTCGACGCCGCCGGGCACCGGCTGGGCCCCCGCCGGAAGGCTGATGTTCGCGGCGAGCGCCGCAATGCCGGCCGCCTGGGCCTTCAGCATGTCGCGACGAGACAGGGTCATGGGCTCACTCCCGTGTCCTCCAGGCTTTCGGCCTGTTCGAACACCATGTTGGCGGAGAAGACGCCGTCCATCAGGGCGATGGCGGCCAGCCGCGCGCCGAGGCAGTCGCTGTCCGGTCCTTCCATGACCACCACGATCTTGCCCCCTGCCACGTGATGCACCTCGGTGCCGGGCAGGCGACTGATCGCCTCCGCGATCTCGACGGCGCGCTCCGGACGGGCGGTGACGAGCGCGCTCGAAACGTGGCACGGGGCGGCGTCAGGCATGCGCGGCCTCCTGCGGCCGGGTCGATTCGTGCAGCGGCGCGATGGCGGCGGCCGGACAGACCGCGATGCAGGCGCCGCAGCCGGTGCAGGCTTCGGGCGACAGCACGGGAAGCGCCGGGCCGCCGACGCGCAGCACGAACCGGATCGCCGTTTCCGGGCAGGCGTCGCGGCAGGACTGGCAGACGATTCCCGATCGGGCGAAGCAGCTTTCGCCGATGGCGGCGCGATGCGGAAAGGCGGGTTCGAGCGTGCGGTCGAAGACCGGCTCCGGGCAGGCCTCGGCGCAGGCGCCGCAGAACGTGCATTCCGCCCGGGCGAAGTCGACCTGCGGCAGGCCTGCGACGAGGCCGAGGATACGCTGCGGGCAGGCGTCGACGCAGGCGCCGCAGCCCGTGCATCGCGTGAGCGCCGGCGCGCGCGTCCAGGGCGGCCGGACGCCGGCCTCGTCCGGCCCCACGCGCCCGGTCAGGAATTTCCGCCTGCTGCGATCGATGCTCCCGGCCATGGCCGACGGCCTCATCCCGGCGGGCCCGGCGGACCGAAGACGAGCTGCCACATCCACACGAGGAAACCGTAGCCGCCGACCACCCCGACCGCGATCACCGGCCAGATCAGGACGGCGAGGGTGAGGAACACGGCCGCCTCTTCCCGCCGCGATGCGGGTCGGGCGTCGTTCGAACCAGCATCCGCCGGTCGGTCGGGCATCACTCGTCCACTCCGGCTCCGTGCCGATCGCCGGCTGCGACAAACTGTCTCGCAACCTGGCCCGACGCTAATCCATCGGGTGAAGCGTGTCGAGTTGCGGCGGCGCTCCTTCGGCAAATTGGAACCATGGCAGCGAACATTTGTTAGCAGTTCGACCGGCGTCGCGGGACCCGCGGCGCCGGGGGTGGATTTGCGCGGCTTTGCAGGCTTGCCAACTGCAGCGGCGAGAACGGAATGGATATCGAGGCGATCGCCGAAACCGCGAACCGCCTGCTCGTCTGGGTGCCGGATTGGGCGATCAGCCTGGTCATTCTGGCCGCGGCGGTCACCCTCGCCCTGGTGCTGCACAGCACCGTATTCCGCCTGCTGACGCGGGTGGTGCGCGGGCACGGCGTATTCGGGCCGCTCTTCGTCGAACGCATGGAAGGGCCGACCCGTCTCGCCCTCGTGATCCTCGCCTTGTCGGCGGCGGCGACGATCGCCCCGCTGTCCGACCGCGAGGCCGAGGTGATCCGGCACGTTCTTCTGCTCTGCTTCATCGCCCTGGCGGCCTGGGTCGCGCAGTCGGCGCTTCATCTCTGGATGGCCATCTACCTGCGGCGCTTCGACCTCCACGCCGAGGACAATCTTCTCGCGCGCAAGCATGTGACGCAGACCCGCATCATGCGGCGCGCGGCGGACACGCTGATCGTCATCGTGACGATCGCAGCCGCCTTGATGACCTTCGAGGGCGTCCGGCAATACGGCGTCAGCCTGCTCGCCTCGGCCGGCGCCGCGGGGCTGGTGGTCGGCCTGGCGCTGCAGCCGGTGCTGAAGAACCTGTTCGCGGGCATCCAGCTCGCCATGACCCAGCCGATCCGGATCGACGACGCCCTGCTGGTGGAGGGCGAGTGGGGCAAGGTGGAGGAGATCACCTCGACCTACGTCGTCGTACGAGTCTGGGACTGGCGGCGGCTGATCCTGCCGCTCAGCTATTTCATCGAGCAGCCGTTCCAGAACTGGACGCGCGAAGGCGCGGCGCTGATCGGGAACGTGATGATCTATCTCGACTACGCGGTGCCCGTCTCGGCGGTGCGCAAGAAGGTGGAGGAGATCGCGGCGGCCTCGCCGCTCTGGGACCGGCAGGTCCTCGCCGTCCAGGTCACCGACTTCAGGGAACAGACCATGGAGATCCGCATCCTGGTGAGCGCCGGCGACGCCGGGCGCGCCTTCGACCTCCGGTGCGAGATCCGCGAGAAGCTGGTCTCCTTCCTGCAGAGCGACTATCCCGAGGCACTGCCGCGGCTGCGCACCGAGATCTCCGCCGTTCCGGAGAGGCTGGCGAAGCGGGTTCTCGGCCGCGAGCAGTTCAACTGACCGCGGCCCCGGCGTCACGAACCCTTGCCGCGCAGCTCCTCTTCCGCGCGGTGCCAGTACTCGTCGCCGCGGCCGTGCGGGCGCCCGTCCGCCTCCCACATCTCGTAGGCGCGGCGCCGGATCGCCTCCTCGTCGATCGCCTCTTCCGCCCGCCGCGGCGAACCGCTCCGGCTCGCCGAATAGGGTGGCGGATCGCTGCCGTCCATGCTTTCGAGCGAGGCCTCGTCGACGCGCTCGTCCGGCGTCATTGGCCGGCCGAGAGTCTGCGGATCGGGCGGCAGGGTCTCCGAGACCGGCGTCTCCTCCGCGGTCTGCTGCCCGGCCGTGCCGGTCTCGCGACGCGGAGCCTTGGAACGCTTCTTGTCCGCCATGTTCGTCACCTCGTGAATGCTTCGAGCCGGTCGAAGCGCGTTACAACAGCAGCGCCTTTTCCCGCTGCATGAGCGCCGAAAGCCGTCTGACGCCCTGATCGTCGAGCACCGACCGGAGTTTCGGAAATTCTACGTCCTCCTCCTGGCGGACGTGCCCCTCGATGAGGGTCCGGAGCTCGAGGACGCGGTCGCGCCAGCGCGGGTCGTCCTTCGGCATCTGCTCGAGCTGGTAGAGATGCATCTTCATCTCGGCGTGTTCTTCATAGAGATGCCTGGCCTCGCTCGCCGACTGGGCCCTGTCGTGCAGCAGCGGATAGAGCACGTCCTCTTCCGCCATCGCATGGGCGGCGAGGCGCCGCTTCAGCCGCAGCAGGCGCTGGGTGCGCGCGAAGACCGCGCCGTCCGGCGACTGCGCCATGTGGTCGAGCAGCGTCAGGATCGCACGATGATCCGCCGCCAAGGCCTCGAACGGATCGCGGCCGGCGGCCGCCCAGGCCGCGCCGCTCGCCTGCGCCACCACCGGCGGCAACAGCCGGGTGGCGATGATCGCCGCGACCGCGCCCCCGGCGAAGGCCGCGGCGGTGCGCATCGCCGTGTTCGGATGATGTCTCCTCGCGATCCGCACTCCGTACATGGTGATACCTCCGGATGTCCTGGCGAAGACGGCGGGCCGGGGGGAAGGCCGCGCGGCGCTCGTTCCGCCGCGCGGCCTCGCTTCGCTCGTCGGCTCCCGGCTACTGGACGCCTTCCCCGAGCGGCCGGTCGCGCGGGAAGTCCTCGTAGGCGTCCGGCTGCTCCTCATAGGCCGGCATGCCCTTCAGCTCGTCCTCCGTCGCGGAGCTCATCAGCACGGCTTCGTCCTCGCCCGGCTGCAGCTGCTCGAACGGTACGGCGACGTTCTTCTCGCCGATGCCGAGGAAGCCGCCGACCGCGATGATGGCGAGCACCGCCTGGTCCTGCCTGTTGATGACGATATCGGAAATGCTGCCTACCTCCTCGCCGTTCTGGTTGACGACGCTCTTGCCGATCAGCTCGTCCGCGGTCATCTGGCCGAGCGGATTGTCCGGAAGCGCGGCCTGCTGCGTCGCGGTGGCGCCCGCGGCGGGCTCGGCGGCTTCGGGAGACGCGTCGTCACCGGTCGCCGTGCCGCCCTCGGTCGCGGCCATTTCGGTGAGGCTGGTGTCGATCTGCTGGGCCCGCTCCAGATGCTGCTGCAGCACCGGCAGGGTCTGCTCGGCGAACTGCTTCAGCTCCGGATCCTGGCCGCTCTCGGCCTGCGTCTGGAACAGCTCCACCGCCTTCTGGTGGTCTTCGACCATGTGCTGCATGTAGGCGCGGTCGAACTCGCCCTCGGATAGCGCGTCGAGGCTCTCCTGCATCTCCTTCGCCTCGACCGACATCTCGTCGGGCAGATCGATCCCCTTTTCGTCCGCGATCTGCTCGAGCTGGTCGTTCGCCTTGGTGTGATCCTCGACCATCTGTTCGCCGAAGGCCTGCACCTCCTCGCTCGCGGCCTTGTCGGCGGCCATCTCGCCCAGCTCGACCTCCGCCATGCCGTCCGTTGCCGCCTTCTGGACGAACTGCATGTCGGTTTCGGACAGCTGAACCGGAGTCGTGCCAGTGGTCGTCTCCTCGCCGGTCGTGGTGGCCTCTTGCGCAACGGCTCCATATGGCATCGCCGCCAGTGCCGTGAGCAGCGCTGCCGTCGCGAGTTGATGTCGCATCTACCTGTCTCCTTGTCGAAGCGGACTGGAGAACTCAACATCCGGGCAGGCCTGCCGGTTCCTCCCTGCCCGCCCGGTTCCTCCGGGGCAACGGTCGAGAAACCCGCCGGACAGCGGCGGGCGGTCCGGCATATACTTCCCGCTGCATAGATACGCCTTTCCTCAACAGACCCCCGGCACGTTGTCTCCCGATCCTGTCGAACCAGACCTCCATTGGCCCCCTGCGGCGGCCGCGCCGGGCGCCAGCGGATTCGACGCGCGCCTTCTCGCGGAAGCCGTCCGCATTCACGAGGCCGGCCAGCCCGTCCCGGACGGGGCGGCGGAGGCGGCGGCGCGACGGGGCGGCGGCGATCTCGAGCGGCGCATCCTCGTCCGCGCGCAGGCGCTCGACGGCCGGCTCGGCCTGTCCCAGGCGCTGGCCCATATGCGCAGCGCCTTCGCTCTGGCGGCCGCCGCGCTGTCCGTCTGCGCCGCCTTGGCCGGAGTCGCGACGGCGCAGGCGGCGATGGATCCGGGCGGCGACAACGTCGTGAACTTCTTCGTCGTGCTGTTCGCCGCGCTGGGGCCGGCCACCGCGGCGCTCGCGCTCTGGTTCGTCTCCGCGCTCCTGCGCCGGACCCGCGCCGCGGGTCTTCTCGGGCGCATCGCCGCGGACCTTGCCGGCCGGCTCGTGCTCGCGACCCGTCGAGACGCGGCCCATGTCGCGGCGCTGCGCGCCGTGGGCGGGGCGATGGCCGGCGGCCCTTACGGGCGCTGGACGCTCGGCGCGATCACCCACGCCGCCTGGCTCGCCTTCCTGGGGGCGCTTCTCGCCATGCTGCTCTTCCTGCTCAGCACCCGCAGCTACGTCTTCGTCTGGGAGACCACCATCCTCTCCGATGACGTCTATGTGCCGCTCACGCGCTGGCTGTCCGCCGTTCCCGCCCTGATCGGCTTTCCGGCGCCCTCGCCCGAGGAGATCCGCGCGAGCCAATGGACGGGCGCGGGAGCGCAGGCTGCCATCGCGCGCGACGCCTGGGCCGGGCTTCTGGTCGGCTGCATCGCCGTCTACGGCATCGCGCCGCGCCTGGTGCTGGTCGGGCTCTGCGCCGTCCTGCGCATGCGCGCGGCCCGGCGCTTCCGGCTCGACACCGCCCGGCCCGGCTATGCCCGGCTGGCACCGCGGCTGATGCCGGCGGCGGAAAGCACCGGTTTCGCCGATCGTGATGACGGCGCCCTGCCCCGACGCCCGCATCCGGGTCCCGCGGCGGCGGAGCGGATCGAGCCCGATCCGCTGGGGCCGGTCGCCCTGCTGGGGCTCGAGATCGACGCGCCGCGGTCCGGCTGGCCTGTCGCCATTCCCGGCGCGCGAACGCTCGACCTCGGCTGCGCCCAGGGACGCCGCGACGTCGGCCGGGCGATCGAGGCCCTGCGCCGGGCCGAGCCCCGCCCGCGCCTCCTCGTCCTCGTCGGCGCGCTGACGACGACGCCCGACCGCGGCATCCTGGCGCAGATCGACATGGTGACCGCCGCCAGCGCAATTCCGCTCCGGCTGCTGCTCACCGGCGGCCAGAGGCTGCGCGACCGCAGCTCGGCGGAGAACGCGGAGCTGCGGATCGCGGACTGGCGCGCCCTGGCGACGGAAGCCGGGATCGAGGACGGCGCGGTGCTCGAGCTCGACCTCGACCACCTCACCGACCGCTCGCGCGCCCGCCT
>DAIMFL010000016.1:0-313 GCA_036724615.1 Alphaproteobacteria bacterium | reverse complement strand
CGCGGCGGCGCCCGACCCGGCGACGGATCGCCTGGAGCGCGCCTTCGCCCTCATCCGCACGGAGTCGGCGCGCTGGAGCGCGACGCCCGATCTCGTGACCCAGGCCGAGCTCCATCGCGCCATCGCCCGGCTCTACGAGGGCGCCGGCGGCCGAGTCCGGCTGTTCGATCCCGGAGAGCTGGCCGCGACAGATCTCGTCGAGCGGGTGAAGGCGGGATCGGAGCGGCTGATCGGCGTCCTCCCCGGCCGGCTCGCCCTCGACCCGCGCTGGCTCACGGCCGGCGGCCTCGCGGGGGCGCTCGGCTGCGTCGCG
>DAIMFL010000015.1:494-39187 GCA_036724615.1 Alphaproteobacteria bacterium | reverse complement strand
GGGTGAAGCGCTCCTCCTGGGCGGCCGCGACGATGCGCCCGTCCTCGACCAGCGCCGCGGCGCTGTCGTGGTAGAAGGCGGAGAGGCCGAGGATGCGCAAGGCCGCGCCGCCCCGCCTCAGAATATGGTGTAGATGAACGGCGCCACCGCGGAGCCCTTGGTCAGCACGACCAGGCCGCCGAACAGCACCATCATCACCAGGATGGGCAGGAGCCAGAAT
Source organism: Alphaproteobacteria bacterium (assembly GCA_036724615.1). GTDB lineage: Bacteria > Pseudomonadota > Alphaproteobacteria > Dongiales > Dongiaceae > DAIMFL01. The sequence goes on along the minus strand of DAIMFL010000015.1, from coordinate 38,967 downwards.
TTCTTCCGGACCCGCATGCACATCCAGCTCTCACGCAGAAAGGAAACCATCGGTCGTCCCCCGAGCCGTCGGTCAGAATTGATGCTTCATGGAGTCCGGCGCCGGCCCCGGCGGGTCGCGCGGAATCCAGTAGGATTTCGCCTGGCGGTCGAAACGTAGGCGCAGGAGATCCTTGCCCATCAGCCGGACGACCACCGCCATCGGCGTGATCACCGCGAAGAACAGCAGCCCCATCACGAGCGGGTTCACGATGTGGTGCAGCAGCAGGCCGAACTTCAGCCATAGCCTGTTCAGCGGCGCCAGCAACCCGGGAGCCGTCAGGGCGAGGACACCGAAACCGGCCGAGGCGGCCAGCGCATAGACCCAGTAGCCGTGCCCGCGCCAGTAGCCGATCCCGGCCAGGAGCAGCCCGACCACTGCAAAGGTCAGCCCGAAAGACCGGTCGGAGGAACCCTTGACCGCCTCTTCGCGCGTCAGCGTCTCGTGGGTCTGCGCCGCAGTCTTCGCCATGCTGGATGCCCGGATGCCCCTTGGCCGTCCTCCGGGACGGCTCCCCGTCGGGCAGCCCACCCGACGGATTCGGGGCTGGCCGAGGGATCGGGCCGGCGGGAGGAATAACGGTCGTGCCGCCGTCCTGTCAATCTGGGACGAGGCGCTCGGCGCGCAGCCCGTCGGCCAGGGCCTGCGCGATCACGGCGCTGCCGGCCGCCGTCCAGTGCTCGTCGGCGAAGCCGAAGAACAACGGAACCTCCGCCTCCGCCTCGGCTGCCTGCATGGCGGGGAGCAGCGGCAGGAACGGCGCCCCGATCCTGTCGGCCAGCGCCGCCATTTCCCGGTCGATGCGACCGACGTCCAGCGCGACCTCCGGATAGGCCTCGGCCACCCGCGCCTGCATCTCCGGGTCGCCCTGCAGCTTCGAGGTCGCGACGAACATGGCGAAGCGCGCCCCCATGCGCTCCGCCTCCGCCTGGATCTCGCGGATCACCGCCTCGGTCACCTGCCAGGCCTCCGACCAGAGGCGCTCGTAATCCGCCCGGCTCATCCCGCTGGCGTCGGTCTCGACGAAGTCCTTCATGTATGGGGGACCGAGGAAGATGTTGGGATCGACTCGCTTGTCGCCCTTGAACTTCTGGACCGCCGCCTTGGTGAGCTGCACGAGAACCAGGTCGCCGAAGAACCGCGCCACGCTGCCGGGCTCTCCCTTCTCCGCCGCCCGACGCACCGCCTGCTCCGCGTACCGATAGTCGACGACCAGCCGGCCCTCGTCGTCGACCCGGGCGAAGGGCCGGCGCTGGCTCTTCTGGAAAAGCCGCTGCAGCGGTTCGTAGTTGGTCTGGAGGTCGTTTCCCGGCGCGAAGCCGAACAGCACCAGGTCGGGCCGGTAGCGCAGCCCCTCCTCCATGAAGAGCACGTATTCCTGGACGCTGCTATAGGCCGCCACGCTCAGATTGACGATCTCGACCCTGGCGGGCTCCAGGAGGCGGACGAGACGCGCCGGCACGGTGTCCTCGTAGACCAGGCCGCTGCCGAACATGGCCGAGTCCGAGACGATCAGGATGCGATAGACGCCGGGCGTGCGCGCATAGTCGATCTCCGGCCCGCGCACGCCCTTCGAATTGATCGAGACCTCGACGTTGAAATCGAGCTCCTGCTGCCGTCCGGTCGCGTTCGGCAGCAAGGTCCAGCCGCGGGTCGGATGCGGCTCGTGGAAGGACATCGAATAGTCCGGCCGGTCGAGCGACCCGTAGAAATAGAGCCGCAGGCCGAGCTCGACCACGACCAGCGCCACGACCAGCGAAACGACGGCCAGCAGCAGGTTGCCGAGGCCACGGCGCAGGGCGGACCGTTGCATGAGGGACTCCGGTAAGGCTGACGGCACGCGCAGGGGCCGACGCTCCGTCCCCTGCGCCGGCGGCGCGGATGCTAACCGCAGCCTCGGCACAGCGGCAACATTGCATTACCAAATCGGCGCCCCGCGTTTGACAGCCCGGCAAGCCGCCGTTAGGAGTTGCCGCCTCTGCCGCCGCCTACCGGGTCGCGGCCGATCCCGCAAACCTCTCGGCTCTCCCCATGCGAAATCTGGCCTCCGGCCTCCTCGTCGCTGCCGTCACCATCGTCATCGGGCTCTTCGCCCTGGAGCTCTTCGTGCGCGCCGCCTATTCGGACGGCAGCAATTTCGACATCGAGATGTGGCGATACGCAAAGGATCTCAAGCAGGTGAGCGAGATTCCTGGCGTCGGGCACGAGCATCGGCCGAATACCGCCGGCACCTATATGGGCGTGCCGGTCTCAATCAACTCCATGGGGCTGCGCGACAACGAGTACACGCTGGAGAAGCCCGAGGGGCGCGTGCGCGTCCTGATGCTGGGCGATTCCCTCACCTTCGGATGGGGCGCGCCGGTCGAAGGAACCACGTCCAAGGTCCTGGAGCGGCTGCTCAACAGCAACAGCGGGACCCAGTACGAGGTGATCAACACGGGCGTCGGGAACACCAACACGGCGATGCAGACGGCCTTCTTCGTCCACAAGGGCTACAAATTCCAGCCGGACGTCGTCGTTCTGAACTACTTCATCAACGATGCCGAAGAAACACCGGTAAAGAAAGAAAACTGGCTGACCAGCTTCTCCTATGCCGCTGTCTTCCTGGCAGGGCGGCTCGACATCCTCGAGCGCACCTACTTCGGCAAGGAGGACTGGCAGGGGTACTACCGCAATCTCTACCGGTCCGATGCACCCGGCTGGGAGGCGGCGCGCAAGAGCTTCGCCGAGCTTGCAGCTTTCTGCAGGGAGCACGACATGAAGCTGCTCCTCGTGCATTACCCCGAGCTCCATCAGCTGGCGGAGTACCCGTTTCAGGGAGTGACCGAAGCGGTCTCCGGGCTGGCCGCCGCGGAGGGAGTGCCCTTCCTGGACCTGCTGCCGACGGTGCAGGCGGAGGACCCCGCGAGCCTCTGGGTGACGCCGACCGACTCGCACCCGAACAGCAAGGCCGCCGAGCTCTTCGCCCCGGCGATCGCGGCCCGGCTGCGCGAGCTTTACCCGGATCTGTTCTGAGCCGGAGCGGCGGGGTCCGGGCGACGGTTTATCGGCTTGACTAGGTTCCGGGCTCCCTATCCTCTGCGCAGGTGATGCACGCGACTCAGCCCAAACCGCGCCGCCGCTTCGGCACGCTGCGGATTTTCGGCGCGACGTCCTTCGGCCGACAGGCGACCGTCCTGGGCTGCCTGCTCGCGGCGAGCCTCGCCGAAGGCTTCGGCATCGCCTCCCTGCTGCCGCTGCTGACGGTCGCCGCCGGTTCCGGGGCCGGCGCGCCCAGCGATTCGGCGATCCACGACCTGGTGATCGGCGCACTGGCGATGGTCGGGCTGGAGCCGCAGCTCATCGTCCTGCTCGTGGTCTTCGTCGGCGGCCTCGTGCTCAAGGCGGTGCTGACCCTGTTCGCCATGAACCATGTGGGCTATGCGGTGGCGGAGGTCGCCACGGGGCTGCGGCTGCAGCTGATCCAGGCGCTGCTCGAGGCGCGCTGGGGCTACTTCGCGCGCCAGCCCGTCGGCCGTTTCGCCAACGCCATCAGCAGCGAGGCGAGCCGCGCCGGGGAAGCCTATCTCGGCGTCGCAACCACGATCGCCATCGCCTTCCAGGCGGTGATCTTCCTGGCGCTCGCCCTGCTGCTGTCCTGGAAGCTGAGCCTCGCCTCGCTGCTCATCGGCGGCGTTGTCGTCCTGTCGCTGAACCGGCTCGTGCGCGCCACCAAGCGCGCCGGACGCCAGCAGACCAGGCGGACCAAGGAGCTCGTCTCGCGCCTGTCCGATGCGCTGGTCGGCATCAAGCCGCTCAAGGCCATGGCGCGCCACGCGCGGCTGGGGCGCCTGTTCGCGGCCGACGCCCACAGCCTCAATGACGCGCTCAAGCGGCAGGTCTTCAGCCGCCAGCTGACGCGCAGCCTGCAGGAGCCTCTGCTCGCGCTGTTTCTCGCCCCCGGATTCTATGTCGCGGTCCAGTACTGGCAGATGCCGATCACCGACCTCATCGTCATGGTCGTGGTCCTCGGCAAGACGGTGACGATGCTCGGCAAGGTGCAGCAGACCTTCCAGACGGCGGTACAGGCGGAGAGCGCCTACTGGTCGATCCATGACACGATCATGGAAGCGCGCGGCGCGCATGAGGAGCCCGGCGGCACGCGCGTCCCCAGCCTGGAGCGCGCCTGCGTGTTCGACGATGTATCGTTCGCCTTCGGCGAGAAGCGCGTGCTCTCCGGCGTCTCGCTTTCCGTCGAAGCGGGACAGGTGACCACCGTGACCGGCGCGTCGGGCGCCGGCAAGACGACCATCGCGGACCTCCTGCTCGGCCTCTACCGGCCCGAGGCCGGCGAGATCACCATCGACGGCGTCTCGCTGGCGGAGATCGACCGCCAGGCCTGGCGGTCGAAGGTCGGCTACGTGCCGCAGGACGTGGTGCTGTTTCACGACTCGGTCGTCGCCAACGTGACCCTGGGCGAGGAGGACCTGACGCGCGAGGACGCGGAGCGGGCCCTGGCGGCCGCCGGCGCGCTCGACTTCGTCCGCCAGCTGCCGGGCGGGCTCGACAGCATCGTCGGCGAACGCGGCACGCTGCTCTCCGGCGGGCAGCGGCAACGTATCGCCGTCGCCCGTGCGCTGGTCCGCAAGCCGCTGCTCCTCATCCTCGACGAGGCGACGAGCGCGCTCGATCCGGAGACCGAGGCCGGGATCTGCCGGAATCTCAAGGACCTGTCGCGCCGCACCGGGCTCACCATCCTGGCGATCTCCCATCAGCCGGCCTGGGTGGACGCGGCCGACCGCGTCTACCGGCTGGAGGGGCGGCAGGTGCGCGCGGAATCGCGGCCATAGGCCGCGGTAGCCACCAGAGCCCCTGCGGCATCCGATCCGGGGTCGGCTTGCCGCCGGTCGCCGCTTTTTGCTATGAGGGCCGCCTCCCGGCCATGACGGCCGCTCGGCCCGCGCCGCCAGAGGTCCCGCACCCCGCCCGATGACGCCCACCCCGACGACCAGCGACACCCTGCCCTACCGCCGCGCGGATTTCGAAACGCTGCACGAGGCCCTCGACTACGCCGCACGGGGCCGCACCGGCTTCAATTTCCACACGGTCAAGGGCGAGCTGTCCTGCGTGCTCGGCTACGCCGAGCTGCGCGAGCGCGCGATCACCCTGGCGCAGGGCCTCATCCGCGCCGGGCTGAAGCCGCACGACCGGGTGCTCCTGATCGCCGACACCTATCCCGAGTTCATGGTGGTGTTCCTCGGCTGCCAGTATGCGAGCCTGCTCCCGGTGCCGGTCTCCGTGCCGACGACGCTGGGCGGCCGCGACAGCTACATCGCCGGGCTGCGTCGGCAGCTGGAGGGCTCCGGCGCCGCCGCGGCCATGGCGCCGAACGAGCTCGTCCCCTATATGCGCGAAGCCGCGGCCGGGCTCTCCGTCGCGCTGATCGGCGGACCGGACGACTTTCTCGGCCTGCCCGGCGCCGGCGCCGACCTGCGGCCCTTCGGCAAGGACGATCCCTGCTACCTGCAGTACTCGTCCGGCAGCACGCGCTTCCCGCTCGGCGTCGACATCCCGCAGCGTGCATTGATGGCGAACTGCCACGCCATCTCGCATCACGGGCTGGAGATCGTCTCGGGCGATCGCTGCACCTCCTGGCTGCCGCTCTATCACGACATGGGGCTGGTGGGCTTCATGCTGGTGCCGCTGACGACGCAGATGTCGGTCGACTACGTCGCGACGCGCGACTTCGCGCGGCGGCCGCTGATCTGGCCGACCCTCGTCACGCGCTATGGCGGCACGCTCTCCTTCAGCCCCACCTTCGGCTACGACCTCTGCGCGCGCCGGCTGGGGCAAGGCGGCAATGCCGATTTCGACCTCGGGAGCTGGCGCGCCGCCGGGATCGGCGGCGACATGATCCAGCCCGCCATCCAGCAGCGCTTCGCCGAGGCCTTCGCGCCCCATGGGTTTCGCGCGGCCGCCTTCGTGCCGAGCTACGGCATGGCCGAGACGACGCTGGCGCTGTGCTTCTCGCCGCTCGACACCGGCGTGCTGGTCGATGTCGTGGACCGTCAGCTGCTCGCCGAGAAGCATGTCGCCTCGCCGGCTCCCGACGACGGCGGCGTCAAGACCCGGGGCTTCGTGATCTGCGGCAAGCCGATGCCCGGCCATACCCTCGAGATCCGGGACGAGACGGGCAAGGTCCTCCCCGACCGCAAGCTCGGCAGGATCTTCGCCAAGGGCCCGAGCGTCATGGCCGGCTATTTCAATCAGCCGGGGGCGACCCGGCACGTGCTGTCGGAGGACGGCTGGCTCGATACCGGCGATCTCGGCTACACGATCGACGGCGCCGTGGTCATCACCGGCAGGGCCAAGGACCTGATCATCGTGAACGGCCGCAACATCTGGCCGCAGGACATCGAGTGGGCCGTCGAGGAGCTGCCGAAGCTCCGGCGCGGCGACGCCGCCGCCTTCTCGATCGAGGGACCGGAGGACGAGGAGCAGGTGGTCGTGCTGGTACAGTGCCGGGCGAGCGATCCCGCCGCCCGCGCGGAGCTCCGGGAAGAGGTCGCCGCCGCCGTCCGGCGCTCGCAGGCACTGGAATGCACCGTCGAGCTGGTGCCGCCGCATGGCCTGCCGCAGACCTCCTCCGGCAAGCTCAGCCGCGCCCGGGCGAAGGCCAACTTCCTGGCCGGCGTCTATGCCGATGCCGGGGGCTCCGCCGCCGCCGCTTCGACCATCGGGCGCTGAGGCCGGCGTCATGCCGCGCACGGTCGCGGTCACCGGCTCCACCGGGTTCATCGGCGGGCATCTCGTGCGCCAGCTGGTGGATTCCGGGTATCGGGTGCGGGTGCTGACCCGCCGCCTGCCGGTCAGCCAGCTCTTCGACGGCCGGAGCGTCGAAGCGGTGATCGGTGGCCTCGAGGATCAGGACAGCCTTCGCGAGCTGCTCGCCGGCGCCGACGCGGTGGTCCATGCGGCGGGCCTGATCAAGGCGCCCAGCCGGGAGGCGTTCTTCGCGGTGAACGTCGCGGGCGTGCGCCGCCTGATCGAGGCTTCGGGGCGCCATGCCTCGCCGCTGCGCGTCATCCTGCTCTCGTCGCTCGCCGCCCGCGAGCCGCAACTCTCGGATTACGCGGCCAGCAAGCGGGCCGGCGAAACCGCCCTCACCCAGGCCGCGGGCGGGCTCGCCTGGACCGTCATCCGCCCGCCGGTCGTCTATGGTCCGGGCGATCGGGAGACCCTGGCCTTCTTTCGCGCCGCCAAGCGCGGGCTGGTTCCCGTCCCCGCCTCCGACGGCGCCAGGATCTCCATGATTCATGTGGAGGACCTGGCATCGGCGATCATCGCCGTGATGACCGCCGAGAGCACCGTCGGCGCCACACTGGAGATCGACGACGGCCAGGCCGGCGGATATTCCTGGGACCAGCTGGTCGGCGCCGCCGGCGCGGCGCTCGGCGTCAAGCCGCGCCTCGCCCGGATTCCCAGATCCGCGCTCGGCGCCGTCGGCCACGCCAGCCGCCTGTTCGGCGCGGCGACCGGGCGCGCGCCCATGCTGACGCCGGGCAAGGTGCGCGAGATCTGCCATCCCGACTGGGCCTGCCGCGACCGCCGGGTCGCCGATCTGCCGGGCTGGCGCCCGGCCCGCCCCTTGGCCGCCGGTTTCGCCGAAACCGTGGGCTGGTACAGGGCCGCAGGCTGGCTGTAACAAAACGTTACAATTTGTGACTTCCCCAACCCTCTGGAATCGCTGAAAAACGACCCTTAATCAGGACCCGGGGCCCGGCCCCGGCTGTTGTGGGGTAGGTGATCGCAGATGGGTTCAGCCGCGGCGAAGATCACGATGACATCTCCGCAGAGCGAGGTCTTCGACGAGATCGTCCGGCTGCTTCAGCCTTTCCGGAAGACGGATGCGCCCATCTCCGGCGCCACCGACATCTCGCGGGACCTCAATCTCGACTCCCTCGCGGTGATGGATTTCCTCATGGATCTCGAGGAAGCCTTCGACATCTCCATACCGCTCAACCTGGTTCCGGAGATTCAGACCGTGGGCGATCTCGTCGACACGATCGTCCGCATCAGAGAGGACGCGTAGCACATGGGTCTGTTCGACCGTTTCGAGTCCGTGCGCCGGCTGCATGGCCGGATCAGTTCCTGCGGCGCCGATCCCTTCGCCGTCCGGATGGAGAAGGTTCTCTCGCCGACCGAGGCGATCATCGAGGGCCGGAAGACCATCCTCGCCGGCACCAACAACTACATCGGCCTGACCTTCGACCCGGGCTGCATCGACGCGGCGGTCCAGGCCACGGCGGCGGAAGGCACCGGCACGACCGGATCGCGGGTGGCCAACGGCAGCTATTCGGGCCATCGCCGGCTGGAGCAGGAGATCGCCGACTTCTTCGGCCGGCAGCACGCCATGGTCTTTACCACCGGCTATCAGGCTAATCTCGGCATCATCTCGACGATCGCCGGCCCCGATGACTTCCTGGTGATCGACGCCGACTGCCACGCGAGCATCTACGACGCCACCCGCCTGGGATCGGCGACCGTGATCCGCTTCAAGCACAACGATCCGGCCGATCTCGACAAGCGCCTGCAGCGCATCGCCGACAAGCCCGGCAACAAGGTGATCGTCGTCGAAGGCATCTACAGCATGCTCGGCGACACCGCCCCGCTCGCCGAGTTCGCCGAGGTGAAGCGCAAGCACGGCGCCTATCTGGTGGTCGACGAGGCGCATTCCATGGGCGTGCTCGGCGCGACCGGGCGCGGCCTGGCCGAGGCGCTCGGCGTCGAGGCGGACGTGGATTTCGTCGTCGGCACGTTCAGCAAGAGCCTGGGAGCGATCGGCGGCTACTGCGTCTCCGACCATCCCGAGTTCGAGATCCTGCGGGTCGCCTGCCGGCCCTACATGTTCACCGCCTCCCTGCCGCCGTCGATCGTCGCCTCGGTCTCCGCGGCGCTGGAGATCGTGCGCACCCGCCCGGAGCTGCGCCGGCGCCTCTACGCGAATGTCCGCACGCTGTACGACGGCCTGGCCGAGCAGGGCTTCCGCCTCGGCCCGACGCGCAGCCCGGTCGTGGCGGTCCATGTGGACGACCCCGAGCTCGCCGTCGGGACCTGGCTCGAGCTGCTGAAGGCGGGAGTCTACGTCAACATGGCCCTGCCGCCGGCGACCCCGGCCGGCACCGCCCTGCTCCGCTGCAGCGTCTGCGCCGCCCATACGCGCGAGCAGCTCGAGACGATCGTCCAGACCCTGACGGAGGTCGCCTACGGCAACGGCCTGCTCTCGCTGCCGCGCCGCGCCGCGGTCGCCTGACCGGAGCTGGCTCTGTCGATCTAAGGGCGTCTAACAGAACTCGGAGCCGAGGCGGTCCTTCGCCGATTCAGGCGGCATGGCGAGGCCTCTTGTTCCTGACGGTCCGTGGGCAGTCATCAAGCCGCTCCTGCGGGCTGACATCCAGCGGGCCTTCCTCTCCCTCGCTGCCTCTCTCCTCTGCTGGAGCCAGTCCAACGATGGCTCTGCTAAGGCGCGCTAACCGTGGTCGGTGTCGGCCAGCAGACCCGGCTACAGCCCCGCTGAAAGCTGTGAAAAGTCGAATGCGCTCACGTAGCTGCGAAAGGCGGTCTGGGCGTTCGACTGGTTCTTCAGCCTGGGAGAGATCAGCAGCATCTCATAAGACGGGATGTCCCAGCCGGGCAGCAACTCGACGAGTCGACCGGCAGCGATGGCGGGCTGGCAGACATAGGCCGGCAGCAAGGCGATCCCGCCACCCGCGATGCTGGTTTGCAGCAGGAACCCCATGGAATCCGAGGTTGTCGCGGCGGGTGGTCGAAGGGAGAGGCGCCGGTCCCCCGAGGCGAAGGCCCAGTCGGGCTGCGCGTCGTGCAGCAGGCAGCGGTGCCCCGAAAGGTCGCCCGGTTCCCTCAGTGGCGGGTTGACTGCCAGATAGGCGGGGGAGGCGACGAGAGCCCGCCGGATCGAAGAGATCCGGCGCACGATCAGATCCTGGCCGGTGACGGCACCGACGCGAAAGGCGAAATCCACCCGCTCGCGGATGATGTCCAGATGCCGGTTCGTGGCGATCAGTTCGACCGCAACCTTGGGATATTTCGCGGTGAAGCCTTGCAGGAAATCCGGCATGAAATAGCTGGCCGTGACCTCGGGGCAGGTGATCTTCAAGGTGCCGACTGGCTGTTCCTTCAGGTTCGCCATCGCGGTGTCCGCGGCCGAAACCTCGGCACGGACCCGCCGACAGTATTCGAGATAGACCTGACCGCTGCCGGTCAGGCTGACATGCCGGGTGGAGCGGTTGAGAAGCCGCAGCCCCAGACGTTCCTCAAGCTGAGCGATGCGCTGGCTGACGGTGGATTTCGGCATACCGACCCGCGCTCCGGCCTGGGTGAAGCTGCCGGTCTCGGCGACTTCGGCCAGAAGGACCATGTCGTCCACGCTGCCCACAATCGCCATCTCCTCTCCCATTGATATGTTCGTCCTGGCGCAGCCTTGGTTATTGTCCATCTATACGGACAAAGTTTCCACATCTGCCTGATTGTTCGGACAAACAGGCCGCCCTAGCCTCTTCCCGCCACGCCAGGCTGGAAGCTAGCGAGCCGCAATGTCGATCAGCCGGACCACTCCCAGGGCAGACCGGGTGGGCCTCGCCATCCTGGCGATGGTCTTTACTGACCTGACGCTTTCCATCGCTGATGCGATCATCAAGGTCACGATCTCGGACATGCCGCTGTCGCAGTTCATCTTCCTGCGCGCCTCGGTCACGCTACCCGTGCTGATCGCGATCCTGAAATGGTGGTTTCCGCAGGTCTCGCTGCGCCCGAAGCATCCCGGCTGGGCGATCCTGCGCAGCGGTCTGCTCCTGTCGAGCCTGCTGATCTATTACGCCTCACTCCCGCATCTCGACTTCTCGATGGCGGCGGCGGTCTATTACACGATCCCGCTGTTCATCACCCTCTTCGCGGCCTTCTGGATCGGGGAGCCGGTCGGAACGCAGGGTTGGACCGGGGTGGTTCTCGGATTCGTCGGCGTGCTTCTCATGCTGAAGCCACAGGCCGGAGACCTGAACCTCCATGCCGTGATGCCGCTGGCTTCCGCGATCCTCTACGCCCTCGCGATGGTCCTGACCCGAACCAGAGGCCGCGGCGAGAATCCCTTCGTCCTGGCACTGATCTTCAACCTGATCGCCATAGTCCTTGCCGGCGGGGCGAGCATCGCGCCCCTCATCGCAGGAGCGGAGAGTGGTCAGGACGCCATTCAGAGCCTGTTCATGCGGGAATGGGTCCCGATGAGCGGGTTTCAATGGGCGCTGATCGTGCTTCTGAGCATGACCATGCTGATCGGCAGCGTCGGCACGGCGATCGCCTATCAGCTTGGCCCGGCCTCGATCATCTCGACCTGGGATTTTTCCTATCTGGCCTTCGCGGTGCTGTGGGGCGTCGTGCTGTTCTCGGAGCGCCTGGATGTGGTCTCCGTGCTCGGCATAGTCCTGATCGCAGCGGCAGGAATCATCGTCGTGCGCCGATAGCAGGCAAGGCCCATCTCAGTTCCAGGTTTTTTCGGGCGCTCTAAACGGCCGGTCCTCGGAAGACCGGCCGTCGTCTCGTTCGAGCACCCGGGCGGGTCGTCCCGCTATCGGAATCCGCCCCGGCGATAGAGCTGCCAGGCCACGACCGGGGCGGCCAGCAAAGGATGGCGCCGCTGCCAGGGTGTGACGGCGACGCGCACCCCGCTGTGGCGCTCGACCTTCCAGAGCACGTAATCCAGCGCGCCGTCGAAGGTGAACGCGCCTTTGACCAGCCGCAGCAGGTTGAGGAGCTTGCCGGCGATCCGTCGCCGCCGCCATCTCCGCCTCTCCGCTTCGCGCGCCGTTTCGGCCAGCGACAGCGCCAGTGTCCCGTCCGGCTCGCGGTCGACGACGAGCCCGGCGGCGGCGAGGGCAGGCTCCGTCAGGGCGTCGTAGCGGGCCTGGTCGGCCCGGTGGAGCTCCAGCGCCCGATCCGGACCTTCGGAGCGCAGCTCCGACCCGTAGGTCATCGCGAAGCCCTTCGTCCAGAGATCCGCCGCCGCGAAGCGCGGGGCGAGGACCGGAGCGACGGCGCCGACGAAGGTGATGGCCGCATTCGCGAGCGCCGACACCGTCATGGCGGCCGCGGTCGCGTCGCGCGGCGCGACGAGCCTCGCCGGTTGGGCGAAGCGCGCCCACAGCGCCGGCTGCAGGCTGTCCCGGCTCGTGCCGCGGGCGAACTGCGAAAGCGTGATCACCGCGTATTTCGCCCGGAGCACGCTGCCGTTCCAGACATGCTCGGCATAGAACACGTTCGGCGGCAGCATCGCGTTCGCCGCCGCCGGCAGGCGCCGGCCGTAGAAGCTGCGGTAGTCGTCGACCAGCAGATAGAAGTCGAGCACGCCTTCGGTCGGGTCGCTGCGGCGCAGGCACGACCCGTAGAACAGGATCGCGGCGATGCTGCCGTCCGGGTGCCTCGCCCGGATCGCGTCGGCCATCGCGATGACCGGGGCGGGCACCGGCTGTCGCAGCTCGGCTGCGATCGCCTGGCGCAGGAGCTCGGCCGATTCCGGCATCCTGCGGCCCCTAGGCGCGCACGAAGGTCACCTCGTGGTCGGCGCGGATCACGACCGGCGCCTCGCGCGAGGTGGGGAAGATCTCGCCGTCCATGACGATGGGGCAGTCGGTGACGATGGTCATCTCGCTCGCGCGCCCGCTGCGGTAGCCGTTCGTCGTCATCCAGGGCCGCGGCCGCCCGCGCATCAGCGGCAGGAGCGCCCTGGCGAAGCTCTTCGGCGGAAAGGTCACGCTCGTGTAGCGCAGGGCGCCGGGCCCGTCGCCCCAGAACGGCATCATCTTCAGGATGAGACGGCGGAGCGTCGTGCCGAGGATGACGAACTGCTCGGGCTCCGGCAGGGCTTTGCCGTCGATCCGCACCTCCATCGGCTCGCCGCGATAGAGCGGATTGCGTCCGCTCCGGCTGAAGAACGCCCGCAGCAGGAACCAGAACACGGCGAAGCCGGCGGCGAGCGATTTCTCCACGCCGAGCGGATGGATCTCGTTCCGTCCGAGCAGCGTGCCGCGATAGAACGCCGCGGTTCCGAAGAACATACCATGGACCGGCGGCGCGTCCGGCGCGTAGCGGATCGAGGCGACCGGCCGGCGTTCCTCGATCGTCGCCTGCCCCGCCGCGATCCTGTCGGCCAGGCGCCGGAGGGCCTTCACCGGATCGCCGGGCAGCCCGACATCGGCCGCGATGAGATTGGTCATGCCCGAGGCGAGCACCGCGACGCGGGGCGGCGGAGCCGGCCAGGCGCCGTTCAAGATGTCCGTCAGGACCGAATGCACCGTGCCGTCGCCGCCGCTGATCACCAGCGTGTCGACGCCCGCTTCGGCGAAATCGCGCAGCGCCACGGCGGTGTCGGCCCGCGCCGCCGGCTCGCGATGAAGCAGTTCCGGGTTCGCGCCGATGAATGCCCGCATTCCTTCCATGCCGCGCAGGTTCTGCCGGCTGCGGGGATTGCTGATGACGCCGATGCGGCTCACGTGGACGCCGATCCGGAGAACGCCCGGGACGGCTCCGCCAGCCAGGAGCTGAGGCTGCCGGCGCGCGCCTTGACGAGCGCCGCCTGCAGGATCCGGACGGCGTGGAAGATCAGGGACAGCGCAGTCCAGACGGCGACGAGGCCGAAGCCGAGATCCGGCCGGCCGACGCCCGTCGCCGCGGTCAGGATCAGGAGGTTCGGATTGCGCCGCGCCGTGACCAGGCGGAAGAGCGAGTCGACGCGCCGCCAGACATGCATCTCCATGCCGAAGCGCCAGATGAAGACCCCCTCCATCAGCCGTCCCAGCACGTAGCCGCCGATCACGATCCCCAGAGAGAGGCCCGAGACGGTCCAGTCGGACAGCACGGCGCCGCCCGCGAGCAGCCCGTGCCACCACGCCCAGTACCAGAACGGAGGATGGAGGAGATCGATGCCGTGATCGAAAACGTCGCCCCAGCGCGACGAGGTCAGGGTCACGCGCGCGAGCTTGCCGTCGACCGTGTCGAGGAAGGTCATGATCCAGGCTGCGGCGAGCCCGGCCCAGAACGCCCCGGTCGCGAACAGCCAGAGCGCCAGCAGTACGAACAGGAGGCTCACCGTCGTGACCATGTTCGGCGTCACCCCCGCGGCGGCGGCCCAGCGCGTGACGGCGCGCGCCGGCGCCGGCCAGACATATTTGGTGACGATATCCGTGACGCCCTTATAGGCGCCCGCGAAGGTCAGGCGCTCGGCGCGATCGAGGCTGTCCGGTGTCAGCCGCAGGGCGAAGGGGCGCGCCCGCTTGCGCAGCGCCTGGTCGTGGCGTGCGCCGAGCTCGGCGGGCCCGAGCACCGTGACGGAGGGATCGACGGACGCTGCGTCGCTCGTCGCCTGCTGCCGCAGCAGCGGCAGGACGGCCGGGGCGGCGGCCGCGTCCACATGGGCCGCGGCGATCTCGTGGCCGGTCGGCGAGTCGACCGCCAGCAGGCAGCCGGGCGTGGCGGCCAGCGCCTTCACCAGGCCGTCGTCGAGCACGTAGTCGGCGCGCACCAGCACCACGGAACCGGATGCGGGGAGCGGCGCGTCGTCCTCGGCCACCGGCCCGATGCCGCTCCGCCCGAGCGTGCGCCGCCACCGTTCCGCCTGGGACAGGCTCCACAGCCGAAGGTCGCATCGTCCGACGATCCGCCCCGCCGGGCGGCTGGCCTGGGTCGCGTTGGTCGCGCTCGCCTGCATCAGATTCCCGGACTCGAGCTTCTGGCGGGACCGCCGCCGGCGGCCCGTCTCGCCGCGACGGCCGGGAGCGTTCCGCGGCCATCGCTCCGGGGGTTACAGCGCCCGGGCGACCGCTTATATAAGGATCCCTCGGGAAATCCAATGTTTACCCTCGCCCACCTCTCCGACCCCCATCTCGGTCAGATGCCGATTCCCAGCCCCGGCCAGCTTCTGGGCAAGCGGATCTTCGGCTATCTCTCCTGGACGGTGCGCCGCCGGCCGATCCATGACGGTCCCGTTCTCCCGGCGCTCGTCGCCGATCTGCGCCAGACCCGGCCGGACCACGTCGCCGTCACCGGCGACATCACCAACATCTCGCTGCCGGTGGAGTTCGCCCGGGCGGGAAGCTGGCTCCGCGGGCTGGGCGATCCGGAGAACGTGACCGTCGTCCCCGGCAATCACGACGCCTATGTGGCTGTGCCGTGGGACCAGTCGATCGGGCTCTGGCGCGAGTTCATGAGCAGCGACGGCGTGAACGGCGTCGGCAGCCTGCCCGCCTCCCCCGACGATTTCCCGTTCGTGCGGGAGCGCGGCGAGGTGGCGCTGGTGGGCGTGTCCACGGCGGCCCCCATGCCGATCCGCAGCGCCGCCGGCCGCATCGGCGCAGGGCAGATCGGGGCGCTCGGGCAGAGGCTCGGGGAGCTCGGCCGCCGCGGCCTCTTCCGGGTGGTGCTGATCCATCACCCGCCGATCGCCGACGGCATATCGGCGCGCAAGCGCCTGCTCGATGCCGAGGCGCTCGCCGCGGTGGTGGCGGAGCACGGCGCCGAGCTGGTGCTGCACGGGCACACCCACCGCTCGGGCCTCGCCCGGATGAAGACGCCGAAGGGCCACGCCCCGGTCATCGGCGTGCCCTCGGCCTCCGCCCGCGCGCACAAGGGCAAGGGCCACGCCCGCTACCACCTCTATCGGGTGAGCCGGGACGGCTCGACGTGGCGGGTCGAGGTGGAGGTCCGCGGCGTCACCCCCGGGCTCGACGCCTTCGCGACGGAGGGACGCTTCTCCCTGGCGGTCGCCGGCTAGCGAAGTTCCGCCCGCCGGGTGTTTCCCCCGCGGGGCCGGGAAATGTGCTAGCTTCCCGGCCGATTCCGCGGTCGGCCGGGGCCCGCGTGAAGCGATTCGCAGAACCAGATTGGGAACGGCCGCAGCCATGGCGGAGACGATGCCGGTCAACCAGACGATGCGGACATTCGGCTATCCGGAGTCGGTGATCGCCGAGTACGAGCATTGGGCGGTGCTGCTGCGCCCGCAGCAGGCGACGTTGGGCGCGCTGGTGATGGTCTGCCGCGAGGATGCGACGGCCTTCGCGGCGATCGGCCCGGCCGCCTTCGCCGAGATGGACCGGGTCGTGCACGCCGTCGAAGCTTCCCTCGCGCGGGCCTTCTCGTACGAGAAGATCAACTATCTCATGCTGATGATGGTCGATCCGAACGTGCATTTTCACGTTCTCCCGCGCTATTCCGGTCCGCGGGAGTTCGCCGGCGTCACCTTCACCGATCCGGGCTGGCCGCGCCTGCCCGATCTCGGGAACGCGCCTGCGACGAGCGAGCCGGTCCGCGCGGCCCTGATCCATCATCTGAAGTCCTGCTGGGAGGCCCGGTCCTGAGAGCGATCTCCCACGGCGTGCGGCACGGGGCGAAGCGATGAAGACCTTCGATCGCTACGTTCTCAGCAAGACGCTCTGGCCGCTCGTGACCGCGATCGGGATCGCCCTGTTCGCGCTGCTGCTCGAGCGCATGGTCAGGCTGCTCGACCTCGTGGTGAACAAGGGCGGCCCGTTCTATCTGCTGCTCAAGATGCTGGTGAACCTGATCCCGCATTATCTCGGGATCGCCCTGCCGGCCGCGTTCTTCATCGGCGTCCTCCATGCCGTGATGAAGATGAGCAGCGACAGCGAGCTCGACGCCATGCAGGCCTTCGGCGGCGGGCTGCAGCGCCTGCTCGCGCCGATCATGGGCCTGGCGATCGGGCTCATGCTGCTCGCCGTCGTGATCATCGGCTTCCTGCAGCCCTATACCCGCTACGCCTACCGCGCCCTCGTCTACACGGTCACCCACACGGCCTGGGACACCGCGCTCGAGCGCGGCACGTTCTTCACCGGCTTCGGAGACATGACCATCGTCGTCGACGACATATCCCAGGGTGGGCGCGAGCTGAGCGGCATCTTCATCCACGAGGAGACCGAGCCGCAGGGCTCGATCACCACCACGGCCAGCAAAGGCCGCATCCTGCGGACCCGCGACGACTTCAAGCTGATCCTGCAGCTCGAGCGCGGGGTTCGGGTCGATGCCGGCCGGGAGAGCGGGCGCGCCGCGGTCACCACCTTCGACAGCCTGTCGCTGCCGCTCGACGCGGCGCTCGACACCGCGGCGTTCCGCGCGCGCGGCGAGCGCGAACGCGAGCTCACGCTGCTGGAGCTGTGGCCGCTCCAGGACGATCCGCCGGAGGGGATGACGAAAGCGACGATCGCCGCGGAAATGCACGACCGTCTGGTGCGGATCGCGACGCTGCTGACCCTGCCGCTCTTCGCGATTCCGCTCGGATTGGCCTCGAGGCGCACCCGCCGCGGCGTCGGCATGGTCGTCGGCATCGTCGGGCTGGTGCTCTATCACTACGTGCTGCGGTTCGGCGCCAGCCTGGTCGCGATCGACCGGCTGTCCCCCTGGGTCGGGCTGTGGCTCCCCTTCGTGCTGTTCACCGCCGCCAGCCTGTGGGGCTTCTATGCCGCCAGCACCCGGCCCGGCGTCAATCCGATCGCCCTCGCGCTGGAGCGCGCCGAAGGGCTGATCGGAGCGCTGGTGCCGCGGCGCATGCGCGGAGCCGCATGATGCCGACCCTCGTCCGCTACGCCACCCGTCTGTTCTTCGTCCATGTCGGGCTGATGCTGATGGGCTTCGTCGCCCTGCTCCAGCTGCTCGACATCCTGAGCAACGCCGACGACGTGCTCTCGGACCACGGCGAGGACATGACGGCGCTGCTTCGCTACGCCTGGCTCAGACTGCCGGAATCCGTCGTCTTCATGATGCCGTTCTCCGTGCTCATGGGCTCCCTGCTCGCCGTGGCGCGCCTCGCCCAGAACAACGAGGTCCTGGCGCTCAAGGCGGCGGGCCTGTCGTTCTACAAGCTGCTTCTGGCCTTCGTCCCCGCCGCGCTGGTCGCCGCGGGCCTCTACTTCGTGTTCTCCGACCGGCTGGCCCCGGCGAGCAACCGCGCTCTCGCCGAATGGAACGCCGCGGCCGCGGCAGATCGTGCGGCGGTCGAGGTGGCGTCGGAGGAAGGCATCTGGGTGCGCGACGGCGACGTGCTCGTCCGGGTCGGCATCGTCACCGACGAAGGTCGGGAGCTCAGGGGAGTGACCCTCTTCCTGCGAGACGACCAGGGAAACATGACCGAGCGCCTGACCGCGCGGGCGGCGAGCTACGACGGCGAGAGCTGGCGGCTGTTCGGCGTGGAGAGGCTCGATCTGGTCGACGGCTCGGGCGGCACCTTCACCCGCTTCGCCGAGCATCCCTGGCGCACGGCGCTGACGCCCGGCCATTTCTCCGACCTGGCGACGCCGCCGAGCGGGCTCAGCCTGAGCGAGCTCATCGATTTCGCCACCAATCCCGACGTCGGCAACCGTCCGACCTACTACTACGAGACCTGGGTGCAGAAGCGCATCACCCTGCCGATCGCCGTCCTCATCATGCTGCTGCTCGCCGCCCCCGTCGCCCAGGGGCTGCAGCGCCATGGCGGCGTCGCCGGCGGGTTGATGGCCGGGCTCGGCCTCGGCTTCCTGTACTTCGTCGCCGACGGCTTCGTGCTGGCGCTCGGCGAGGCCGGCGCCATTCCTCCGGCGCTCGCCGCCTGGAGCCCGCCGCTGATGTTCGCCAGCCTGGGCGGCGCCGCCCTGATCCGGTTCGAGGGATATTGATGCGGGTCTGGATCGACGGTGCCGCGGCGCCGGCGGGCCTGCGGGTCTTCGGCCTGACCCTGGTGGAGCGCCATCTGCGCGCCCTCGGCCGGATCGCCGACCGGATCACCGAGATCTGCATCGACGGCGCGCCCGGGCCGGTCCCGCCTGCCCTCGCCGGGCGGCTCGAGCTGCGGCAGACCTCCTCGGACGGTCCCTGCGGCGCCCGTCTCGCCGCCTATGTCGCGGCCGGCACCGAGCCGGTGCTGGCGATCGCCGGCGACAGCCTGGTCGACGCGCGGCTCTTCGCCGCCATGGGCGATGTTTCCGGATCGCGCGTCGCCGAGGACGAGAAGGACGGGCAGACGACGGCACTGCTGCGCCTCGAGCCCGATGCAGCCGGGGCGATCCCGGCGGAGGCACGAAACATCGCCGAGATCGGGGCGCAGCTCCTGGCGCGCGGCGCGGCGATCCCGTTCACCCAGGACGCCTTTCCGGGCTTCATTACGGTGCTGCGCCGGACCCTTCCCTTCCATCTCTTCACCTTGCGGGATCACGCTGCGGCCGCCCGCGCCGAGCGCTTCCTGTTCTGGTCGAACTACAAGGGTTCGACCGACTTCTTCACCAAGTACGTCTACCCGCCGCTCGTCTGGCTGCTGGTGCGGCCGCTGGCGGCCGCACGGATCCATCCGAACGTGGTGACGATCGTCAGCATCGTCTTCACCTTCGCGGCCGTCCCGTTCTTCGCGGCAGGGGCGTTCATCCCGGGGCTGCTGCTGGCCTACGCGATGAGCGTGCTCGATTCCGTCGACGGCAAGCTCGCCCGCCTGACCTTCACGGATTCGAAGCTCGGCAACGTGCTCGACCACGGGCTCGACATCGTGCACCCGCCGCTCTGGTATGTCGGCTGGGCGTGGGGTCTGTCCGGCGGCGATCTCGGAGCCCCGGTCTTCGCCGCGTCCCTCTGGATGACCGCCTTCTACGTCGCCGACCGGCTCGTGCTCGCGATCTACCGCAACATCTTCAAGCGCGGGCTCCACACCCATGCGCCGATCGACGCGGCGGTCCGCACCTTCATCTCCCGGCGCAACGTCAACCTGCCGCTCTTCACCGTGGGCGTCCTCGCCGGATTCGGGACGGAGGTGTTCTACGCGATCGTCGCCTGGCAGGCGGCGACCCTGCTCTGGCATGCCGGCCGGACGTTCTGGATCCTGGCCGTCGAGAAGGCGCGTCCGCACAGCGCGCCGGCCAGGCCGGCTGGCTCATGAGCTAGGCGGCAGATTCCGGAATTCCGGTATATTTCAGAGTGTTACAAGCGGCATCCGCCTTGCATCGGCAGGTCGGCGCCATTACAGTGCGGCGCTGTCGGATCTCCCTCGGTGCGTGGCGCATGCCTATCGGACATCTGGCGGCGGAGCTGCGGCTGGTCGAGGTGTCGGATCGCCGGACGCTCGACCGCTTCATCGCCCTGCCGAACCAGCTCTACCGCAGCCATGCCGCCTATGTCGCGCCCCTGACACTGGAGCGCCGGGACGCGCTCAGCGAGAAGAAGAACCCCTATTTCCGCCATGCGCGTGCGCGGTTCTGGCTGGCCTGCCGGGGCGAGCGCCCGGTGGGCCGCATCAGCGCGCAGATCGACGAGCTCTCGCTTCAGCGCCACGGAGCCACGCTCGGCCATTTCGGCATGCTCGATGCCGAGGACGACCCGGCGGTGTTCGCGCTGCTGACCGGCGCTGCCGAGTCCTGGCTGAAGTCGCAAGGGATGGACCGCGTGCGCGGGCCGTTCAACCTGTCGATCAACGAGGAATGCGGCCTGCTGATCGACGGGTTCGACTCGCGCTCGGTCATGATGATGGGCTACGCGCCCCCTTACGCCGGGCACCGGATCGAAGAGCAGGGCTACGCGAAGGCCAAGGATCTCATCGCCTATGACTACGTCGTCGCGGACACCCGCACGATCGATCGGAACGGACGCCTGAGGAAGGTCTTGTCGGACGGGCGCGTACGGGCGCGCAAGCTCGACATGAAGCGGTACCGCCACGACCTTTCGCTCATACTGGAAGTATTCAACGACGCCTGGTCGGAGAACTGGGGATTCATCCCGTTCACCGAGGAGGAGATCCAGCACGCTGCCGCCTCGATGAAGCCCCTGATTCAGCCGGAGCTGGTCTGGGTCGCCGAGGTCGACGGCAAGGTCGCGGGGATGATCGTCTGCCTGCCCAATCTCAACGAGGCGATCGCCGGGCTCGACGGCGCTCTGCTGCCATTCGGCTGGCTGAAGCTGCTCTGGCGGCTCAAGGTCCGCGGCGTGAGGAGCGGCCGCGTCGCGCTGTTCGGCGTATGCAAGCGCTTCCACCGCACGCCGCTCGGCGGCGCCCTGGCGCTGCTGCTCCTCCAGGCGCTGCGCGAGAACGCCTCCAGGATCGGCTACACCCATGCGGAGCTATCCTGGATCCTCGAGGACAACAAGGCGGTCAGCCAGGTCATCGAGAGCGTCGGCGGACGTCCCTACAAGACGTACCGCATCTACGAAAAGGCCCTGACGTGAGCCCATCGCCCGGCGGGGACTGGACGGCGCTGGTCCTGGCCGGCAGCCGGGGGCCGGCGGATCCCGTCGCCAGCCATTGCGGAGTGCGCCACAAGGCCCTGGCGCCGGTCGCCGGGGTGCCGATGATCCTCAGGGTGCTGCGCAGCCTGGCCGCCAGCCGCCATGTCGGCCGGATCGCAATCTGTGTCGAGGCGCCCGAAATCCTGGCCGATCTGCCGGAGATCGCCGCCCTGACCGCTGCGGGCCGCCTGGCGATGGTCCCGGCCTCGACCAGCCCCAGCGCGAGCGTCGGCGCCGCGCTGCGCGATCTCGAGCAGCCCTATCCCCTGCTCGTCACGACCGCCGACCATCCGCTGCTGACCGTCGCCATGGTCGATGACTTCTGCGAGGCGCTGGCCGGGGGCGGCGACGTGGCCGTGGGGGTCGCGCCGGCATCGCTCATCCGCCGCGCTCATCCGGGCGCGGTGCGCACCTTCTACCGGATGGGCCGCGAGAGCTACAGCGGATGCAACCTGTTCGCCTTCCGCACGCCGCGCGCCGCGCGGGCGGCCGCCTTCTGGGCGGAGATGGAGCGGTATCGCAAGCGGCCCTGGCGCCTCATCGCCGCGATCGGACCGCTGGTGCTGCTGCGCTTCGCGCTCGGGCTGGTCGATCTCCGCGCGGCGGAACGCCTGCTGTCGCGCCGCATCGGCGCGACGCTTCAGATCGTGGAGATGCCTTATGCGGAGGCGGCGATCGACGTGGACAAGCCCGCGGACCTCGCCCTCGCCGACCGGATCCTACGGGACCGCGCGTAGCTGCGGGCGCTGCCGGCGGCCCTGCTTCCAGCCGGCGACCATCCGCTGCACGTGCTGGAGGTCGGTGGGATAGTCGATCTCGCCCCAGTCGAGCCCTTCGATGGACACGGTCCCGACCAGCTCGTCGCGGGCGAGCAGCGCGATCACGCGCAGATACCACCATTTGAGCCCTTCCGGCGTGCGCATGGCGCGCTCGACGGCACCGGCGAACAGCCGCGGCCCTTCCCCACGGAAGAGCAGCATGCCGATCGACTCGCCGTTCACCGTGTCGAGCGCCAGCGTCTTGCCGATGTCGCGAAGGCGGCCGCCCTCGACGACCACCTTCATGTCGTCGGGATCGTAGTCCGCCTTGCGGTCGATGGTGACGGTGATCGGCGCGCTGGCAGTCGACAGCAGGCGCTCGGGGATCGCCGCCTCGAACACCGTGTCGCCGTTCACCACCAGGAAGTCCCGATCCATCTCGTGCCGCGCCAGCCAGCAGCTCCCGAGATTGTCCGCCAGCTTGAAGAAGGGATTATAGATCGTCCGGATGGCGAGGCCGGGACGAGCGAGCTTGCGCAGCAGATCCTCGACCTGTTCGGCATGGAACCCGAGCACGACCACGACCTCGTCGATGCCGCACTTCACCAGTTCCCGGATCTGCCACTCGATCACGCTGCCCGTCTCGTCCAGGGGGAGCAGGCATTTCGGGCGATCTTCGGTGAGCGGCAGCAGGCGCGAGCCTTGGCCCGCGCTGAGGATCAGGGCTTTCATGATCGGGAGTGATCTCCTGGAACCGGTCTGGAACTGGCCCAGAAGATGTGGGAAAAGCGGCGGGGCCGTCAACCGAAGGCGGCAACCCGCCGCGGTCCCGGCCGGGCTGGACATGGCCGACCCGGGGGCCGACCCGGGGGCCGACCATGGGGCCGGCGATCGGGGCGGCGAAGGGTTTGCACGGCGGGTAAGGGTTTGTTATAACGCGCGCCGCAAACTTGGCGCGGCCCTGATCCCGGGTAGCTCAGTGGTAGAGCAGGCGGCTGTTAACCGCCTGGCCGGGGGTTCGAATCCCTCCCCGGGAGCCACGCCATCCTCCGCGAAATCTCCCCGCAGACCGGCCTTCGAGCCGCCGAGCCGCAATGGGTGCGGCTGGACTCTTCGCGCGCACCCGCATAACGATCCCGCCGGACACCGGACGGAGCGGATGATGACAGCGGAGCGCGACATGGTGCTGGTATGGGACCCGCTGGTCCGGATCGGCCATTGGCTGCTGGCTGCAGCCTTCGCCGTCGACTATCTGACCGAGGGCGAGCCGCTCCAGCTCCACGTCTGGGCGGGCTACACGATCGGCGGCATCGTGCTGCTGCGCATCCTCTGGGGCTTCGTCGGGCCGCGCCCTGCCCGGTTCGCGGACTTCCTCCGCGGGCCCGGAGCGGCGCTCCGCTATCTGCGGGCGCTGCTGCGCTTCCGTTCCGACCGCTATCTCGGCCACAGCCCGGCGGGCGGCGCGATGGCGCTCGCTCTGCTCCTCTCGCTTGCGGTGACGGTCGGGGCCGGGCTGCTCGCCTATGGCGAGAAGGAAGGCGCCGGCCCCCTCGCCTTCCTGTTTCCCGCAGCGGGCGCGCCAAGCCCGGACGTGGCCGAGCCGCTCTTTCCCTCGCTGGAGGACGCGCCGGCCGCTGCGAGCACGGCGCCGGCGCCGCGCCGGGAGGATTCCGCCATCGCCGGCGTCCACGAGGCCTTCGCGAACATCACGCTGGCGCTCGTGATCCTGCACATCGCCGGGGTCGTGCTCGCCAGCCTGGCGCATCGCGAGAACCTCGTCCGCGCCATGGTGACCGGACGGAAGCGCGCGCCCTGACGGGAGCGCGGCTCAGAGCCGGGTGACGCGGTCGGCGGACCGGCCGAACGCCGTCCGGCAGAACTGCTGCGCTTCCGCCTCGCAGGCCTCCACGTCGGCGAAGGCACCGCCCATCTGGATCCGCCGTCCGTCGTGCCATACCGACCAGCGGAAATCGGTCTTTCCGCCCAGCCCCTGCCAGCGCTCGATCACGATCTCCAGCCCCATCGCTCCACCGTCCACGCGTCAGGACCACATAAGTTGTTATAGGTTTATAAAGAGTTTTCCATGAATCTCCGCGGCTCTGCCCTGGTCGCCCGAAGGGCCGGGGCGCTCGCCGGACCGGCTGGTGGGATAACGCGGGATGTCCATGTTCTATCCAGAGTCGACCGAGGCTGCCCGGGGGCATGCGCTGCTGGCGCTCGACTTCATGGGGCGGCACGGGGTCGCGCCCAACCCGGACAACTTCACCGTCTGGTACGCCTATGCGAGCCGGAGGAACGCGGATCTCGTCGCCGCCATCGACGCGCTGATCCGCTCCCGCACCCCGTTCACGCCCGATCGCAATGCTGAGCTCCATGCCAGCTTCTTCGCGGATCGGGAGGACGACGAGCTCCGCGACGCCAGCCGGCGGCTCCAGGCCGCGATCGACCAGATCCTCGCCTATGTGGCCGACGCCGGGCTGGATGCCTCGCGCAGCAGCCACAGGCTGGCGGGGTACTCCAACGACCTGCGGGCCTCGTCCGACGCCTCGCCGCTGGCCGACGTGGTCAAGGGGGTGCTCCTCGAATGCCAGCGCCTGCTGGACCGCAGCCGCAGCCTCGAGCACCACCTGAAGCACGCCTCGGGCGAGATCACCGAGCTCAGGGAACATCTCGAGACGGTCCGGCGAGAGGCCCTGACCGACGCCCTCACCGGGCTCGCCAACCGCAAGCTCTTCGACGCCAAGCTCCACGAGGAGACGCGCAGCGCCGAGGCCTCGGGCGAGGTGCTCTGTCTGCTGATGGCCGATATCGACCATTTCAAGACGTTCAACGACAGCTATGGCCACCGGGTCGGCGACGAGGTCCTGAAGATCGTCGCCCGCACGCTCAAGGAGGGCCTGAAGGGCCAGGACACGGCGAGCCGCTACGGCGGCGAGGAATTCGCCATCCTGCTGCCGCGCACGGGCTTGAGCGGCGCCACTGCCGTCGCCGAGCAGATCCGGTCGCGGCTCGCGCGCCGCACGATCACGAACCGCAAGACCGGAGAGAGCTACGGCTCCGTCACCGTCTCCATCGGCATTTCCCAGTACCGCTTCGGGGAGGCTCTCGACGGCTTCCTGCAGCGCGCGGACCAGGCGCTCTATCGGGCGAAGAACGGCGGCCGCAACCGCGTCGCCGCCGATGGGCTGGCCCGTCCGGCCAGCATTCCGGCTTGATCCCCGGGAGCCTGCTCCCCTGCAGGCTCAAAGGCCGCAATCTGCAAACTTAACGTCGGCTTAATCGCCCCTGCTGTTCAATGCCGCCTGTCCGGCGTCTGCCGGCCCAGTAATGATCTGGTGCCCGAGCGTCGGGATCGGGCCGCCAGGAACGGTAGACGAGTATCAGATGGCCGGATCATCAGCGGCGGCCGGAAGCTGGACCAGACTGAAGCAGAGTGATCTCAACGAGATCATCGCCTCCCACCGGCGCTTCCTGCGGGGCGAGCCCGGCGGCCGCCGCGCATCCATGGGCTTCTGCGACGCCTCCGGGCTCGACCTCAGCGACGCCGATCTCACCAGCGCCGATCTGAGCGGCGCGAAGCTGCAGCATGCGCGGATGGACCGGGTGCGGCTGCGCGACGCCATCCTGTTCGCGGCGGATCTGCGCATGGCGCTGATCCGGGAGGCCGTTCTCGACCGCGCCGATCTCCGGGGGGCCTGCCTGCGCGGCGCGGATCTGCGCGACAGCTCCTTCATCGACGCGGACATCCGGGAAGGCACGCTCGCCAAGGCGAACCGCCAGCGGGAGCTGGAGCAGGTCACCTTCGAGGAGATGAACTCGCAGCTCGTCTGCGTCCTCGCCTCGCGCGCCAATCTGACCGGCGCGAAGCTGTCCAATGCCTTCGTCATCCAGTCGGACTTCACGGACGCCATCCTCAGCCACTGCAAGTTCCGCCAGGCCGACCTGCGGAACACGATCTTCACCGGGGCGGTGATGACCGGCGTCGATCTGACCGATGCCAACCTCGAAGGCGCCTGCATGCACGGGGCGATCCTCACCGATGCCGTGCTTGCGAATGCACGGCTCAGCAACGCCGATCTGCGCGGCACGATCGTCGATCAGCGTACCGAGGCGGCGCCCGAGCTCGCCGGGTCGAACCTGCCGCGCAGCAATCCGGAGCTCATCGCCTCCCTGCCGGCAATCCTCGAGCGACATCGCGCCTGGATCGATACCTACGGCAAGGAGGGCAAGCGCGCCGAGCTGAGCGGCGCCCATCTTCCTGGAACCGATCTGCGGAGTGCGAAGCTGAGCGGCGCCATGCTCGACTACGCCGTCCTGTCCGCGGCCAATCTCGCCGGATCCGAGCTGGCCATGGCCGATCTTTCCTTCGCCGATCTGCGACGCGGCAACCTGCGCGACGCCGACCTGCGCGGGGCGAAGCTGCACCGCGCGAATCTCAGTGACGCCAATCTCTCCGGCGCCCGGTTCAGCCCGCTCAACAAGGCGGGAGACGAAGGCCCCGCCTGGGTCACCAACATGGAGCACGTCCGGCTGCGCCGCGCCCGGCTGGAGCATGCCAAACTGGACGGCGCCCGGCTGGCCGGGGCGGATTTCGAAGGCGCCGACCTGTACTGCGCCGACCTCAGCAATGCCGACCTGCGCGGCGCCAATTTCGCGGAGGCGAACCTGCAGGGCGCCAATCTGACCGGCGCCGACCTGCGCGGCGCCAGGGCGGTGAACATGCCGGTCGCAGGCGATCCGCCGAAGCCGGCCGCCGCCGGCGGGCGGGCCAGGGCCTGACCGGCCCCGGTCCCGTCGACCTCCGACTTCCTCCGGGCGCTCTCCCGACGCCGCCCTCCCCCGCGGGCTGATGCCCGTCAGCGGCTGTAGATCACCTCCGGCAGCCACAGCCCGATCTGCGGGAAGGTGTAGAGCAGCACCATCGCGATCAGCACCAGCGCCAGGTACGGCATCACGCCTCGGAAGATCTCGTTGATCGTCACGTGCGGCGGCGCCACGCCCTTCAGATAGAAGGGCGCCATCGCGACGGGCGGCGACAGGAACGAGGTCTGGATGTTGAGCGCGATGAGCAGCCCGAAGAACAGCGGGTTGATGCCGAAATGCTCGAGCAGCGGCAGGAAGATCGGCACGAAGATGATGATGATCTCGGTCCACTCCAGCGGCCAGCCCAGCAGGAAGATGATGATCTGGGCCATGATCATGAAGGTGAGCGGATCGAGGTCGAGGGCGACCACGAAATTGCGGATCACCTCGTGCCCGCCGAGATAGGCAAAGACGGCCGAGAACAGGAACGAGCCGACGAACAGCCAGCACACCATCGCGGTCGTGCGTGCGGTGAGATAGACCGACTCCCGGAGCTTCTCCCAGCTGAGCGACCGGTAGGCGGCGGCGAGCACGATGGAGCCCAGCGCGCCGACCGCCGCCGCCTCGTGCGGCGTCGCCAGCCCGAACATGATCGAGCCGAGCACGGCGGCGATCAGCAGCGCGAGCGGCAGGAACGAGGTGGCGAGCGACCAGACCACCTCGGCGAAGGGAACGTCGCGCTCCTCCTTCGAAAGCTGCGGCGCCAGAGACGGGTCCAGGATCGAGCGTCCCACCACGTAGAGGACGTAGAGCCCGGTCAGCATGAGCCCGGGGAGAAGCGCTCCCGCGTAAAGCTGCACGACCGAGACCCCGGCCGTCGCGCCGTACAGGATCAGCATGATCGACGGCGGCAGCAGGATGCCGAGGCATCCGCCGGCGCAGACCACGCCGGCCGACAGCTTGGTGTCGTAGCCGTGCCGCAGCATCGCCGGAAAGGCGAGCAGCCCCATCAGCGTGACGACGGCGCCGACGATCCCGGTCGCCGTGGCGAACAGCGCGCAGGTGAGAAGCGTCGCCACGGCAAGCGAGCCCGGCAGCCCGCCCGCAGCGAGCTGGATGCTGCGGAACAGCCGGTCGAGGATGTTCGCCCGCTCGATCAGGTAGCCCATGAAGATGAAGAGCGGCACCGAGATCAGCACGTCGTTCGACATGACGTTGTAGGTGCGCTGCACGAGGAGCGGGAAGATCGAGTACCCCATGGCGTGGTAGCCGAAGCCCACGCCGATCGCCATCAGGGTGAAGGCGATCGGGAATCCCATCAGGATCAGGACGACGAACGCCCCGAGCATCACCACGCCGAGTTCGGGATTGCTCATCGGGGCGCCCCCTCCTCGCCGCTCCGCTGCGCGGTGCGGTCGAGAATGACGCTCTCGATCTCCTCCACGTCATGGAGCCGGCGCGGCCACGCCCCCGTCCGCAGGCAGACGACGCAGCGGATCACCTCCGCGATGCCCTGCAGCACCAGGAAGGCCGCCGCGATCGGGATCAGCGTCTTGAACGGATAGATCGGCGGCCCGCCGGGCGTGAACGACGAGTGCTCGTTCATCATCCAGGACAGCCGCGCGAAGCCGTAACCCGAATAGATGAGCGCGATCATGCCGGGAAAGAAGAAGAAGATGTAGAGCACCAGGTCGAGCGCGGCCTGCACGCGGGGCCTCCAGGTGCGATAGAGGAAGTCGCCTCGGACATGCGCGTTGCGCGACAAGGCGTAGGCGCCCGCCATCATGAACAGGCTGCCGTAGAGGATGTATGCCGTGTCGTACGCCCAGGTGGTCGGGCGAAGCAGCACGTACCGGGAGAACACTTCGTAGCTCACCGCGAGGGTGAGCAGCAAAATGCACCATGCGAAGGCATGGCCGACCCAGGTGCTGATCCGATCGACCAGGATCAGAAACCGCTGCATCTGTTTCCCCGGCCCATAGAGGGCGGCCGGGATGGATGAACACCCATCCCGGCCGTCTGGCGATGCGGGCGCGGGCTACGCGCCGAAGAAGTGGTTGAAGGCCGGAGCCTGCGGAACGTCGTACTCGAGCTGGAAGCCGACGACCCGCTTGACCCACGCCTTCTGGGAGTCGATCACCTTCGCGAAGAAGGCTTCGCTGGACGAGGCTTCGATCACCTTGTCCCAGGCCGCGAGCTGCGCCTGCAGCACGGAATCGGGCGTGGTGTAGGTCTTCACCCCCTGGTTCGCCCGCATGTCCTCCAGGTCCTTGGAGTAGCGGTCCATCGCCTTCCAGGACATGTCGGCCGAGGACGCCTCCGCCGCATATTTCAGGATGGCGCGCAGGTCTTCCGGCAGGCCTTCGTACTTCGTCTTGTTGAAGATGATCTCGAAGCACTCGGCGGCCTGGTGATAGCTCTGCAGCATGTAGACCTTGCTGACGTCGGGGAAGCCCAGCACCTTGTCCGAGGACGGGTTGTTGAACTCGGCGGCGTCGAGCAGCCCGCGGTCCATCGCCGGCACGATGTCGCCGCCGCCCATGATCGTCACCGCGGCGCCGAGCTCGTTGTTGAGGTCGGCCGACAGCCCGACGGTGCGGTACTTCAGGTTCTTCAGGCCGTCCGCGGATTCGATGGGCTGCTGGAACCAGCCGAGCGGCTGCGTCGGCATCGGCCCGGTGAAGAAGCCGACGAGATCGAGGCCGAGGACCTGCTGCACCAGCTCGTCGTAGAGCTCCTGGCCGCCGCCGTAGCGGATCCAGCCGAGCATCTGATTCGCGTTCCAGCCGAAGGCGGGAGGCGTGCCGAACAGCGAGTAGGCCTTGTGCTTGCCGTACCAGTAGGCGGTGACGCCATGGCCGCCGTCGAGCGCGCCGGCGATGACCGCATCCTGCATCTGCAGGGCGCCGACGACCGCGCCGGCCGCCAGAAGATCGAGCCGCAGCCGCCCGCCCGACATCTCGTTCACCCGGGTCACGTAGTCCTGGGCGTATTCGTGGAAGATGTCCTTCTGGGGCCAGGTGCTCTGGAACTTGAGGACGATCGCGTCCTGAGCCCGGATCACGTTCGGCATGCCGAGCACAGCGGCGCCGCCTGCGGAGGCGGCGGTGGCGGCCTTCAGGAACTGTCGGCGCGAACGCGCCTCGTTCGTGTTGGACACACCCCGAGTCTTACCCTTGGCCATCGAACTCCTCCCTGTTGACTTGGCCCTAGCCCCTTGAAGCGGCAGGTTTCGCCCCAGCGATAATGCCCGGAGGCCTCGCCCTGGGCAACGCGCTTGCGCCGTCCGTCCGCTCCTTGGCCGTCAAACGGGCAATTCCTGCCCGGGCGCGACCGGCAGAAATCTCCGCCGACGCAGGGTCGATCGGCTAAGCCGTTGATTTCAGGCGGCCGGGCATTGGCGCGCCGCTTGCGAGGCGGGATCGGGGCAGGACGCCCCGCGAGACCAGCCAGGGAGACGAAAGATGCTGTTCACAGCCTCCGCCACGAAGCGACAGGCAGCGATGATGCCGATGTCCGAGGCCGAGGAGCTCGAGCCGTCGCTGTTCCGGCGCAAGATGGAGTCGGCCAGCATGCTGCCGGTCCCGCCGGCCGGGCACGCGCCGGCGAAAAGCGGCGGCGGCGGGATCGTCAGCCGGATACCCGCGCCGAACGTGCGCCAATACCTGTTCAACCTCGCCGGCGAGACCCGGCGGCTGAACGAAACCGAAGTGCGCAACGCCGTCGTGGGGGTCACCCCCCTCGAGGTCGAGCGCGTGGCGCGCGCCGTCGCCAGGCTGCGCGGCCGCTATCTCGCGCAGGTCGTGGATATCGGGGCGGCCGCCCAGGGTCCCCTGACCCGGGGCGAGATCGAGCAGCTGCGCGTCGCGCGTCAGAACTACGAGGAGCTGGAGACGGGGTTCGCGGCCCTGCGAAATGCGATCGAGGCTGGGGAGATCCCGTTGGAAGGAATACGCCGGGACTGAAGGCCCGGGCTGCCGCCGGGGCGGCCGGCGCGGATCGGCCGCCCGGCCGCTTGCCTTGCTCAGGCTGCCGTGCGCTCGAGCGGCGCGATCTCGGTCCGCGGAGTCGACACGGATTCGAGCATCAGCGTCGAGACGTCGCTGATCTCGTCGGTCCAGCGGTGCAGAAGGGATACGGACGCGCCGAGGGCGGACCGCTCGACCCCCGCATCCCGCAGCGCCTTGCGCAGCCGGCGGAGGATCGTGCGGGTCTGCTGCCGATCGCCGGCGGGGCCGGCCTGACGGGGCCCGAAGAAGGCCGCGACGATGCTGCCGTCCCACATCACCCCGGCCATGCCATAGGCGTCGTCGAGATCTTGGGCGATCTCCGCGGCGGCCTGCTCGGCCCCGTGCAGATGTGCCGGCAGCACCAGCCGGACCAGGCTGATCCGGATGTGGGACGTGCTCAGGCGCCGCAGCATCCAGTCGAGCTGGCCGAGAAAGCTGTGCCCTGCCTGAGGGTCGAAGCCCGTCAGCCTGGTGGCTGCGGTCTGCCAGAAAAGCGAACCGGATTCACGGGGATGAAGCTGCACTCGGTGACCCTCCGACACTGCTCCGGCGAGGTGACGAGAAGTGCCGGACGCTCTTTAGTACCAGTCTCCGAGGCTTCGCCGATGGGTCAAAGTTGTGACAAGAAGAACGTCTCTTAAGCTTTGGAAAATAATGAACTTTATGGTTAACAAAAAGTTAAGCCCCTAGGCTGCCACAGGCAGCTCGATGCAGAGCATCAGCCCGCCGCCGGGCACGTTGCGGGCATAGGCGCGCCCCCCTACGGCCTCCACGTTCCGGCGCACGATCCACAGCCCGATCCCGGCGTGGAAGCTGCCGCCGCCATTGCCGTCGGCGACCTCCTCCGGAAGCGGCGGCCGCTTGGTGAACTGGCGCTCGAAGATGCGCTCCAGGTCCTCCTCGGGCACGCCGGGCCCGGAATCCTCGACGGCGATCTCGGCGGTTCCGCCGTGGCGCCGCAGGGTGATCGAGAGGGATCCGCCGGACGGCGAAAAGCTGATCGCGTTGTCGAGCACGTTCTCCAGCACCGTCTCGAGGAGGTCGTCGCTGGCGCGCACCGTGATGTTGCGGTCGATGGAGGTGGTGAGGCGGATCCCCTTCCCTTCGCAGATGCCGCCATAGGCCACGGCCATGCGCTCCAGCAGCCGGGAGAGATCCACCCGCTGACGCGGCGGATCGAGCAGCTCCGCCACCGTTTCGTCCATCCGCCGGGCGGTCGAGACCAGCTGGTCCAGCCGGTCGATCGAGGTCTCCAGCACGTCCAGCGCCCGGCGCCCCCGGTTCTCGCTGGGCGGCACCAGGCGCTTCAGCGGCTCCAGGGACTGCCGCATGATCGCGATCGGGGTCTTGTAGGCATGGGCGTTGTCCTCCGCCGCCCGGCGGATGCTGTCCGCCGAGGCCCGCAAGGTGCGCACCAGGCGGTCGAATTCCTCGGCCACGCCGGTGAGCTCCGACACCTCGTTCTGCGACACGAAGGAGCGGTCGCCCGCAGCGCCCGTGCGCAGGTCCCGGGCGAGGGCGCGGAAGCGCAGCACGCTGCGGCGGATGCTCAGGAACACCGCCAGGGTCAGCACCGCCATGGCGAGATAGATGGCGGCGGCGACCCGCACCTCGAAGCGCATCCAATAGGGCTGCGCCAGCGTCGCCCCGAGCAGGCTCTCCAGCGGATGGGAGACGATGACCGCCCAGCACCCGGCGTCGGTGAGGACGGGCGTGATCGAGGTCAGCACCTCCTCCCGCCCTTCCGGATCCCGGTAGCGGTTGGCGAGCGGCAGGTTGCCGGTGCAGGTGACCGAGACGCTGTCGAGGATGCCCTGCTGCAGCAGCTCGTCGCGCTCCTGCTGCAGGAAGGCGGTCGGCACCGGCGGCGCGGAGGCGACGTAGAAGAAGCTCGCCACGTCCGCCTTGCCGGTCGGCCGGAAGAGCACCTTGATCCGGGTGTTCCGGTTGGCGAATCGGGTGAGCGATTCGCCGAGCGTCAGGAGCGGTGACGGCTCCGTCTGGCGGAGCAGCGGCTCAAGCCCCAGGGCGACCAGGCGGCCCTGCTCCTGGACGTTGCCGATGAGCAGCGTCCGGCGTTCCAGATCGGCCTGGAGGAAGGTGTAGTAGACGGCGATCGGGACGGCGACGAACACGACCAGAAGCAGGACGAGCCGGCTCGTGAGCGAGCGCTCCCGTAGCGGTCGATCGCCCTCCATCGTGCTGTTGCCCGCGACCGAGACTCTAGTCGGGGTCGACCCAGCGGTAGCCGAACCCCGGGTAGTTACCAATGCAGGCAAAGGTCTCGTCCACCTCGCGGAACTTCTGACGGATCCGCTTGATGAACGAGCGCACGTTCACCCGGTACCCGTCCTCGCCGTATCCCGCCACGAAGTTCTTGCCGCGCACCAGGTCGTAGATCTGGCGGTAGGACACGTCGGCGTCGCGCACCCCGGCGAGGAGGCGAACGATGTTGAACTCGGTCAGCGTCAGATCGACCCGCCGGCCGTCGTAGAAGGCCCGGTGGATGTCGAGGCGCAGCTCCAGCCGTCCGCGGCGGAACACCGTCGGCTGCTCCTCGGCGGTCTCGGCGGCCGAGGGCCGCTTCGATCCTTCCGTGATGAGGCGCAGCCGCTGCAGAATGATCGAGAGGCTGCGAGACTTCTCGATGAAGTCCACGGCGCCGCGGCGCAGCGCGGCTTCCTCGTAGATCTGGTCGCTCAGGACGGTGAGGAAAATCACCGGCATGCCGAGACCGCGCTCCCGCATGCGTCGGAGCACCTCCAGCCCGTCGATGCCCGGCATGCGCCAGTCGAGCAGCACCGCTTCGGCATCGCCGCCGTTCTCGAAATACTCGAGCACGCCGGCCCCATCGCCGAACTCGACCACGTCGTAGCCGTGCTCCGACAGATTCAGCCCGAGCGATTCGCGGAACAGCGGGTCGTCGTCGACCACCACCACCCGCTGGCCGAGTCCCGGCCCGCGCTGCTCGTCCGCTGCACGCACGGTCACGTTCTTACCGCTAGCCGGCATGCTCTCGGACGAGTTCTTCCAGACAGCGCCGCCTTGCTGCATCCGTCTTGACCTCCGCGTTGAACTCGTAGGTTAGCGCCTGAAACACCCGGGTATTGATGTCGGGGTAGAAAAAAATACTGAGTACGCAAGACTGCGCATTGTACGTCCACACCTTGGCGGGTGGACGCTCGTCCTGCAAGGCGGGCATGCCGAGCAGCGACTCCGTCTGAAAGGTGCTGAGGCCGATCAGCCGCTCCGGATCGAGATCGGTGCGCTTCGCAAGGGTCTCCGGCTTTCGCGCAGGCACCGGCAGCGGCTCCTCGGGCCCGGCGGGCTCCGAATCCGTATCTGCCGGCTCGGGCGCCGTCTGGGCCGCGGGCGGCAGCGTCGCCACCTCGCGCCGGTCGGCGCAGCCCGAGAGAAGCAGCAGGCCCGTCAGCGCGCCGGCCAGGGTCCGCCGCATGCAGGTTTCCTCGCGCTCTCCACTGGACACGCGTTCCATTCTCACTGCGAATCGTTTCTGCGGGCGATTGACAGCGGATTAAATCCATTTAATGCCACGGCCCGGCGCGGATCTCCGCTTGCGATCTTGTACCTGAGAATCTGCGCACAAACGAATGTTTTCATTTGAGATGGTTTGCAACGAACATCCACCGAACTGCCCCCGGCTGCACGTGGCAAGATTGTGGTCGGTCCCGGTTCCGGCTGCCTGGGAATTGGGCAATAACGCAACTTTGCCACTGGAAGTTCCCGGAGGCTGGAACCCGGCCGGCGGCACGATGCACGGCGCCCCGCCCGCCCGGTGCCGCAAGAAAGCGGCTGACGCCCTTTCCGGGCCGCGCCTATAGTCGAAGCGCCGCAATATGTCGACAATCAAAAGAAACACCGACGGCGGCACGCGAACAGGAACGAGGCAATCCGAGGGAGAGGTGCGATGAGTTCCAGTGAATTCGTCAGAAATATCCGCAAGGGCCGGCTCAGCCGGCGCCAGATACTGAACGGCCTGGCTTCGTTCGGCATCGCGGCCGCCACTGTGCCGCTGGTTCCCCGCGGCGCCCGAGCCGACATCAACGTCAACTACTTTACTTGGTCCGGCTACGACATCCCAGAGCTGTTTCCGACCTTCATCGAGAAGTACGGCGAGACCCCGAATTTCAGCATCTTCGGCGAGGAGGACGAGGCGCTCCAGAAGCTGCGCAGCGGCTTCACGCCGGATGTCTCGCATCCCTGCACCAGCAACGTGCGGCGGTGGCGCGACGCCGGCGTGCTGGAGCCGATCGACACGAGCCGCATCGAGAACTGGAAGTCGATCTTTCCCGTGCTGAAGCACATCCGCGGCGTGCAGCTCGACGGCGAGACCTTCCTCGTGCCGTTCGATTGGGGCAACACCTCGATCGTCTATCGGGCCGATCTGGTGGAGATCGAGGAGGAGTCGTACGCCATCCTCCTCGACGAGCGCTACAAGGGCCGCATGTCGATGTTCGACTCCGCTGAAACGGCCGTCGCCATCGGCGGCCTCCTCTCGGGCGTCCAGCACATCTTCAACATGAACGACGAGGAGCTGAACCGGACCTTCGAGACGGTCGCCAGGATCCACGAGAACCTGCGCTTCTACTGGACCGATCCGACGCAGATCGCCCAGGCGCTCGCCGCCGGCGAGCTCGTGGCCTCCACCGCCTGGAACGAGACGTCGGTCGCCCTCAAGCAGCAGGGGCTCGATGTGAAATACATGAACCCCAAGGAAGGCATGCTGACCTGGGTCTGCGGCCTCGCGCTGATCAAGGGCGGGCCGGGCGACGAGCAGCAGAAATACGACGTGCTGAACGCCGTGCTCGACCCGCAGGTCGGCGAGTACATGGTCAACGAGTACGGCTACGGCCATTCCAACGAGAAGACTTATGAGCGGATCGATCCGAAGCGCCTCGAGGAGCTCGGCGTCGACAACCCGGCCGCCATGCTCGTCCGGACCAAGTTCTTCGACGAGATGCCGCACGAGATGCGGGAGAAGGCGAACGCCCTGTTCCAGCAGGTGAAGGCCGGTCTCTGACCCGCCATCAGGGCTTAGTGGACCCGACCCCGCCCGGCCTTCCGGGCGGGGTTTTTTCGTTGGCACTCAAACCTTTGATTGGACGCTCATTCAATCGAGCGTCAATATATAAGCAATTTCATTGACTTCAATAATCCGGGCCTGTATTTTGTGAGCCTCATCGACAGGAACCGGTCATGGGCCGCTTCGAGATCAAGGAAGCCCGGCGGGCGCAGCTCATCGAGGCGACGATCGCCTCGATCGCCAAGCGCGGCTTCGCGGAGACCACCCTCGCCCATGTGGCGGACGGGGCGAAGCTGTCGCGCGGCATCGTCAACTTCTACTTCCGGAGCAAGGAGGAGCTCCTGGTGGAGACGCTGCGCTACATGGCGCAGCAGTACGAGAGCTTCTGGAAGACGGCTGTCGCCAAGGCCGGGCCGGCCCCGGCCGACAAGCTCGATGCCATGATCGAGGCGGACTTCCACCCGACCGCGGTCAGCCGCAAGCACGTCACCGTGTGGTACGCCTTCTGGGGCGAGGCCCGCTGGCGGCCCGAGTACCTGCGCCTCTGCACGGAGCTGTCCGACACCTATTTCGCGCAGACGCGCGAGCTCTGCCAGGCGATCATCGCGGCCGGCGGCTACACCGATGTCGACGCCGACGCCGTCGCCCGCGGCCTCAACGCCATGATCGACGGGCTGTGGCTCGACATCCTGATCAACCCGAAGAGCGTCGACCGCGCGGAGGCGAAGCGGACCTGCCGCGTGTTCCTGGCGCGCTTCTTTCCGAGCGAGTTTTCCGCGATCACCGGCGAGCGCACCGCCGCCTAGGCGGCCCCTCGCCCGGCCGATCCAGCTCTGCGTAAGAACCGGAGGATTCCGCCATGACCGCCGCCGCCCTGCAGCCGATCGCTGCGACCGACAGCGAGGTGTGGTGCCCGGACGGCGCGTTCCGCACGGAGACCCTGCCCGGCTGGACCTATCAGCACCCGGAGTTCTTCGCCCTGGAGAAGGAACGCCTGTTCCTGCGCAGCTGGCAGCTCGTCTGCCATGTGAGCGAGGTCGCCAGGCCCGGCGA
This sequence comes from Alphaproteobacteria bacterium, assembly GCA_036724615.1. Lineage (GTDB taxonomy): Bacteria > Pseudomonadota > Alphaproteobacteria > Dongiales > Dongiaceae > DAIMFL01. The sequence continues at coordinate 1,966 of DAIMFL010000015.1, read as the reverse complement.
CTTCGCGACGCTGAACCTGGTCGGCGAGCGCGCCCTGGTGGTGCGCGGCGAGGACGGCGAGCTGCGCGCGTTCTACAATGTCTGCCGCCATCGCGCCGCGGCCGTCGCCCTGGGCGATACCGGCAGCTGCGAAGGGCATCTGCGCTGCCCCTATCACGGCTGGGTCTACGGTCTCGACGGCCGGCTCAAGGCCGTGCCGGGCCAGCAGAGCTTCCCGGAGCTCGACAAGTCCGCGTACGGGCTCACGCCCCTCGCCCTCGAGCTGTTCCAGGGCTTCGTCTTCGTGAATTTCGCGGGCGTCGAGGGGCCGAGCGTGGCCGAGCGCATGGCCCCTTACGCGGCGGAGCTGCTGCCGTACCGGCTCGAGGAGATGGAGCCGTTCGGCAGCCACTACGGCCACGAGATCGCGGTCGACTGGAAGAACGTGATGGACAACTTCCTCGAAGGCTATCACGTGCCGGTCGGGCATCCCGGGCTCTATCGCCTGTTCGGCACCCGCTACGAGGCGGAGACGCAGCCTCTCGCCGTCTCGCGCGCCATCCACTGGCTGCGCGACAAGCCCTCGGAGAGCTGGAGCGAGCGGCATTACCAGACCCTGCTGCCGGAGCTCGCGCATCTGCCGGAGGACCGCCGCCGGGCCTGGGCGTACTACACCCTCCTTCCGAACGTCGCGATCGACGTCTATTGCGATCACGTGGACGTCTTTCACGTCATTCCGGTCGCCCCCGGAAAGTGCCGGTATCGCGGCCGCTCCTATCGGCTTCCGGGCGCGTCCCGGCAGTTGCGCGCGGCGCAGTACCTGAACCGGCGTATCAACACCCAGGTCCAGCGCGAGGACGAGCTGCTGGTCGCCTCGGTGCAGGAGGGGCTGGGATCGCGGAGCTACGTCTCCGGCATCCTCTCGGAGAAGGAGATCTGCCTGCGCCAGTTCCACGACCTCATCCGCGCGGCGATCCCGGCCGCCCGCCTGCCCCGGGCACCCGAGCCCGGAACGCTGAGCCGGGCGAACGCCGCGCTCGCCCTGGCGATGGAATAGACCGACCCTCACCCGAAGATCGAACGACCCGGAGCATCCATGACCTATCCGCTGCCCGCCGGCGCACGCGCCTGGCAAGCCAAGACGCGCGCCTTCATGGACGCGGACCTGATTCCTTGGGAGGTCCACGCCGAAATGCATAACGGCGAGATTCCGGCCGATGCGCACGCAAGACACGTGGCCAAGGCGCGGGAGCTCGGCATCTCCAACATGGCGGTGCCGAAGGAGATGGGCGGCGGCGGGCTCAGCATGATCGAGCAGGTCGTGGTGCAGGAGCAGATGGGCCGCGTCACCAACGCGCTGTCCTGGTGCACCGGCAACGTGCAGCCCTGGATGCTCAAGGCCTGCTCGCCTCATCAGATCGAGACCTGGGTGAAGCCGAACATCGCCGGGAAGCGGCACGAGTGCTACGCGATCACCGAGCCCGGCGCCGGAT